>JACFMZ010000051.1 GCA_019455105.1 Bacteroidota bacterium | reverse complement strand
ATTCGTAATCGCTGTCGTCAGGTTCGACTCTTTGGTTTGGAGCCGGTTCATGTTCGCACCGATTTTTCCGATTTCTGTATTGACTGTAGTCAATCCATTATCAGCCGTTAACGAAGCAATGTTCGCAGAGGTTACCGATCCGGCAGCAACACCAAGCAGTGCGTTTGCACCGGTTGACGCACTGAAGCTTACCGATAATGTATCTCCTGATGCTTCGCCAACCTGGAACGACTTGTTGTAAGAGCTTGAAAGCAGCGCTACACCGTTGAACTTTGTTTGGCTGTTGATATCGTCGATTTCACTCATTAACGAGTTAATTTCCGATGCAATAGCGTTCAGTTCATCGCCGCCTAAACCGCCGTTTGCTGCGCGTGCTTGTTTTTCCTTTACGGTAACAAGAATGTCAGCAATAGTCTGGTATCCGCCCTCGGCAACACCGTACACACTTTGTGCGTCCCCGACGTTATCAACGGCAGAGTTCATCGCACGAATACGTCCTTCCATTTTCTTGGAAATTACGTATCCTGACGGATCGTCTGCTGCAGAATTGATTTTTTTACCGGTTGCCAAACGAAGTTGGTGAACACCGAGATCACGGCTGATTGAAGTCAGCGCGCTGTATGCTTGATTCGCATTAACGTTTGTGTTAATACGACCGCCTGTTGAGAATGCCATAAATACCTCCTTGTATTTATATGGTTTATATTGGTGGGCAATATGCCGGCATCCGTGCCTATTACCCGTGGATTGTTGTTACATATATATTATCGGCACATTTTTGAAAATCTTTAGTCGTAATGTAAATATTTTTCTGCTGCCGATAAGTGCCGCAATTTTTCTTGAATAGCGGAGAATTTCTCTCTTTGCGATGCAAACTCTTCCGGTAAATTATTAATAACATACGACAAGCGGCTGTTTGCCGACCGAATGTCCTTTCGTGTTAACGCTGTTTCAATCCCGCGGCGCTGCAGACTGTAAGAATAAATATTATTTTTTTCCGCTTCCGAAATCCAACGCTCTGCGCCTTCAATATTCTTTGCCTCAAAAGTATCGTGTGAAAGCATCTCGTAGCAGTAATTCATCCGTTCATAAATTTGTGTTTTCGTCAGAACAATATCGTGAGCCAGCTGCGTCTTGCCGATTGCATACTGTTTATCCAAATGCTTCAGAAGGGTTAACGCATCTTCATATTTTTTATTGTGAGCAAGAATCCCGGAAAGAAACCACCGCGCCATACTCTGTTCATTGATATACCGTAACGATTCTTTACACCACTCAACGGCTATTTCCAAATCATTACGCTTCACGCAGATTTCTACCAGAAGATTACAAGCGGTGGCTTTAATACTCCGTCCGATAGACGACGAAAGAACCTGCCGTAAATGTTTTTCCGCTTGTTCGTATTCCTGCATCACCACAAACGTATTGCCGAGCTGATACCGTGCGTAATGATCCCGATGGTTTTTCGCCAGCTGATTTTCAAGCAGCGCTGCATTACGCCGGCATTTCTCTTGCACAATTTCTAAACTCTGTCCGTACCCGAGATGCTCAATAACGATGGATGCTGCGACAATCGATTTCTTCAGCCGTTCCAAAGAAGGAGAAATCTGTTCATGAACTTCTCCCTCAAAAAATATTTTCGGATGGCGTCGGAACAACCGCGGATAGGCATTAACTTGTTCAACTTCGCCGGAAGGAAGAAGATGCTTTCCGCGAATAAGAAGCGAATACGCAAACACAGAATTATTATTAACAATTTCACGAATGCGAAATCCCTCTGTCAAACGCTCGTCGGCATCTAAATATAAAATCCAATCGCTGGTTGCGCGCTTTATCGATTCGTTTCTTGCATCGGAAAAATTACCGTTCCAAGAAAACTGATACAGATGCGCATTATATTGAAGAGCAATCTCTTTTGTTCTATCCGTGGAACCGGTATCGACAATAATTATTTCATCAACAAACGGTTGTGCGGATTCCAAACACCCCGGAAGAAACTGCTCTTCATTTTTTACAATCATGCAAAGTGAAACTGTCGCCTTCATGAATCGATACTCGTTTTTACTAATTCTTTTTGTCCTTCAATCTCTTTTAACCGCATCACGGCAGTACTGTTCCCGGCATCATGTTTTACTGCCCATTCAAACATCGTTTTTGCATGTTCATCATAGCCGGCGAGATAAAAAACTTCGCCGAGTCCGGCGCATGCCTCAGAGGAATTTCCGTTGCATTGAAGCGATACTTCAAAATATTCTTTTGCTTTTTCTAAATCATTCAGCGCAAGAAAACATCTGCCGAGAAAATTACAAACATCGGATTTTACTTCAGCGGTTCCGCCGGAAGGTAATGTTTCCAGCAAGGTTGTAAGAAGCTCAATGGCTTCGTTCAATTTCTTTTCGGCAGTTAATTTCTCTGCATGGCGGAAAACAGCCAGCACTTCCTGCCGAATATCATTCTTCCCTCCCTGATTCATCGCCTTATACACTTTATTCAAACCCTCTTTTGCACGTCGGTTTTCTGAATCTTTTACCAAGGCATCTTTATACATTTTTTCGGCATCGGAATATTTTTTCTGTTCGAAAAATAAATCTCCCAGTCCTATTCTCGCGTTGGTGGAGCCGGGATTTTCATCTAACTCCTGCCTAAAATATTTTTCTGCTTTTATTAAATCGCCGGTCATTAATGCGGCATTTGCCGCATTATTCAGCAAATCCGATAACGCAATCTGTTCAAATCCTTTGCGGGATGATTTCCGAAAATAGTTTATGGCAGCTTCCAAATTTTGCAATGCCGTATCATATTCCTGTTCATCGAGATAAATAATCGCCCGCCGGAGATGTTCAGTAAACAGATCGGAAGAAATGGGAAACTCCGGATTTCTTTTCCTTATTGATTTCCCTTTCAGCCATAGTTCATCAGGATCGGCTCCCCATTTATCAACAAATATTTTTCTATTGACGGAAAGCCGTTTTTGATACTTTTCCAATCCTTCAGCCGTAAAACTTTTTGACCCGTAATGATGAATAAACGCATCCTGTGCAATAACCGTTTTATATCCGGCAAGCTGCGCGCGCAGGCAAAAATCATCATCTTCAAAATTTCCGGGAGCAAACCGTTCATCGAGTCCGCCGAGTCTTTCTATCACTTCCCGCTTAATAAGCGTGCATAAAAAAGCAACGCGCGGAAACGCAAAAGATTTCCCTTGATGTTCTTTCTGTCGATTTGCCGCATAGCGGTTCATTTCTTCCATCGATTGATAATTTGCATTTGTATCAAGCTGTACACCGCTGACTCTGTTCGACATCGGTCCGACAATTCCCACTGCCGCATCAGACTCCGCAAGTTTGAGCATTCTCTCCATCAATCCGTCGGTAACCACGGTATCGTTGTTCAGTGTAATAATATAATCGCCTAAGGAATTTTTAATTCCAATATTCACCGAACCGGGAAATCCGATATTCTTTTCATTCCGAAAATACCGCTGTTCCGTTCCGCCGGAAAAATAATTTTTTGTTTTGTCTGTTGATGCATCATCCACTATAAGAATTTCATAGTTCAGATGAACATGCTGCTGAATACTCTGAATACATTTCTGCGTAAACTCAAATTGATTATACACGGGAATAATAATGCTGACCTTCGGCGGATTTGCCTGTGTCAGCGCGCGCCGGCTCGTTAATGATGTTTTTGTTTCATATCCGAAAATATACTTCAACCGCCTGCGCATTAACGTGCTGGAATATTGAGAGGTAATAAGTTCTTTTCCTTTTTTAGAAAATTTATTCCAGAGTTCAGGCGAACGATATAATTCAATTACCCGTTCGGCAAACGCCCGCGCTTCATCTTCAACAAAGGCATGCTCGCCGTTGATAATTCCCATTCCCTCCGCGCCGATTTCCGTAGTCACAATCGGCAGACCGTATGATAATGCTTCGCCGACTTTTCCCTTATTGCCGGCGCCGAACCGGAGCGGCACTACTTCTATTTTACATTTCTCAATAAACGGTTTTACATCAGGTACCCAGCCCGTAACGATAATATCCTGAGAAGCAAGCTGACGTATTTTTTCCGTCGGATTATTTCCGACAACATAAAATTTACAATCCGGAATCTGCTTTTTAATGTGCGGAAATATTGATTGAACAAAGAAAAGAACCGCATCTTCATTCGGGTTATGATTAAAATTGCCGACAAACACCAGATCTTTTCTCTCATCAAAAGAAAGCGCGGTTTCTTTGGAATCGTGCACATCGGTTAAAATAAAGACCGGTTTTTCTTTTAAATATTTGTTCAGCTCGTCTCTGTCTTTTTCCGTAACTACCGTTATGCAGTCCGCTTTGGCGTAAAGCGCCAATTCATCCTTTTTCGTTTTCGCCGCGCTCTCTAATAATTTTTTATCTTTGGAAATTTCCGCTTGGCGCTGTTCTCGCAGAAAATGAATATCCATCGTATCCACTAAAACAGGAACCTGCGGAATTAATTTTTTAATATGGTCAATAAAATATGCTGCAATATGCCAGAAGGCGATATAGACATATTGATAATCTCTTAACGGAAGCTCAAGACTTTGTATCAGCGTTTGAATATACTCGGCGGCTTGCGGTGTTTCTCTGAAACTCCACCAATATTCATAATTGAACCATACAAACTCCACTCCCTGCATTCGAAATTCGCCGAGATATTTTACGGCGCTCTCATCATTAAATGTTGCCCCCATCAAATGCACGTACGTTACTTTATATCCGAGATTGAGCATTTGTTTCAGCGTGTGATAATGGCGAAGCGCGCCCGCGGCTCTATCCGGAAGCGGCGGAATATCGTCAATAATTAATATCCGCTTCCCTTTATTTCGGTCGGAAAATACATATCGTAACTGCGGATCAGGATTTGACTGTAAGGCGAGTTCGTGTTTCCATTTTTCAATAAATTTCGGCGCGTTAAGAACTTGAAATTTTTTAAATCCGCTTTGTACATCTTTTCCCGCCGTGGCGCCTTCAAAATGTTTCACAATTGAAAAAGGATTGTAATAGACTTTGTATCCTTTCTTTCTCACGCTGAAACAGAGATCGGTATCTTCATAATATGCAGGGGCAAAGCGTTCATCAAATCCTCCGAGACTTTTGAAAATTTCAGCGCGAACCATCAGTGACGCCCCCGAACAATAATCTACTTCGCGGGCAAAGGTATATTTAGAATCCTGCGTACTTTGAAATTTTCCGTAATTCCAGCCGCTCGCATCATTAAAAATTACTCCGCCTGCTTCCTGTAATTTCCCATCCGGAAAGACCAGCATAGAACCTGCCGCTCCCGCATCCTTGTGAACAAGAAACGTATTATAGAGATGCGTAAGCCACTCTTTCTGTGGTTCGGTATCATTATTTAAGAAAACGAAATAGTCTCCTTTCGCATAGTGCGCCGCTAAATTATTTCCGCCGACAAATCCTAAATTTTTTTGCGAATGCACAAAGGTAATTTTATCACCGTAGCATTCTAATAAATCAGCCGTAGAATCGACGGAAGCATTATCAACAACAATCACTTCAAAATTTGCATAGCCGGTATTTTCAAAAAGCGCCGATAAACATTTCGCCGTAAATTCAACGTTATTATAGCAGAGAATAAGAATTGAAATCAACGGATGATTCTTTTCTAAATTTTTTCCGCCGTTTTGAAAATATTTTTGTTCTCCTGTTTCAAAGTTCTTAAGCAGTGAAAGAATTTTATCCCAAACATGTTTGTATTCTTTTGAAGTATCATACAGTTGTTTTAACAGTGTTGCTGCTTCTAAATATTTTCCTTTTTTCTCAAGAATCAATCCGTAATACAGAACGGCGCGCTCATTACTGCTGTTCTTTTCCAATGCCTGCAGAATTGCTTTCTCCGCGTTATCATACCCGCCTAGATAAAATTGTATCTTTGCCGTTTGATAAAATACTTCAGCTTCTTCTTCCGCAGAAGAAGCAAGCGCAAGGTGATCTTCCAGCAGCGCCAGAGCGTCATCATAGCGAACTTCATTATATAAATTTTGTAATTCGCTGCGCAGCTTAATGAGCATGTACAAGTCTCCTCTCAAGAATTTTTGATACCGAATATAATACTTCATCGAACGGAATTGATTTCGTTGCTTTCTCGTCAAAATCTCTTCGATACCAATATTTTTGCAAATCGGGGGAGACAATTTTCGTCATAAGATTATAATCATAAATTTCTGCAGCGCTGGTGCAGATAAAAAGCGTTACGAGCGGAATTTCGCTGCCGAGCGCAAAATGCATCGGCAGACTGTCGCCGCTGATCAGCACTTCATGATTTCTCACATCGGCTAAATGTTCCAGCATCGTCGGCCGCTCCGGAAGAATATTGACGGAAAGCCCTTCGCTTCGCAAATGTTTCACCAGCAGATTAAAATACGCCCAATTTTTCATCGGCCAGACTTTTCCAGCTTTCGGTGCAACGGCAATATCGCCTCGTAAATCCGTCTTCGGACTTTCCGGAAGCAGATACGATTCGCCGGCAAAGGTGTATCCTAATCCGGAAAAAATCATTTCCTGATACGATTTTTTATTTTCAAATTTTAATTGATTGGCTTTTTTAATTCCGTGCGTGCTGATTAAACTTAAATCGAACCATTCTTTTGAACTTTCGGTGTAATGAACTTTTTGATCCTTTCCTAAATACGCGCCGAAGATTTCTTTTGTCTTAATGCCGGAAAGAAGCATTGAACTTTCCACGTCATCTTCAAGATTAATCACCAGATCGTATTCGCCGAACGATGTTTCCGCCAGCTCAGACGGCGTAATAATTTTTTTTATTTTCGGAATTCCCTGCAGCAGCATCGCATTCATATCGCCGGTCAGCCAGTGAATTTCCCCGTTAAGAATATGAAGAAGCGTTGTTGTTCGCACCACATCGCCGGAAGCGCCGAGTTTTATAATGAGTATTTTTTCCATACTATTTTTTCAAAATTATTTCACCGCCGTAAAAAAGATATCGCCGTTCCCCAAATATCCGTACTGCTGCGAGTACACCGTTGCCGCATAGACCGTTGAGAAGGAGGCGTATTTTAAATTTTCTAAAATTTCCCAGCCGAAATGCTGAAAGCAGAGGCATCCGTCGGAATTAATCGGATCGCCGTGATATTCCGGCGTCAGGAGATGCTGAATTTCTCCGTTCCGAATAACCGCGCGGATGATATTGGAAGCAGAATTTCTTGCGAACGGCGCAGAAAAAATTAACGTTCCGTTTGGTTTCAACACGCGATAAAATTCATGCAGTGCTTTTTGAAAATCCGGAACATGTTCCAGCACTTCGTACGAAAGAATAAAATCCAGTGAATTATCCGGAAAAGTTAATGCCGTAATATCTTCATTGCGGATTCCCGAAGAAGTATAACTGCCGAGCGGAAGTTTGTCCCCGTAATATTCGCTGCCGATGACGTGTGCATAGTTCCGCGATAAATACTGATACAGCGCCGTTGTCTGCTCGGTGAGATAAATATTAGCATCGCGAGACGGCTGAAATTTTTTTTCAAAAAAATGAATGGAAGCGCGGATACGGTTATTCATTCGGCACGAAGGACACAGCACGCTCTCCCGCCAGTTGGGGATTCTCTTTCCGTTCGGCTGCTGTTCCGCAGCATATTCAACGAGAAAATCAACTTCCTTATTACACGCAATGCATGTTCCATGAACAACAGGCGAAGCTCCGTTGATATTAACAAGCGATAATTCTTGCTCCGAACGGACACGCTGCTCTTCTCCCGTTGCATTGAGAAAAGAATCATATTCTGTTTGTGTAGAAAATTTCTGAATAAGAACATCATCCTGCGAAGATTCCGTTTTTCTATTCTGAAGATATTTTAAATTCGTCAACGCAACTTCATTTTCAGGATCGCATTGAAGGATAATGGAGAGAAGCTCTTCCGCTTCGGAGAGATTATTTTCAATAATAGTGATAACGGAAAGATCGTTGAGCGCTTCAATATTCGACGGCTCTAAATTTAAAATCTTGTAGAGCGTGCTTTTCGCATTTTCCAAATCTTCCTGCTGAATGTATGATTCCGCTTCCGCCAAAATCTCCGCGCTTTTTTGCGGATTCCAGTTTTTTTTCACCCGATACGCAATAGTCTGTTCTTCAAGCTGAATAATTTTTTCCCGTGCCGGTTCGTTGGAAGATTCTTCTTTCAGAATTTTTTGAAGCAGCACATACGCATCAAAATAATTATGATTCTTTATGTATACATCCGAAAGTTTCAGCTGCGCACTGAAATCTTTCCGTTTCGGCAGACTTTTAGCCGTCTGTTCGGGCGGCGGCAGCATGACTTCAGAACTGCAGTTTGTAAAATCTGCCGTATCACGTAATGCGGAAACTTCTTTTGCCGCTTCAGAAATTCTTTTTACGGCGGCAGAATATCGGTATTCAAAATTATTTGCTCTGGAAGTTTCAGCGCTCAGCAATTCCAGAATATTTTTGGAATACGCCGCCAGATAATTTCGTTTAAACGTGCTGCCGTCATATTTTTGCAGCGCCGATTCATCATAAAGAATTTTCGGATGCTCTCGGTTTACCGTATCATACTGCACATGCCAGCCGTTACTCCGCTCCGCTTGGTTAAAGCGTGGAATCCGATCGGTAAATATTTTTTTAATCCCCTGCTGTTCATTGCGTATTGGATAATGACGCAAAATAAACGGAATAGGAAAAATCTTTCTTCCTTCAAATTCAACTTCATGCCCGCCGTGTTTGGGAAGATGAACCGCGGTACGAAGATTTTTCCACGCTTTAATCTGTTTAACGTTAAAGCTTTCTCCTTCTTCATAATACCGGAGATATTCGCGAACGTCTCCGCCGGTAAAATTATTATTCGTCGGGCGGAATTGGAGCAAATGAAAATCAATTGCGTTATATCCCAGCGAATCCACATACGCAATTCCTTCCAGCAGATTCATGTTTTCCCACGGGCTTTCCCTAAACTCATCGGCATCGGCGTGAATATACCAATCGGCTCCAAGGGAAAGAGCTATCTCTTCTTTCCGTTTTAAAATATCGGTCCAAATGTACTGCTCGGCATTATCTTTGGGATAGTTGCTCTCCGATGGAAATTTTTCAATATGCAGCAATCCTTTGCCAAGCCATTTCGCCGCTTCAGACGCCGTAGTATCCGATGAATTGTGATCGAGAAGATACACCTGAATTCCATCGTGAATTAGTGCGCCGATAACATGACCAATAACATCTCCTTCATTATGCGCAGAAATAATCGCAACGACATTTAATTGTTTCATTTGCTGCGGCGTATAGCCGCTGGATAAATACGGTTTCACATACGTACTTGTTCCTGAATGCCTTTCGTATCCTCCCTCTGCCGTTATTGTAAAGAAAATATTTTTCGGCTTTTGATACTTTATCAGCAGCTCGCGAACCATTGCCGGATTCTTCGCCAGTTCACGGTTTACCAGAACGGTAAGAATTGTTTTATCTTCCATTTCTTTGTCGTTGCTAAGGGTAACGCCGGAACTGCCGACAAGAAAACCGTACGCCGAAAGCATTCTGGTTAATTCCTCGATTGTCCACTCGCGAATATGATGAGGATTGGGAGGCGGACCGTTTTGTTCTTTACCCCAATTCAGTTCACGATCCGGTGTTGAGAGTAAAGTAAATTTCGCATGAAGCATCATCGGCGAAATTTTTTTCAGCAGAAGATACGGTTCAGCAACATGTTCAATAACATCCGAATTGATAATGACGGAGCGGGCAAGAATTTCCTGTGCTATTGGTATTGATAAGTCGGATTCAAAATCAAAGTCAATCCATTCGCCGAACGGATACATTTGCCTGCAGTGTTCAATATTTTTTCCAAAATCGACGCCGATAATCTTAAATTCAGGATGAAGGTTTGCCAGTTTCTCGCCGCTGCCGCATCCTAAATCAATAATATAATTTGCCTTCACTTCCCTGGCTAACTGCGCTGCAAGCAGATACACATTCGGCTGATAATTTATTCCGCTTTCACTGCTGGGTAAATCTACAAAATAGCGTATTTCTTCCCGGTGCGAATATCCTTTTTTGATATAATAATCACTTTGCAGCGCCTCGGTAAAATTTTTGCTTCGTCCTTCAATAAGATATTGCTGGTCGTGAATTCCTTTTTTCACGTGAGCATGAAAATACTTTGCAACCGTCTGACGCCACCAATGTTCATCCCGTACTGTAGCATGTAAATTTTCACCATTCGGTCCGAGCAGTCCGCTCGGTCGGGTTGATACGGTAAGAAAACATTCCCGGCAGCAATACGAGGCGTATTTAAGAAACAACTGAATATCGGTTTCCGTTAAATGTTCCAGCACTTCTATCGAAACAACAACGTCATATTTATCTTTGAGATGACGGAGCGAAAAAACATCGCCGTTAATTTTATTGTGAATCGGAATTTTCTGAAATGCAACACGCGAGACTTCTACCGCTGTAACGGTGTTTCCGGAGTCTTCAAAATATTTTGAGAGATCGCCGTTACCGGCACCAAATTCTAAAATTTTTTTTTCCGAAAAATTTTTATTGAGAGCGCGGATCATATGCAGGCCGGCATTTTCATTATAGTCGGAATATTCGGAGTGACAATGGTCGTAAATATTCTGATAAGGAAATAGTGTGCTTACAGAGATGACGTTGCCGCGGCGAAGAATAAAATCCAGTTCGCTGAATGAATGGGTGGTATTAAGAGGTTTATCTTTTTCCCAATAATGGTTTGTTTTAAATCCGTCAAATCCGAAAAGATCCGCTTCAATGCCTAAGTTTCGCAGGAGTTGAATCAGCGCAAATCCGGTTGAAGGATTTGGAACTTCGGGAATAAATTTATGCACATCGCTTAATGCCGTAATTACCGGTATGTCGTTCTTGCTGTTGTAAGCGTTTAAATTTTTTGATTCGTTTGCTGATTTTGTAAACGGGCTGAATTCCAGATGTTCATTTCTGTTTTCTACATCAAGCCAGCCGCTGACACAGCGGAGCGTCGTTTTACTCCCGACGATTTTCTCGTAACCGCTGGTTTTAAAATTATTCATTCGAATGACTGTTGCATAGGAATCAATAATACTGCCAAACTCATATTCAATAACAGCATTACCGACAACACAGAACGGCTTCGGGCAGTTTACCAGTATATCTTCAGCAGTAATTTTTTCTAAAGTATTGCTGTTAAAAATTTTATTGATAACCTCCGGAAGGTTTTGCAAATATCTTTGCATTGATAAACTCCGTTAAAATATTTTTAGCACAATTATTATTTTAAATGAAACCGAAACTCAGAACATATTTTACAAATTCTGTGCCCGAAACTACGCGGATTTTAACTGCTTTTTATATGTAAAAAACTATTGGATGGCTACTATTAAACAGTTGAATGGATGAGCGCACTCACCGATAAAAAATATGCGTTAAAAACTTTTCCAAAAATTCAGTACTTACGGCGTGGGAAATACTGCGGTATAATGTTCATTGTTATTTTATTTCGCTCAATTTATCTTCTATCTTGTAATTGCAACTCCACTCAATTATTCCTATATTTAGCAGAAAAGTGTGAGTAAATGCCAAAATATCAGGGATTTTTTTCGGTTTCCCGGCGTTTTTATACAAAAAAGTTGTCAACGTCCTTTTAACCTTTCGGTCAAAAACAGATTGAAAGGATTTTTTTTATGAAAAGGTCGAACACACTTCTGCGTAACTTCACGCATTACATCCGTAAACAAAATCTTTTTTCTCCCAATCAAACAGTAATTATTGCTGTCAGCGGCGGAATTGATTCCTTGGTAATGCTTGATTTGTTTGCACAATTACAAGAAAGCTGGAACTTACAACTGTACATTGCGCATATCAATCATCAGCTTCGCGGAAAAGAATCCGACGGCGATGAAAAATTTGTAAAAAAAATTGCGGAACAGTACGGCATTCCCTTTTACGGCGAAAGAGCCGGTACGCGTGCGTTAGCAAAGAAAAAAAATTTACAGCAAACCGCACGCGAAATTCGTTATTCGTTCTTTGAAAAACTAAAAAAATCACTGAAAGCCGATTGCATTGCTACTGCGCATAATGCCAATGATAATGCCGAGACGATTCTTTTTAATCTTTTTCGCGGTAGCGGCATGGAAGGGTTAGCAGGAATTCCTCCATTTCATCGCGAAAAAAAAATTATCCGCCCGCTTCTTTTTGCTTTTCGCGAACAAATTTCGGCGTATGCAAAAGAGCGCCGTCTGGTCTGGCGCGAAGATTCTTCCAATAAAAAAGAGACATACTCGCGCAATTATATTCGGAAGAATCTGCTTCCGGCGATTCAAAAATTGAATCCTTCGGTTGTTCAAACTTTAAATCAGGAAGCAGAAATTTTTCGCGACGGAAAAAAATTTATTGATGAACTTCTTGAAGAGATTCTCCGTGAATTGATTCAAAAACGAAGCGGCGTGTATCTGTTAAAGGTTCAAAAAATAAAAAAGCATCATCTTTTTATTCAAAAGATGACTCTCCGCGTTCTGCTGAATGAACTGGGAATTGAACCGACATTCAAACATATTATCTCTATTATAGAACTCTTCGACCGGCAAAAAGGAACCATCATTCAGCTCAGCAAAAGCTGGCGCGCGGAAAGAACGGGAGAGGCAATAGAGTTTTATCCGAAGAAAAAAGTAAAGAACGTAATGCTGAAACTTTTAAAGCCGGGAACAGTTTCCACAAAACAGTTTACCATAGAGCTTTTTCCGGTAAAAAGAGAAGTTCAAAAATTTCGAAAAGATCCTTTTGTTGAATTTGTTGATGCGGAATCAATCAGTTTTCCGATTCATATTCGTTCATGGAAAAGCGGAGACAGCTTTATTCCGCTCGGCATGAAAGGCTCAAAAAAACTCAGTGATTTTTTTACCGATTTGAAATTAACACAGAATCAAAAAAATAACGTACCGATACTTGAAAGCAAAAATCGCATTGTGTGGGTCGGCGGATGCCGGCTTGACGATCGGTTTAAAATAACATCTAAAACAAAACACGTTTATCAACTATCATTAACATTCTCACATGGCAAAGAAGAAAATTATCGTTAACAACGAACTGTTTGAATCCTACATTGACGAAAAAAAAATCCAAGCACGCATCCGCCAGCTTGGAAAGAAAATCAGCAAAGATTTTGAGGGTAAAACTCCGATCTTCATCGGCATCTTAAACGGCGCCTATATTTTCTTTGCCGATTTAATCCGCCGGATTACTATTGAGTGTGAAGTGGATTTTATGAAATTATCAAGTTACGGCGATTCAAAAATTACATCGGGAAATGTGCATTTATTGAAAGACCTTAACTCGCAGGTAAAAAACCGCCATATTATTGTCGTTGAAGATATTGTTGATACCGGACTTTCCATTGATTTTATTAAAAGAATATTAAACGCCCATCAGCCGGCATCGGTTTCCGTGGTATCACTTCTGGTGAAACCAAAGTCATTAAAAATACCGACTGAGGTTGATTATATCGGCTTCAATATTCCCAGCGAATTTGTTCTCGGCTACGGATTGGATTACGCGCAAAAAGGACGCAATATTCCATCCATCTATAAAATTGCAAAACAATGAAACCCAACCGCAGAAAATTGCGTTTATGAATTCACAGTATCTATTTTTGAAATTGAATTGAGCAGTATCGTAAGGAGCAGTCATGTCTGAAGAAAACAAAAAAGAAAATCAATCGCCGAATAACGGTAACCAGCCGAAACGCCCTCCGTTTATTCCGAAAAAAAATATGCGAAAAAATCCGAAATCGCCGATGCGAAACGACGATGAGTTTAACTGGGGAAAAGCATTCCGCATTGTTTTTATGTGGACGGCAATTCTCATGGTCGTGTTTGTGCTGATGACAATGTTTCGCAGCACCGACGGCAACGAGCAGGAAGTAACTTTTTCGCAGTATCAGGATTTTCTGCAAAATAATTTAATTGAGAAAGCCACAATCAAAAAATCAAATCTTAATGATTTTGATTTTCACGGAGTCTTACGCGAACAGCAGGAAATAAAAGTTTCCAGCGGCGGAATTAAAAAAGTTGACAAATTTTTCGTAACGCTTCCCTACACAAATATTGATGAAAATATTGTTCAAATGTGGAATCAACACAATGTGCAATTCACCATTGCCAAAGAAGACAGCGTGTGGATGAATATTTTATTAAACGCACTTCCGTGGGTAGTCTTATTCGGAATTTGGATTTTCATTCTCCGCCGGATGCAAGGGGGCGGAACAAAAGGAATTTTTTCGTTCGGTAAGAGCCGTGCAAAAATGCTTAACGAAGGCTCCATCCGCGTTACCTTTGCCGATGTTGCCGGCGCCGATGAAGCAAAAGTTGAATTGCAGGAAGTAATTGAATTTTTGAAAGACCCGGCAAAATTTCAGCGTCTCGGCGGAAAAATTCCGCGCGGCGTTCTGCTGTTAGGTCCTCCGGGAACGGGAAAAACATTATTAGCGCGCGCCGTTGCCGGCGAAGCCGGAGTTCCCTTTCTTTCCATCAGCGGTGCGGATTTTGTGGAAATGTTTGTCGGTGTCGGCGCCAGCCGTGTTCGCGATCTGTTTGATCAGGCAAAGCGAAGCGCGCCGTGCATAATTTTCATTGATGAAATTGATGCGGTCGGCAGACACCGAGGCGCCGGTCTCGGCGGCGGACATGATGAACGCGAACAGACTTTAAACCAGCTTCTGGTGGAAATGGACGGCTTTGAACAAAACAACGGCGTTATTCTTATTGCTGCCACCAACCGCCCGGATGTTCTTGATCCCGCTCTGCTTCGTCCCGGAAGGTTCGACCGGCAGGTTGTTGTTGACCGCCCCGATGTAAAAGGACGCGAAGGAATTTTAAAAGTTCACACAAAAAATATCCCTCTCGGCAGCGATGTAAATTTAGAAATACTGGCGAAAGGAACTCCCGGACTTGCCGGCGCCGATCTTGCCAATCTGGTAAACGAAGCGGCTCTGCTGGCAGCGCGGAAAAATCAAAAAGATGTTACCATGCGTGATTTTGAAGAAGCAAAAGATAAAGTGATGATGGGAATTGAACGGAAGTCGTTAATTATTTCTGAAAAAGAAAAACGAATCACCGCCTATCACGAATCCGGGCACGTGCTGGTTGCAAAGTATATTCCGGAATCCGACCCGGTGCACAAGGTTACCATTATTCCGCGCGGGAGAGCGCTCGGCGTAACCACGTCGCTGCCGATTGATGAACGGCATACGTATTCTAAAAAATATTTAGAGGCGCTGCTCGCTATGATGTTCGGCGGGCGCACGGCGGAAAAAATTGTTTTTAATGAACTAACAACCGGTGCCGGAAACGACATTGAACGCGCCAGCAACATTGCGCGAAAGATGGTGTGCGAATGGGGAATGAGCGAAAAACTCGGTCCGCTTACCTACGGCGCAAAAGAAGAAGAATTATTTCTCGGTCGTGAAATTACCAAACACCAAAATTATTCCAACGATACCGGAAAAATTATTGATGAAGAAATAAAGAAAATTATTACTACAGCAGAAAAACGAGCCGAAACGATTCTTCGGGAAAATATTGATAAGCTGCATGCCCTTTCCAATGCGCTGCTGGAACGCGAAATTCTTGACAGCGAAGAAATTGATAAAGTGCTGCGAGGCGAAGCATTGCCGCCGCTGGTAATTCCAAAAGCCGACAGTGGAGAAACAAAATCTTTAAATGCGGCAGCGCAAGCCGGCGCGGCAGAAAAAGACAAATTGAACGGAACACCGGAGAAAACAAAACGCGGGCGCAAACCAAAAACAACGGCATGATTGATTCAGTAAATATTGATTACCGGGCAGAGATTCTTCGGAAAGGAATTCATCTTTCGTCGCTCAGCATTCCCATTATTTACTATTTTATTCCGCGCACTATGGCGTTACAGCTGTTGCTGCCTGTAACGCTGGCATTTTTATTTATCGATCTCCTTCGGTATTACAACAGCGCCGTTGCTTCACTGTTTTATAAAGTGTTTCGGTTTATGCTGCGAAAACACGAACAGGACGAAAAGACAAAACGGTTAAACGGCGCAACTAATGTATTAATAGCGGCTTCGCTGTGTGTTATAGTGTTTCCAAAACTGATTGTGCTGACAGCCTTCCCAATTCTTATTGTTTCTGATTCAATGGCGGCGCTCATCGGCAGAAGATTCGGAAAAAGAAAATTCCTGAAAAAAAGCGTCGAAGGAAGCACTGCTTTTTTTATTTTCGCTTTACTTGTTGTCGCGTTTTCGCCGAAAGTGTATCAGTCGTTCGGCGAATATATTATCGGAATTGTTGCCTCGCTCGTCGGCACCGTTGTTGAAGCCGCCTCCTGGAACATTGATGATAACCTCACGATACCGATTTCTATCGGCATTATTATGTGGGGATTATATTCTTTACTTTATCCATCGCTTAATTTATTCACTTATACATTCGGGCAGTAACGTTTTTATGAACAAAGTTAAATTCGGTTTACCAAAAGGAAGTTTACAAGAATCAACATTTCATTTACTCTCAAAAGCAGGTTTCAACTTTTCGGTTTCCAGCCGTTCCTATTTCCCTTCTGTTGATGATGAAGAATTGGAAGGAATGCTTATTCGTGCGCAGGAAATTCCTCGGTACGTAGAAGACGGTATTTTCGATGCCGGACTGACGGGATACGATTGGGTTGTTGAAAACGGCGTTGATGTTGTTACCGTGTGCAATCTTGTCTATTCAAAACAATCCATGCGGAAAGTAAAGTGGGTTCTTGCCGTTCATGAAAGCTCACCGGTGCAGTCGGTAAAAGATCTTGAAGGAAAACGTATTGCCACAGAAGTCATCGGGATTACCAAGGCATATTTAAAAAAGCACAATGTCAACGCACAGGTGGAATTTTCCTGGGGCGCAACGGAAGTAAAAACTCCGGAGCTGGTTGATGCAATTGTGGATGTTACGGAAACCGGTTCATCACTTCGGGCAAACAAACTGCGTGTTGTTGATGTCATTCTGGAATCGAATACACAGCTTATTGCAAATAAAAAAAGCTGGAATGACCCGTGGAAAAGAGAAAAAATAGAAAATATGGCAATGCTCCTTGAAGGAGCAATCAATGCGGGAAACCGTGTCGGCTTAAAAATGAATTTACGAAAAAGCAACCTTGAAGCAATCACCTTGCTTATTCCGGCGCTGCGAAAGCCGACGGTTTCGCAATTATCAGATCCGGAATGGGTTGCCATTGAAACAATTATTGAAGAAAAAATTGTCCGGTCAATTATACCGCAATTGAAGCGGCACGGTGCGGAAGGCATTATTGAATATCCTCTCAACAAGGTTATTTATTAATAGAAACATCGAAAATTCAGTTTTTAAAATTATATAAATTCACACTGAACAAAGTCGAAGTGTGAGGATTTGAACAACATCATGGTCTCGAAGGGATGCCTTTGGCATGCAACTTCCTGCTAACCGCAGGCAAGCGCTCACCATGACTGATTCAAGAGTTTTTCAGATGTTTCTGATAAAAAGTAATATTTCGATAAAATATTTTTTCATCATTTGGTTTTTCATTACCTTTACGGTATAAGAAGATTCATTCCGTCAACAATTTTTCTTTTATATGTGAACTATGGAAACTCTCAGCACAATTTTTTATTTCTTAATCACTATCGGCGTTCTTGTCTTTGTTCATGAATTCGGACATTTCATTGCGGCAATTTCATGCGGCATGCGTGCAGAAGTTTTCGCGCTCGGCATGGGAAACCGCATTTGGGGATGGAATAAAAAAATCGGTTCATCATTTGGCTCGCTGCCGAAAGATTTGGACTTAGAAGGACACACCGATTACCGCATCTCAGCGTTCCCTATCGGCGGCTACGTAAAAATTTCCGGAATGATTGATGAAAGTTTAGATACGGAAATTAAAACTGCCGAGCCGCAACCATGGGAGTACCGCGCAAAACCGGTCTGGCAGAGAATGATTGTCATCTCCGCCGGTGTTATTATGAATATTCTTCTGGCGGTGGCAATCTTTTGGGGCATCAATTACGTACAAGGAGATCAATTCTGGCAGACGAACGAAATTGGGATGGTGGTAAAAGATACGCCGGCAGAAAAAGCAGGATTGCAGATCGGCGATAAAATTCTTTTCATTAACAGAGAAAAGATTGATCACTGGGAAGCGATTCAAACCGCTATTTATCTTGACAACATCGGAAAAGATATTTCCATGGAAATTGATCGAGGCGGAAAAATACAGACGATTAAAATTTCCAAAAAAGATATTCCTGATATTTCCGAATCGTCATTCTTCGGTGTTTTTCCGATTAATACCGAAGCGTTTGTCAGTATGGTTCTTCCGGGCAAGCCGGCGGAAAAAGCAGGACTGCTTGCCAATGATATTATCCTTTCTATAAACGGAACAAAAGTTTTCAATCAAAACGATGTTATAAAAATTGTTAAAAGCAGTCCGTTGAAACCCATCACCATTGAAATTAAACGTCAAGAAAGAATTGAAAACATTTCCGTTACTCCTTCTGATGAAGGATTAATCGGCATTCAAGTGGGGAGCAAATATACCGGACCGATTTTAGAAAAGAAATACAGTTTGATTGAATCTTTTCCGCGCGGCGTAAAGCAAACGTTCGGCGCAACAACACTCTTTATTCGTTCTATTTGGCAGTTAGTGGCTGGGCGGGCTGATTTTTCAAAATCTGTCGGCGGACCGGTAAAGATTGCGCAAATGGCAACACGCTCTGCAGAAATCGGCGTAATGAGTTTTCTCGCGTTTATGGCATTGCTTTCCATTTCACTTGCCGTTATGAATATCCTTCCTGTTCCGGCATTAGACGGCGGGCATTTAATTGTTTTGCTTTATGAAATGATTTTCCGAAAACCGCTTTCACACACTGTGCAGATTCGCATTCAGCAGGTTGGAATGGTTTTGCTCTTAAGTTTTATGGCGTACGTGCTGTATAACGATATTTTCGGCTGATTTTTACCAAAGAATATAGCTGTGCCAAAAAAGTTTTTGTGAAAATTCTCTTCGTGATATTTGGCACGGTGAGTAGAATTAAGATAGATTAACTTATCCATACCTCTTACCGGAACAATTGAATAAGGAAAATAATTATGAAACATTTTTTAACAAACTCCATCATTTCGTTGTTCTTTTTCTCCGTATCGCTTTTTTCTCAACCGTCTCAGTCGCGATACATCACTGTTGTTCCCACTATTACCGATGCGGATATTATTAATGCCGCTTCATTAGTCGATCCTCTTGCAGAAAAAATAAAACCATTTTCACCAAACACATTCTCTCTGCGGATTATTAACACCGCAAACGCGCCGGTGTATGCGAGTATTTCTTTAAAAGCGTGGGTAACATTAGAAGAAGACCGGCAAAGAGAACCAATTGTGTATGATGCGCACACCAAACATCCTTTTCTGATTCCGGTGCAGGGAAAACTTTTTACCAGCGCTGATGTGCAAGACGGCGGAGCCGACGATATTTCTTGGAGCAGCAGTGTTAATGAAGAATTAAAAACAAAATTAAAAAATAAAATTACCGATCCTCTCAGCGGCGGAAGAGTTCCTTCCGGTATTTATGAAATTGAAATGTTGTTCAGAGTGGATTCTGTTAACGGACAATATATCGGCGAAACTTTTTCAGTCCCAATCAGGCCGATAACGGTAACCAATCCGAGCACCGCCATTCTCGATATTCCGTTTGAAAACGGGTATGAATATCCGACGCCGTTTCCGCAGTTTCAATGGACGTACGACACGCGTGCCGTAGAATTATCCGTTTTTGAATTGCGCCCGGAACATGCTTCGCTTGAAGATGCTATCAGCGGAACGACGCCGTATTTAAGAGTTCGGATTGATAGAAAGTTATCAGGAAATTTACGAACCTATACCTACCCGCAGTCGCCTGCTTCGCGCCCCGGTATTGAAATTCTTGCCGGTCCCCGTCAGCTGGAACGAGGCAAAGTGTATGTTGTGGTGTTAGACGGCATCCGCACGGCATTCGGATTTACCGTTGAACCGCTCCGTACCATTCGCTCTTTTGTAGTTGCCGATCCGCAGGGAAAGGTTGTAATGAATGTTTTAGAAAATATTCTCTCATCAGGACAATACAATAATATAATTTCAACGCTTCAAAACCAGAATATTATTATTAATACGAACAGTATTTTCTTAAACGGCATTAAAATAAGCACACAAGATTTACAAAAAGTGTTAACCGATAATAAAGATAGAATTGTTTCCGTGCGAACAGAAGATTAACAGAAGGAATTGAGTATTATGAAAACTTCAACCGTGAGAATATTTTTTATTCTTTTCCCTTTATTCCTTACTGCTGCTTCGGCACAGGAAAAAATTGTGGCTATGATTCACAAACCGGTCGGCAACGTAGAATTTAAGAAAGCCGGCGGCGATTGGCAGAAAGCAAAACCGGCAACGCCGCTCGCCGATGGTAATCTTGTCCGCACAGGAGAAAATTCTTTTGCCGTTATTAAATTTATTGAAAACTCGCTCCTCCGCGTTCAAGAAAAATCTGAAATTACTATTCACGGCGAAATCAGTAAAAAGACAAAAGAATTTTCCAAAAATGTTTATCTGGGGCGAGGCGAACTCGGCTTTGACGTGAAAAAGCAAAAGAATGAAAAATTTGAATTTTCCACGCCGACTTCAGTGGCTTCCATTCGCGGAACCGGCGGCTTATTAATTGCCGGCGCAGACAGCAACGATGTGTTAATCTTACAAAGAGGAGTGGTAGATTTTTTAAACAACTTTTCTAATCAGATTGTTACCGTCAACGGCGGACAATCTGCTTTTTCATTTTCTAACGGCTCCATTACCGTTAAAGAATCATCGCCCGAAGAACTTCGGTTGCTGGAACAGAGCAGCATCGATTCTACTTCAATGGAAGGAAAAAATGAAGGGGGCGAATCCGAAGGAAGTTCTACTTCTACCACCGGTATTACGCTTGGCTTAAGCATATCAGCGCCGCTTCTTACCGAAAACACTCCGTTGAAAGTGGCTGTTGAAATTTCCAATGCATCAATCTCATTAGATTCATTAAAAAACATAATAACGGAATTCTCTCTCTCTTTCCGTGCAAAACCGGAAGCTGCATATTCAGTACTTTCGGCAACAGCGATTGAGAGAACAACATATCTCACAATTCCGGCTCAAGAAGTATTTGCGCCATCAATGCAGGTCTTTGCAAAGATACGTTTGAAAGATGGATCGGAATTTACAGTGCCGACTTCTTCACCGGAACAAAATCCGATTCTCCTTCCCGTGCAGGATGCAAAACGAAACGAACTGAAGATTGAATATACCGACCCGACGGGAAAACGGAAAAAGCTGATTATTGAATACAAATAGATTTCGTTTCATTCATTTGCGTTCACCGGCATTGT
>JACFMZ010000050.1:9164-21461 GCA_019455105.1 Bacteroidota bacterium | reverse complement strand
ATTTAAAATATTTTTTATTGATTTGTGCTATATTCTGTGAACCCTTTACAATAGTACATTTATGAACCAACGCACAAAAAACATAATTTTTTTAGCCGTAACACTCCTCTTCTTTTTAATTCTTTTCGTCGGAATTGAATTTACTTTACGATACACCTACCCGCAGTTTACTTCCACGCTCGTAGAAGAAGTTTCCTACGACCAGCTTTCGTGGTACAAAATAAACCGCAGTTACCTGAAAAAATATTTCTCTTCCACCGACCCGCTTATTCCCGAATTTAAGCCGTCGTTATTTCTTAAAGAGAAAAAGAAAAACAGCCTTCGTATTTTTTGCCTCGGAGAATCTTCAATGTTCGGCGTTCCGTATCAAATGACCGCAAATATTCCCGGCATTCTCCGCACGCAGCTTCGCCGTCTCTATCCCGAAAAAGAAATTGAAGTCGTCAATCTTGGCGCTTCCGCCATTAATACAAATGTCATCCGCAATTTTGCCCACGAGCTTCTCCGTTTCCAGCCGGATATAATTCTGATATATACCGGGCATAATGAATTTTACGGACCGGACGGTATCGGCGCTTCCTGGGTTGAAAAACAATTTCCTTTTTTAACCCGCTGGAAATATCAGCTCAACAATCTCGCCGTAGTAAATCTGCTGGAAAATATTTTCTCCGGAAAACCATCTCCCGAATCGCTTCACGATGTAAATCTTATGAAACAGGTTTCTCAAAAAGCGGCAGTGAAATTACATTCTTCAGAAACAGAAAGAATTTTCAAAAATTTTGAAAACAACGTAACATCCATCGTTGAAATATTCCAATCACACAATATTCCGGTAATCATCAGCGATGTTACGTCCAATCTCACGTTCGCTCCGTTTGAATATGATTCTGTTACAGCACAGCAAGCCGGCGCGCTGTTGACCAATTCTGCCGAAGATAATATTCAGAAACTGCGCACTTTCATTTCTGAACATAATGAAGATTCCTTCTCCAGATTCCTGCTGGCAAAACAATATCTTTCTCTTGCGAAATATGATTCTGCAAAAATCTATTTTGAAGAAGCCCGCGATTGTGATTTCTTAAAATTTCGCGCGCCGGGAAAAATCAATGCCGTCCTCCGCTCCGTTGCAAAAGAAACGCACAGTTATTTCTTTTCCTCAGATTCAATTTTCGCCGTTAACAGTCTGCATGGAATTTCGGACACATCGTTATTTTGGGAACATCTTCATCCCAAAGCGAACGGCTATTATTTAATCGCCGGCGGATTTCTTGACGCACTGCAAAAAAAACATCTTCTTCCTGCTTCCTCAGCGGCGCCGCTCCCGTTTAATACCGATAGTCTTCACATTTGCTGGTTTGATCTTGCCTTCGGCGACTGTTCCATAAAAAACCTGACAACGAAATGGCCCTTTAAGAATTTTACCGTAAACACCGTGTATTATCCTTCCGCACCGATGAACCTACAAAAAATTGTGGATGAAGTTTTTGCGATGGGAAAAATTTGGGATGAGGCGTGTTACGAATCTGCGCAGATATTTTGGAAGGAGGATCAATTACCCAGGGCAATCACAACCTATCGTGCGCTGATTGAAGAATATCCGTATAATTTTTATGCGCAGTATCTGCTTGCCAATGCGCTCAGTCAGCAGGGAAAAACTGTCGAAGCCGCAGAGCATTACAACATTTCAATAACATCAAATCCGAGGTATCCGTATTCACAAATGGAGCTGGGCTTACTTCAAATAAACAGCGGAAAGTTTGATGAGGCGGTGAGACTGCTGACCGGCGCATTAAAAATTTCTCAGCAGGAAAATCTTATTGCTTTGCAGTCAACAATTTATTATGGATTGGGAACGGCATACGCCAATAAAAAAATGTTCAAAGAAGCGATGGATGCTGTCGCGCGGTCGCTTCAATTGCAGCCCAACAACCGCGATGCGCTGGCGTTAAGACAAAAGCTTCTTTCGTTTCTTCAGCATTAAAAGATTGTGTAAATAAACGGGGCAATGGCGCTTCCTTTTGTCAAGACAATCAGCAAGCCAAACAGCACCAGCACCACAACAATTGGGAGAAGCCACCATTTTTTGTTTTCTTTTAAGAAAGAAAAATATTCTGCAAGTATTTTTACTTTTGCCATATTTCTTTTAGTGAGATAAAATTTCTGTTTTGTATTGTAAGAAGAAAAGAAGTTATCACAAAAATGTATTATCGCTGTTAACTCATTCGCTCGTAATTAATCTTCTTGGTTTTATCCCGTTCAATCCAATACGATTTTCTCCCCTTCTCCTGATAAGAAAAAGAAAATTTCTTTCCGAAGACTCTTGCTAATATACCGATCGGCGTAACAATAACAAAAAATAGAATTAATAAAATTATCCGCGAAACAACACTGCCGAGAACAATCGCGAATCCCATCCACAGTTGATGGAAAATTTTTAAGAGAGCCGGATGCATGAAACCGACAATAATGCAAAGAACTCCCGCTGTAATTAGAGCAGCCGTAGCGGAAAAGGGCAGCCATTCTTTCCAAAGAGAAAGAAGAGAAACAAGAATTATTGCTGCTCCAATCGTTATTCCGAATTTCCGGAGATCTTTCGGCGAGTTTTTTATACGGCGTATTTCGTAACGTAGTTCTTCAATCCAATGCATACTCTTTTTCCCAATCCGATGTCTCAGTAAAGTTCGGCTGCTCGTTTTTATACAAGATACATTTTCCAAGCACAAGCACATCCATTTCCGTCCGCATAAAGCAGCGGTACGCATCTTCCGGCGATTCAACAATCGGCTCTCCGCGCACATTAAACGACGTATTGACAATTACCGGACATTTCGTGAGTGCATAAAAATCTGACAGCAATTTATGAAAGAGAGAATTCGTTTCTTTATGCACTGTTTGAATCCGCGCAGAATAATCAATAT
Organism: Bacteroidota bacterium; assembly: GCA_019455105.1. Taxonomy (GTDB): domain Bacteria; phylum Bacteroidota; class Ignavibacteria; order UBA10030; family UBA8401; genus JACFMZ01. The sequence continues at coordinate 18,543 of JACFMZ010000050.1, read as the reverse complement.
GCGTAACCGCCGGAATCTCCGAACGAACGACATTCAATTTATCAATTCCCCATTTCTTTTCATCTTCGCTGGAGATTGCACGCTGCTTTTCTTTTTTCACTTCCGCCACCAGCAGCATATACGGGCTTGTCTCTTCCATCTCGAACCATTCGGAAACTTTTTCCTCCAGAACTGCCGGCGCAAAAGGACGGAAACTTTCTCTGTATTTAATTTTCAAATTCATCTTCTTTTGCATTTCAGAAGATCGTGCATCACCAATGATAGAGCGATTTCCCAATGCGCGCGGACCAAATTCCATTTTCCCCTGAAACCAGCCGATGACATTTTCCTGCGTCAGTAGTTCGGCAGTTATTTTTGTCAATTCAAGATTATTTCTCGTTTCATGAAAGGGAATATTCCGGCGTTCAAGAAAATTTTTTATCTCATCATCCGAATACGATGTACCAAGATAAGAACCGAACTGCGAATCGGTTTTCGCAATTATTCTTTCCTTTTGGAAATAATGATAATACGCCGTTAACGCTGCGCCAAGTGCGCCGCCGGCATCTCCGGAAGCGGGCTGAATCCAAATATTTTCAAACAAGTTGCTGCGAAGAATTTTTCCGTTTGCCACGCAATTCAGCGCGACTCCGCCGGCTAAACACAAATTCTTTTCGTGAGAAATATTTTTTGCATGGCGGACAAGTTTCATCATTATTTCTTCGGTTACAATCTGAACCGAAGCGGCAAGATCCATCTCGCGCTGCGTCAGCGGAGATTCCGGTTTCCGTTCCCTGCCGCCGAACAACGACGCAAACCGATCGTTTGTCATTCTCAATCCGGAAGCAAAATCGAAATATTCCATATTGAGGGCAAATGATCCGTCTTCACGCACATCAATTAAGTAATCATAAATTTTTTTTACAAAGTTCGGTTCGCCGTACGGCGCAAGCCCCATCACTTTATATTCGCCGGAATTTACTTTAAAACCGGTAAAATAGGTAAAGGCAGAATACAATAATCCGAGCGAGTGAGGAAAATGCTGCTCTTTCAAAAGTGTTACGGCGTTGGCGTTTCCCAGCGCAATGGAAGTTGTGGCATATTCTCCCACGCCGTCAACGGTAACAATAACTGCCCGCTCAAACGGTGAAGGGAAAAATGCCGAAGCGGCGTGCGATTCGTGATGTTCCGTAAAAAGAATTTTCCCTTCAAAAGAAAGTTCATCGGCAAGCACATCCGAGAGCCACAATTTTTCTTTCAGCCACACCGGCATTGCCAGAAGAAATGAGCGAAAACCTTTCGGCGCAGAGGAAAGATACGTTTCCAATAAGCGGTTAAATTTGAGAAATGGTTTGTCGTAGAAAACAACGGCATCAAGCTGCTCTATTGAGCAGCCGGCTTCACGCAGACAGAACTGAATGGCATGTGTCGGAAATCGTTCATCATGTTTCTTTCGTGAAAACCGCTCTTCCTGTGCGGCGGCAATTATTTTTCCGTCTCGCACAAGACAAGCCGCAGAATCATGATAGAACGCTGAAATTCCGAGAATCTGTAACGCCATTGGAGACGGTTAATGAATTTTTACAATTTTTGATTGCAGCACTTCTTTCGTCACCACATCTTGAACAAAGACAACCAGCGAAAGATGATTTTTATTGATGGTATCACGACGCTCTTTTAAATTCGCTCGCGCGCTGGAAGAGCGGGCATCAACTTCATCAGAATATTTCTTGAGCTCGGCTTCAACCGCCTGCACATCAATTGTATCTTGAATTTGCAACAAAGATTTTTTCTCAAAAGAAAATCCATTCCCGCCGTTCATCATATATCGTACAACATATTTATGATTCGTTACGCCGTTACTTCCGGCATAGAACACTTCATCTTCCGCCAGTACAACTTGCACGCGAAGATTAGGATTTATCTTTTGTACGGCAACTTCGGCGGTAACTGCAATCAACGTTCCATTTCGTTTTGCATGGCTTAGAATTTTTACGGTTGAATTCTTTTCTAATTCTTTTTGAATAATATCGTTATACACTTGAAATTTGCCTTTTGCCATTTCCTTATTTCCGCCGGAAGGAAGCACGGATGTTCCACCGAAAATTGCCGTCGGCGTACTGTTGATATTGTAAAAACGCGCACGCGCTTCTGTTGACGGATTAGTCATTGGGTCGGGCATCGGAATATTTTGATGATACTCTAAAATTACCAGCGCCGTAGAATCAAACCGTTCAGATAAATAATCGAACGCAATATCAGCCGCTGCGCAGGGCGGACATTCTGAGCCGGTAAACAATTCTGCCAGAATAACTTTTTCAATTTCATTGTTCTTTTTCTTTGTTCTCGGCTTTCTATATTTTTCCGGAGTGAATGCCAGCGCTTTTGTCTTCACGGCAGAAATCATGGAATCTAAAGAAAGCGCAGGAAATAATTCATGATGGAGCGATACAAGACGCCGATAGAGTGTTGCATTTTTGCCGAACGACATTCCGGAAAGATAGGCAGAGAATGCTTCTTTCTTCTTTCCCGTTTTTTCAAGGAGCGTACCGTAGAGAAGAAATGGTTCAACATCATCAGGAAGTGCCGATTGAACGGCTTCTTTAAAATATTTTTCTGCTTCTTTAATTTTTCCGTTCGCCGACAAAGCGCGCGCTAATGTTGTTGCGGTTTTACTCCGATTATCGCCGGGATGAGATTGTGCTCGGCGGTAAGCATCACGGGCATATTGTTCCGCTTGAGAAAGAAAAATACTGTGATCCGCCAGCACCGTGGCAATACGCATCTTCGCCGCTACGGTATCTTTTTCCGAACGAAAATAATTATGAATTATTTGGAAATAAATTTTTTCTTTCTGTTGCTGTGCATTTTTTGAATTTCCTAAGGCAACGGTAAAGAGCGAATCATAATAACGCCCGGAAAAATTCCGCTCGGTTCCGAGAAGCTGCGACTGCACAATATTCGGTAACGCTTCGTGGTATTTTTTTTCTGCAAATTGAATCATTCCCAGCAGCGCATAATACGGCTGATACCGGTCCATAAATTCTGCATTCTTCGGCAGGAGCGAAATTAAATACGTCTGCACCGATTCTGCCGGCGGATAATCTTTTTGAATAAATGAAATTAACGCACGGGTGTTCAGCATGGTTAAATCTTCACGATGCGAGTAGCGCGAACTTCTGGCAAGCGCAGAATCAATATACTGTGATGCCGAATCGATATAGATATTTCTTGTTGCCAGATCCAGCGCCACGCCGGCTAACGGAATAAATGATTGTTCTACCGGGATAGTTGAGAGAAATTTATTAAAGAGAACAAAAGCTTCATGATATTTTTCTCCCTTCATATAAATGGAATACTGCGCATTATAAGCATATTGCTTAAACTCGCTGTCGGGATATTTTACCAGAAAAGAATCCAACATAATAAAACGTAAAGAATCCGACTGAATGCTTAATGTCCGCCGTAATTCTAATGCTTCTTTATTTTGCGAAAAAAGAAAACTTGAAAGAATGCAAATGCTAAAAATAATTTTCTTCATAATACTGTGCTGCCCTTTCCGAAAATTAAAAATAAAATATTTATTACGATTGCAGAAAACAAGTAATTATGCTGTTGGAACAAATTTATCTTCGTAAAATCTCAATCGAAGATAAATTACAAAATAAAGAAAGCCGCCGATTGCATCAGCAAGCAGATCCATTGCATCCAAACTTCTTCCCGGAGTATAAAACTGATGATATTCGTCTGACCCGCCGTACACCACGACAAAGAATATTGCAATTGCCAGCGCATATTTCCGAAGCGTCTTGTTCGGTTGAAAGTGAAAGGCTACATGAGTCAGCCAGCAGAGAATAAAAAAGACCGAAGCATGAACGATCTTATCCGTGTAGCTTATAAAGTGCGGAATGCGCGACGCCGGAATGCTGGAAACCGTAAAAATAAAAATCGCCCACGCTATTGCCGGAAGCTGAAACTGCAAAAAATTTACTATTGATCGCTGTGTCATTTTCCTGTAGTTAAAAATTTCAAAACAGCGGGAATGTTCTGAATGATATCGCCTGCAAGCATGCCGTGCATGCCCATTTCCTTTTCTGCTTTATCCCCCGCTTTACCGTGAATATAGACGCCGTTACGCGCGGCGAGTTCCGCTTTACTTCCCTGCGCTACCAGTGAAGCAATAATTCCGGAAAGTACATCCCCCGTGCCAGCAGTTGACATTCCGGGATTGCCTGTGGAGTTAACAAATATTTTTCCGTCGGTTGTGTAGGTAAATGTCGGTGCGCCTTTCAGAATAATAGTTACACGAAATTTTTTTGCAAAATATTTTGCTCTCTCCATTTTGTGTATTTCATCATTGCTTTCTTTTTTTGAAAGAGAAAACAAGCGCCGAAATTCTCCCAAATGCGGAGTAAGAATAAGATGTTTAGATTTCCGTTTCAGCAGCAATTCCGTAAAACCTGCAAGCGCATTCAGACCGTCGGCATCAATCACCATCGGTTTTTTACAGTCGACAACAATTTTGCGAATAATTTGCTGCGTCTCTTTTTGCTGCGATAAACCGGGTCCGAGTAACACAACATCAGCCCAGTCAATTTTTTGTTGAATTGCCGACATCGCTTTTTCGGAAATTGTTCCTTCTTTTGTGGAAGGAAGCGCAAACGGCATCACTTCCAGCGTCCGTTTAGCAACAACGGAATATTGCGAATCAGGAATGCCGAGAATAACGCTCCCCGCTCCGCTTCGCATTGCGGAAAGACTTGATAGAAGAGCAGCACCGGTTAATCCCTTTGAGCCGGCAAGAATAAAAATTCTGCCGACGGAATGTTTATGACTGTTGATTGGTCTTTCGGGAAGTGAGCGTCGGACATCATCTTCTTCCGTTAAAAATATATTTGACGAATGTCTGCGAATTGCCTTCTGCGGGATACCGATTTTTTTTATAATTATCTCTCCGGTATATTCTCTGCTTCGATCGAAATAAAATCCGAGCTTAGGATTTGAAAATGTAACGGTAGCATTCGCTTTCACAGCTTTCCCAAATACTGTGCCGGTATCACCGTGAACACCGGAAGGAATATCAACGGCAACAATAAATGCTTTCTGTTTGTTCATCCATTCAGCCGCACGCAGGTATTTTCCTTGCAGTTTTCCATGAAAGGATGTTCCGAACATTGCATCAATAATAATATCCGCTTTTTTCTTTTGTTTAATAAATTGAGCAAACGACACAATGGTAAGTATATTTTTCGTTTTATTTTTTTGAGAAGCGCTGGTATAAGCAGCAGAGCATAATTTTAAATAATTTATTTTTGCATCGCCGCGAAGAAGTGATTCATCTTCCAATAACACACAGAGAACCGGTATATTTTCTTTTATCAACGATCGGGCGGCAACAAAACCATCTCCGCCGTTATTTCCTTTTCCGCAAAAAATTATACAGGAAGATTTTTCAAATGATAATGAGTGTGAATGAACATATTCGAGAACAACTTCTGCAACGCCTTCGCCCGCCCGCTCCATTAATTGCAGCGAGGGAATGCCGAATTTCGATATTGCCGTTTCGTCAACGGCTTTCATTTGTTGAGATGTGAGAACTGTAATCATTCTTCTCTAAAATAAAAAACCGCCCTGATAGCAATCAAACGGGCGGCTGATAATCTTTATTCGTTACATTAAAACATATACTGCATAAATTGTAAAATCAATGAAGGAAGAACGCCGAGTAAAAGCACTCCCGCCGCAGAAATCCCAATCGTAATCATTGATGATGTATCAAGAGTCAACTCAGCAGTTTCGCCCGGTTCTCTGAAATACATAAACACAACAACGCGCAGATAATAATACATAGAGAACAGACTCGTTACCACGCCGAGAATTGCCAGCCAGGTCATGTGAGATTGAACAGCGCTGGCAAAGAGATAATATTTTCCCACAAAGCCCGCAAACGGCGGAATACCGATTAAGGAAAACATAAAAATAGAAAGAAGCGCGGCTACCGCCGGTCTTCTTCTGGCTAAACCGGCATAATCTTCATACGAAAGGTTGCCGTCATTTTCTTTTTCGAGCATCGCAATAACACCGAATGCGCCGAGATTGGTTAACGCATACGATACGAGATAAAACGCAATGCCTTCCTGCCCCAAGACGCTTGCGGAAGCAACGCCGACAAGGATATATCCGGCATGAGCAATACTGGAATATGCCAGCATTCGTTTTAAATTTTTCTGCGCCAGTCCAAACCAGTTTCCCAAAATCATTGAAGCGGCGGCAAGAACTGCAAGGACAGTTGTAAAATGAGGATCTTTTGTAGAAAGCGGAATTGATAACGCCAAAACAACGGAAGCAAACGCCGCCGCTTTACCTCCGGTTGACATAAATCCGGTAACAGTAGTCGGTGCTCCTTCATACACATCCGGAACCCACATATGAAATGGAACGGCGGCAACCTTAAACGCCAGCCCGATAAGCAGCAGACCGAAACCGATAACATGAATTGGTTCGTAAAATGCCTGGGGATACTGCATGGCAATGCGAAGCAGATTTGTTGTTCCTGTTGTTCCGTAAATCAGCGCAATGCCGTACAATAAAAATCCTGTGGCAAACGCGCCGAGAAGAAAATATTTTAAGGCAGCTTCGTTGGAAGTCAGTTTATTTCTAAAAAATCCGGCAAGCACATAAAAACTGACGGACATAACTTCCAAACCGAGAAAAATAGTAATTAAATCTGCCGCTGAGCCCATCAGCATCATGCCGAGGCAAGAGAGCATAAGCAGAATGTAATACTCTCCGTAATGGAAATGATTTTTTTCCAGATACGGATAAGAAAGGAAAATTGTGAATAGCGTAATAAGAAGAAACAGTATCTGAAAGAAACTTGCATAGCCGCCGACCAGCAGCATATCCGAATATGCCGTTTGATTGAGCGGAAAAAGAGAGACAGAGAATCCTATGCTCACGAGAATTCCGACGACAGCCAGCATCATAACCAGCCGCTCTGATTTTCTTACAAACGCATTAGCAAGAATTGCCAGTAAAATAAACAGGCACAAACTCAGTAACGAAGAAGAACCGATTAGGTCGTTGAGTGAAAAATATTCCATAATAAAAATAAATTAATGTGTCAGAAAAATACCAGCCAAAAAATAAAATATATCGGAACTAAAAATACCAACGTGTAACGAATAATATACTGCATAAACGATGGCATTTCTATTCCGCTTTGTTCGGCAATAGACTTTACCATAAAATTCGGTCCATTACCGATATAGGTGCACGCGCCGAAAAAGACCGCCGCCAGCGAAACCGCCTGAACATAATCCCAATGCTGCGCCAGAAACTCGTGCATATGCGCGGAATTATCAATCGAAAAACCATGCAACCCCATTGCCGCTGTTAAAAAATTTAAGTACGTCGGCGCATTATCTAAAACAGCCGAGAGAGTTCCTGTTGCCCAAAAATAATGACTCGTTGAGGTCAGTCCGAGCTTCGCCGCATTGAGTGTCAGCCAGTCAAGCGCCGGCATCATGGTGGCAAAAATTCCAATGAACAAAATAGCTACTTCTTTAATCGGGTGAAAATTAAATTCATTTTTTTCATGAACGCTTTTCTGTGTTGTCTTATACGAAAGCACAGCCGCTGTAATCATTAAAATTTCCCGAAGAAACATCGGGTTTTCAATAAAGACCGCAATAAGAATCGTCATTAAAAATCCGACATTTCCGATTCCGCCGATACGTGCTTCTTCCCCTTCTTTCTCAACCCGCTCCTGCACGCGTTCGCTCTGTTTCTTATAGTCCCGTTCATCAATAATAAAAAATATTAACAGCAGCAAGACAACCACAAACAGCCATTCCCACCACACATACTGCGCAATCCAAAAAAACGGAATTCCTTTAAGATACCCGAGAAACAGCGGCGGATCACCGATTGGCGTAATTGCTCCGCCGATATTGCTGACAAGAAAAATAAAGAACACAATATGAAACGGTTTAATCCGATACCGGTTGACTTTTATATACGGCCGAATTAAGAGCATCGAAGCGCCGGTTGTGCCGACAATATTTGCCGTAACCGCACCAATGCCGAGAAGAATCACATTATTCATCGGCGTTGATTTTCCGCGCAGTTGAAAATAAATTCCTCCCGAAACCACATACAGCGATCCGATAAGAACAATAAAACTAAAATACTCATGCGCCGTTGTCAGCACGCGAGGCGTATTGTGAATAATAAAAATATAATATCCTACGGTGAGAAGCCCGAGCGATACAGCCACTGCAGGATAATTATGTTCCCACCATTCTTTATTCACAAACGGACCAAGCGCAATTGCCGCCAATAACACAATGAACGGTGCAATCATCACCGGATCAACAGGAATAAGTTCAGGTTCACCCGCAAATGTTAAAGAACAGAAAACGAGTAACGCACCAATTATACTTACTATTCTATTCAACATTACTTTCAAATTTTTTTCAGAATAATTCTTACCATTCGCTTCCGTGTTGAATAAAATATTTTTTCAACTTAATGAGATTTTTCAGTAATACCAATTTGTACCGGAATGCCGCTTTTTACATTCTTCATCATCGTTACCACGTGCTTCGTTGAAAGCGAAGATGCTTTTAAAAATGTTGAAGGATAGACGCCGATCCACACAATGAAAATAATAATCGGAATCATCAGCCCGATTTCACGTTTTGAAAGATCGATTAATTTTTCATTTTCAGGGTGAGTTATTTTTCCAAAGAATACCCGCTGCACCATCCAAAGCATATACACAGCGGAAAGAATAACGCCGATCGTGGCGAATCCGCCGTACCAATACGAGCCTAAAATATTACTGGTAAACGAACCGAGGAGAACAAGAAATTCACCGACAAATCCGTTTAATCCCGGCAAACCAATAGAAGAAAGCGTTACAATTACAAACAACGTTGAATAGACCGGCATCACTCTCGACAATCCGCCGAACTGTGCAATCTCGCGCGTGTGCCGCCGCTCGTAAATCATTCCAATTAATAAAAAGAGAGCGCCGGTAGAAAGTCCGTGATTGATCATTTGAATCATCGCTCCCTGCACTCCTTCTTCTGTCATGGAAAATATTCCCAGCACAACAAACCCAAGATGGCTGACGGAAGAATACGCAATCAACTTTTTAATATCCGGCTGAACCATAGAGACCAGTGCGCCGTAGATAATTCCAATAACCGCCAGCGTAGAAAAGAGCGGAGCAAATTCTATTGCTGCCTGCGGAAATAACGGAAGACAGAACCGAAGCAATCCGTACGTTCCCATTTTTAAAAGCACGCTGGCAAGAATAACCGAACCGGCAGTCGGCGCCTGCACGTGTGCATCCGGCAGCCATGTGTGAAGCGGAAACAACGGAACCTTAATG
>JACFMZ010000050.1:1497-9154 GCA_019455105.1 Bacteroidota bacterium | reverse complement strand
GAAAGCGCAAAGGCAAGAAACATCCAGACTTGTATATCCATCGGAATCTGCGGCGACACGGAATAAAGCTTTTGCAGATTCATGGTGAAAATTCCGAGCGATGTTGTTGAAGCATAATACCCAAGCCAGAAAATGGCGATTAACATTAACAGTGAACCAGCCATGGTATAAATAAAGAACTTCACCGCCGCATAAATTTTTTCTTTTCCTCCCCAAATTCCGATAATGAAATACATCGGAATCAGCATTGCTTCCCAAAAAACATAGAAGAGGAAAAGATCGAATGAAATAAAGACACCGATCATTCCAAATTCTAACAGAAGCATAAAAACAACATATTCTTTCAGCCGGTCGGTAATTGCCTGCCACGAAGCGATTAAGGCAATCGGCGTTAAAAATGTTGTCAGCATTACTAAAAGAATGGAAAGTCCGTCCACGCCGACGAAATACGATATATCCAATTCCGCAATCCACGGATGCTGTTCGACAAACTGCAATCCTGAAACAGAATTATCAAAACCGAAATATATTATCAGCGATAAGGCAAACGTAACAAACGAAACAGCAAGTCCGAAACTTTTAATCAGATTCTGTTTTTCTTTATTAATAAAAAGAAGAATCAGAATTCCAATGATCGGCGAAAAAAGAGTATAGGTTAGTAGAGTTGTCATAACATAAATTTTATCAATATTTAAATCATCGTGCAATCAGCCAGCCAATAACAAATAAAATACCAGCTACAAAGACTACGGCATAATTTTGAACAACGCCGTTTTGTATTTTACGGAAAACGCCGGCGGTTTTATCAATGGTCTTAGCGCTTACATTCAGCGCATCATCAATAATTTTTACGTCGAAAATTTTCCATAAGAATTTATCCGATGTTTGTTTTATCGGAGTAACAATCACAGCATCATACAATTCATCAATCTTATATTTGTTCAGCAGCAAATTGTAAAGCAAAGGAAACTTCCGCGCGGCGGTATCGGCAATCTGTCGTTTTTCGGTATAAATTTTCCATCCGGCATACATGCCAAACAAACCCACAACAACGGAAACAAGCATTAAACTAATTTCTACACCGGGAGCGTCATGAAACGGTAAAAGCATTTTATCGTTTGCCGCCGTAAAAACCGGTTCTAAAAATTCTTCAAAAGCATTACTGCCGCCAAGCACATGCGGAATGCCGACAAACCCGCCAATAAGAGAAAGAACACCAAGCACAATCAACGGAATGAGCATGGTCTTCGGCGCTTCATGCGGATGAACATGATGAGGGTCGAACCGTTCACTGCCGAGAAATGTCAACGACACAAGTCTGAACATGTAAAATGCTGTAATGCCCGCGGCGATAATTCCAATCACCCAATATGCTGCCGAGCCGTTGGCAAATGATTTCCAAAGAATTTCATCTTTACTAAAAAATCCGGAAAGAAATGGAAAGCCGGAAATTGCCAGCGCGCCGACAAGAAATGTTTTATACGTCCACGGCATATATTTTTGCAAGCCGCCCATTTTCTGAATATCCTGCTCTTCGTGCATTGCGTGAATCACCGCACCGGAACCAAGAAAAAGAAGCGCCTTAAAAAATGCGTGCGTCATTACATGGAATAATCCGCCGGCAAATGCACCGACACCGCACCCGAGAAACATATAACCTAACTGAGAAACCGTTGAGTAGGCTAATACTTTTTTAATATCATTTTGCACAATGCCGATTGTTCCTGCGAAGAACGCCGTAAGCAAACCGATAACGGCAATTACTTCCATTGTTGTCGGTGCCAGCGCATAAAGAATTGAACTTCGCGCTACCATATAGATACCGGCAGTTACCATTGTTGCCGCGTGAATAAGAGCCGAGACAGGCGTTGGACCTGCCATCGCATCCGGCAGCCAGACGTAGAGAGGAATCTGCGCCGATTTTCCGGTGGATCCTAAAAACATAAAGAGCGTCATCCACATAATGACGGAATTCCCTTTTTCTAATCCGGCAGCCTGAAGAAAAACGGAATCATAATTCAGCGATCCGAACGTAACGAACATTAAAAATAAACCGATTAAAAATCCGAAATCGCCGATGCGATTGACAATGAATGCTTTTTTTGCCGCTTCGCTGGTGGTACTTTTTTCAAAATTACGTTCATACCAAAATCCAATCAGCAGATACGAACACAGCCCCACTCCTTCCCAGCCGAGAAACATTAACAAGTAATTATCGGCAAGCACAAGATTCAGCATCATAAAGATAAAGAGATTCATATATGTGAAGAATCTCCAATATCCTCTGTCGCCGTGCATGTATCCGATTGAATAAAGATGAATTAAACTTCCAACACCCGTTACAATCAGCGTCATAAGAATAGAAAGCTGATCGACCTGATAGGCAACATTTGTTGCAAGCGTTCCCGCAGAAATCCAGGTGAACAACGAAACAACATGTTTTCTTTCTTCAACGGGGAATCCGAGCATTTCAATAAAAATTGCCGCCGCCACAATAAATGATAACGTTACCGCAATAGTACTGAGACTGCCGACAATTTTTTCATTTTTAATTTTTCTGCCGAAAAATCCGTTTGCAAGAAAGCCGAGCAACGGAAAAAGCGTTATTAAAGGAACGAGAGAATACATACTTACCATTTCAAGATATTGATATCGTCAATATTCACTGTTTGTTTATTACGGAATAATGAAATGACAATTGCTAACCCGACAGCTGCTTCCGCCGCCGCAACAACCATCACAAAAAAGACAAGCATTTGCCCCGTTGCATCTCCCAGATACGATGAGAAGGCAACGAGTGTGAGATTTACGGAATTGAGCATGAGTTCAATGCACATAAAAACCACAATAGCGTTTCTCCGCGTCATCACGCCGACAACTCCGACCGAGAAGATTACCGCTGAAAGTAAAAGATAATGTGAAAGTGGAATCATGATGATGTTATGTTATATGAAAAATCCGATTCAATTTATAAAAATTTCATCGGATGGCCTAAATGAATCAATGTATTATTTTTTTCTTTGCCAGAATAACGGCGCCGATAATTGCCGCTAACAGTAAAAACGAAGTTACTTCAAACGGAAATAAAAATTTTGTAAAGAGCACCTTGCCGATGTATTCAATGGTTCCTATTTCCGGCGCTGCCGGCGACTGCTGCGAAATGCTTCGTGTAGTGCCGAAGCCGAGGAGATACAGCAGTTCCACAAAAAAAGCCAGCCCAAAAGCGATACCGATAATTTTTTTCATATTCAGGCGATCGGCTAATTTATGAGTATCGCCGAGATTTAGCAGCATAATCACAAACACAAAAAGCACCATAATGGCACCGGCATACACAAGAATATGAACAATAGCAATAAACTGTGCATTCAGAGTCAGATATAATCCGCCGAGACAAAAGAAATCGAGAATTAAATAGAGCGCGCTGTTTACCGGGTTACGCTGCACGACAACCATGATTGAAGAGAAAATTGTTACAACTGCGAGCGAGTAAAAAACGATTTGTTCAAAAGTCATAATCGATAATGACGAGAGTTATAATGAATGATGAAAATTACTGAGTAAATATACGAGCAATTTGTGAAAGTTCAAAGATGAAAATGCCTCTTCCTATTTCTGCATTTACTTTCTTCACCGAAGATTCGGCATCGGACCCAGCACATCAATCACAGATTCATTTTGAATTTTTGCAATCTTTGTTTTTTTTATTCCCTCTTCAATTTTTGCCTTATCACCCACAACGATAATCTCAAGATTATTCGTATCAATATATTTTTTTGCAACACGTTGAACATCTTCTTTTGTTACCGACATAATCTTATCGATATATTGCGTAAAATAATTTTCCGGCAGATGATATTGCATCATATCGGCAAGCTGTCCCGCTATTGAAGCAGCATTGCTGAAATTATCCGGATAGCTGAGCGCAAGATAATTTTTTGCGCGAATCAATTCTTCATCCGAAACAGGCTGAGAAATTTCGTTCAGCTTTTTCATAAATTCAATCAATGCTTTATCCGTAACGTTCGTCTGCACATCGGCAGAAGCAATAAACGGTCCTGCATACGGACGAAAGGAAAATCCCGAACCGGCGCCGTACGAATACCCGTGTTCTTCGCGGAGGTTATTATTCAAGCGGGAAGTAAACGAGCCGCCGAGAATGGTATTCATCACCTGCAGCGGAAAATAATCTTCCGTCATTCGTTCCGCGCCGACTCTGCCGATACGAATGATTGACTGCGCCGCTTCAGGTTTATCAATAAGAAAAATTTTTCTGCCGTTGATTTGTTTAATTTTTGGGAAAGGCGCCGCTGGGAGAGTTCCTTGTTTCCAGCCGCCGATTGCTGTTTCTAATTTTGCAAGAATTTCATTCGCTGTAACATCTCCGACAACAATTAAATAGGCATTGTTCGGTTTGTAATACGTTGAATAAAAATTTTTCAAATCGTTCACCGATAGCGACCACAATGTTTTTTCCGTTCCGACCGAAGTTCTGCCGTACGGATGATTACTTCCGTAGAGATATTTTGAAAATGCCGCCGCGGCAATCACTCTCGGCTGATCATATCCCTGCATTAATGAAGTAAGATATGTTGTACGCAGCCGGTTTAATTCGTTTTGTGGAAAGTCTGGACGAAGAAGAATATCGGAAAATAATTTCAGCGACTCATCAAACTTTGAAACGGCACACCGAAGCGAAACAGACGATGAATGCAATCCGCCGGAAGCAGAAATGGATGCGCCGAGAAAATCTATTGCATCGGAAAGTTCAAGAGAAGATTTTCCTGCCGCTCCTTCATCCATCATACTTGCCGTCATTCCTGCCAGCCCGAGTTTGTTTTCGGATTCGTTCACGCTTCCGGCGTTAATCACCAGATACATTTGCACAATCGGCACGTCGTGTTTTTCATACACAATAACCGGAAGTCCGTTTGCTAAATACAATTTCTGCACTGCGTTCATTTTTAAACTCGGCGTCGGACCAAGTTCCGGCGGCTTTGAACGATCCGGCATTTGACTGAAGAGTGTTACCGATAAACCAACAACCAATACCGCTAACAGTTTTAAAGATGATTGATATGTTTTCATTTCCCCTCCGTACTGGTCAATGGTCCGCCGGCTGAAAGCTCCATTTTATTTTTTGGAACAATACTCAGCACCACTCTGCCGTTATCTTTTAAATATGTTTGTGCCATTGCCGAAATATCGGTTCCGTCCAGAGCAAAATATCGGCTTAAATCTTCATTAAAATAATCGGGATTTCCGGTGTAATAAAAATAATTATTGAGTTGGTCGGCTTTACCGCCGAAACTCCCGATGTTTTCCAAACGGTCGTAAAAACTCATTTCAAATTGATTTTTTGTCCGCTGCATTTCTCGTTCCGACGGCGGCTCGTTTTTTATTTTGTCAATTTCTTCCTGAATTATTTTTTCAAGTTCCTGCAGCGTATGACCGGAGCGCGCAGTTGCAACAACAATAAAAGATGAAATTAATTTTTGTGAATTTTGGAACGCAGAAACATCCTGAGCTATTTGCAAATCATACACTAAGCGTTTGTAGAGACGAGAATTTTTTCCTCCCGCAAGAATATTTGAGAGCATATCCATCTCCGCGTCACCGGCGGTAAATGAAGCGGGCGAAATCCACGCCATATAGAGTCGCGGCAGTTGTACATTATCTTCAATGGTCAGGCGTTTCTCTTCGTTTAAAACAGGAATTGTTCTATCTTGAGGCGGCACCGGTTTCCCGGCAGGAATTTCATTGAACCATTTTTCCACCATCTGTTTTGTTTTTTCAATATCAATATCGCCGGCAATACATAAGCTGGCATTGTTCGGCGCATAATACGTGCGGAAAAATTCCTTTACATCTTCAACCGATGCCGCGCTTAAATCCGCCATGCTTCCAATAGTGGGCCAATGATACGGATGATTCGGCGGAAATAGATTATCATCAAGCATTAGAAATGCCATGCCGTACGGACGGTTTTCATACGACTGACGGCGTTCATTTTTTACCACATCACGCTGACCGTTTACGGTTGCTTCGCTCATGTTCGTCAGTAAATATCCCATCCTGTCGGAATCTAAAAATAATGCAAGATCAAGCGCGTTACTCGGTAGATCTTCAAAATAATTTGTCCGGTCGGTATTGGTTGAACCGTTGTTATTTCCGCCTGCTGCTTCCAGCCATTGGTCAAACATTCCTTCGGGAACATCTTTTGAACCTTCAAACATCAAATGTTCAAACAAGTGGGCAAACCCTGTGCGTCCCGGTTTTTCATATCCTGAACCGACATGATACCAGGTATTAACAGAAACCATCGGCGTTGTTCTGTCCACATGCAGAATAACATTCAATCCATTCTTTAAGGTGAAGCGTGTATAGGGAACCGATATTTTCGTCTGCGCTTCTAAACAAGAAACGAAAAGAAAAAGAGTGAGAAAAATTCTTATCATTGTTCTTGAGTCTGTAAAATAATTTGTGTAAATGGCAAAATTCATTAGAGAAAAGGCTCCAAACTTTGCTCAAAGACAATTGAAAAAATAGAAAGAACAATTGACCAGTTCCTAATCGGCATTGTCCATTTTTTTGATAAATCCTTGTACGCCAGATACAGCATTTTTTTCAGAGCATCATCATTCGGGAACAATGATCTTGTTTTTGTAAGTTTTTTAAACTGGCGATGCATTGATTCAACGGCATTCGTTGTATAAATTATTGTCCTGATTTCTTCAGGGTACTTAAAGAAAGTTGCAAGGTTATTCCAGTTGACTCTCCAGGATTTTAGTGCAGAGAATATTTCTTTGACCATTTATCCTCATGCAAACCTAAACTCTCTAAAGCAGCTTCCTCAATAGGGGTATAATACTCATTTTGTGTTGATAAAAAGGCTGTAAGTTGTTCTTTGACATAGCGATATTGGTAGAAAATAATTACGTAAAGAGAATCAATGAATAAAAACATTGTCCGCACTGCCAATCACCGAAGGTTGTGCGCAGTGGATACGACCGTCATCATCGTCAGCGATATTTATGCCCACGATGTCAGAAAACGTTTCTCTGGAGAAGTCGAACGCCAAAATACTCAAGACGTTTTACAATGTTTCAATGTTGGCTCAAAGATGGACTGAGCATACGGATTTTAATGCAGCTGTATCGTCTCAGCCGAGCGACGGTGCAACGTCATATTTCCTATTGGCTTGATCATCCTCCAAAGGCAATGATATTCTCAACGACAGCAACAACGGCAATTTTTGACGGAAGCGTAATAAAACATCGCCGAGGTCCATACGTAGCTTTAGATGCAAAGACCCACAGCGTGATTGCTGCTGTTGATAACATTTCCGAAGGAGGCAGAGAACTTCTGGCATTTTATCAACGACTTGCTGATGCCGGAGTGATGCTGACCTATGCCACAATTGACGGAAATACACAGCAAAACAAGTATTTGCGTAGAGTCTGGCCGGAGATTATCATTCAGCGCTGCGTGGTTCATGTTCAACGTCAAGGCTTAAGCTGGTGCAGACAAACACCCAAACGAACTGACGCAAAACATTTACGAAAATTATTCCTTGAACTCTCGCACGTGAAAACTCCGGCACAGATTCAACAGTATCTTCGCCGTGTGGAACTCTGGGAACATCGTTTTGGCGCTT
>JACFMZ010000050.1:0-1487 GCA_019455105.1 Bacteroidota bacterium | reverse complement strand
AACGCGGATATGTTTTTAGTGACTTGAAAAGAGCGCGCAGCATGCTCTTGAAGGCGTTGCCAAACTTATTTCACTTCATTGGTAATCCAGAGATCGCTTCTTCGACCAATGCGCTCGAAGGTTACTTTAGTCGTCTCAAAGAACAATACCGACGGCACCGGGGGCTTTCCCACGTCCATCGTAAAAACTTTTTCTTATGGTACTTTTATCTTATTCGTAAATAATTTATCAACACAAACTGAGTATTATACCTAAAATGAGAACTAATGCAAACGACCTTCCCGCCGTTTTCTGTCGGGAAGGTCGCCACTATTTTGTGTACTAGTGAGTAAGCAGAGCGAATTGGCTTGCGCACTTTTTTTTCGAACAATCATTTTGTTAATACCATTTTCTTCGTGATAGAAATATTTCCCGTTTGCATACGGTAAAAATACAAACCGTTTGATAAATTTCTTGCATCCCAATTAACTGAGTACAATCCCGCTGCTTTATAATCGTTCACAAGCGTTGCAATTTCGTTGCCGAGTGTATTATAAATTTTTAGAGAAACAAAACCATCTTCGGGCAAAATGTATGAAATTGTTGTTGATGGATTAAATGGATTAGGTACGTTTTGAGCGAGCAAAAACTCTTTTGGCATTTGTTGCTGCGAAGGACCATATTTATAAAACTCACCACTATTATATTCCGTAATAAGTTTTGTTGAGATTGCCTGATGATTTAATACATCGGTTACTGTAAGCCCAAGTGTCCACTGAGTATATCCGCCACCCGCTCCGTTATATCTTAGAGTTCTTGAGTATGTAGATCCAGTACCTACGTTTGAACCATTATACGACCATTGATAACTAAATGGTAAAGAACCGCCAGAAATATTCGCACTCCAAGTGTATGTAATATTTGGCCGACCTTTTTCCGGATGAAAGATTTCCGATGGTCCTGAAATAGAAACAGTAGGATAAACATAACTTGCACGGAATCCTTCTACTCTGGTAATCTGTTCAAGCCATTCTCTTCTATTATCGTTCCAGCCCGTGGTTCCCATCGCAACACTATTGTACGTATTGAGCGGACTGCTCCAATAATTAATACGCATTACAACAGCATCGTACACAGCCATTATTGTTCTCCAATTTCCCGGATCATAACGATAGCCGTGTGCAAATGCTTCTGGTGAACCATATGGATCGTTATCGTGTCGTGCGCCGACAAGATGACCTATTTCGTGAGCAAATGTGTAATTGCCAACGGCATAATCGTCAACAACAACACAATATGCATAATCTGAATTTGCTTTAATCGCTGCTGCTACTCCCGCAAGACCGTGGTTATCATAATCCACAAGAAGAACAACGACATCGGCGTGGTATTGATCTCTTAAGGTAAAGATATTATCGATATAACCGTCGTTTTCTGTGATCAATCGATCATTATGGTCAAGTCTTATTTGTTGTGTAAAATATTTGGAGGTTATTCACGCTACCAGT
>JACFMZ010000049.1 GCA_019455105.1 Bacteroidota bacterium | reverse complement strand
GATCAAATTTTTACAATGAATGTTGACGGCACAAATAAAAAACTTGTCAGCACCGGTAAAGGAAGAACTACCTGCGCCTATTTCTTCCCCGACGGCAAACATATTATTTACGCTTCAACGCATGATGACGATGATGCCTGCCCGCCGGATCCCGATAAATCTAAAGGATACGTGTGGGGAGTTTTCAATGCGTATGATATTTACATTGCAAATCCCGACGGTTCAAATTTGAAAAAACTTTTTGCTTCAAAAGGTTATGATGCCGAAGCAACAATTTCTCCTGACGGTAAACAGATTGTATTTACTTCGTCACGGGACGGCGATTTGGAAATTTATACGATGGATGCAGACGGAAAAAACGTAAAGAGATTAACACGCGAGCCGGGATATGACGGCGGCGCATTCTTTTCTCATGACGGAAAAAAAATTGTTTATCGCGCTCATCATCCGGTAGATCCTAAAGAAATTGAAGCCGAGAAAAAATTATTAAAAGAAGAGCTGGTAAAGCCGACGCAAATGGAATTGTTTATTATGAATGCCGACGGAACCGGAAAGAAACAACTTACTCATAACGGAGCAGCAAACTTTGCACCTTTCTTTACGCCGGACGACAAGCGTATTATTTTCTCCAGCAACCTGCATAACCCTAAGGGTTTTGATTTTGATTTGTTTCTGATTGATACTACCGGCGAAAATATTGAACAAGTAACAACAACGCCGGGCTTCGACGGGTTTCCGATGTTCAGCCCTGACGGAAAAAAATTAGCGTTTGTTTCTGCCCGTAACGCTTCATCACGCCACGAATTTAATATTTTTCTCGCGGATTGGATTGATGATCCGGTTAAAGAAAACCTGATAAAGCATGAACAGTATTTGGCTTCCGATGCGCTAGAAGGAAGAAAACCGGGATTAGCCGGAAATTTATTGGCAGCAGAATATATTGCCGATCAGTTTAAGCAAATTGGTTTGCAGCCGCTTGGAGAGAACGGCACATTTTTTCAAAACTTTGAAGTTGTTACAGATTTAAAGTTGGGCAAGGGAAATTATTTAACAAGCATGATGAATAAGAAAAAGAAAACTTACACTGTTCAAACTGACTTTATGCCGATCGGTTTTTCAGCCGATACTTCAATCTCAGGAAATCTTGTTTTTGCAGGATTTGGCATAACAGCAAAAGATTTGAATTATGATGACTACAAAAATATTGATATAAAAGGAAAAATTGCCATTGTGCTTCGCGGAACTCCCGACGGCGACAATCCACATTCAGAATTCAGAAAATATGCTTCCCTTCGTTTCAAAGCAACGCAGGCACGCCAGGCGGGAGCTTCCGGAATTATTTTTGTTAATTCCACATCGGAAGATTCGTCGGATGCATTGGTTAAGCTGCGGTATGACAATTCTTTTGCCGCCTCAGGAATTGTCGCTTTAAGTGTGTCAAGAAATATTGTCAATGAATGGTTAAAATCATCAAAACGAACTGTTGATAATCTTTCACAGGAAATTTTAAAGAATAAAAAACCGCTTTCTTTCGTCTTGAAAAATCAAACGGTCTCAATCACTTCCGATATCATTCAGGTAAAAGCGAAAACACAAAATGTAGCTGCAATCTTAAAATCAAATGGAACAATTTCGAATGAACAAGTCATCATCGGTGCTCACTATGATCATCTTGGATACGGCGGTGAAGGCTCCGGCTCATTAGCTCCGGATAAACACGAAATTCATAACGGCGCTGACGATAACGCTTCGGGAACTTCTTCTCTCATTGAAATTGCACGTCAGCTTTCCATAAAGAAAGATTTATTAAAAAGAGATATAGTTTTTATCTCTTTTTCCGGCGAAGAAATGGGATTACTCGGCTCGGCATATTATACGGCAAATCCCCTTCTTCCGCTTGATGAAACTATAACGATGATTAATCTCGATATGGTCGGCAGACTTCGTGATAAAAAATTAGATGTACAAGGTACTGGAACATCCACTAATTGGGAGACATTATCTTCCCAATATAATCCTGTTAAAACAGTTTATGATGCAAACGGCAAAGGAAGAAAAGATACTATCTTCACTTTAGCTTTTGTGAAAGATGGATACGGTCCAAGCGATCATGCCTCCTTCTACGGAAAAGATATCCCGGTCTTATTTTATTTTACCGGTGTGCATGAAGATTATCATAAACCGACGGACGATGTGGATAAAATTAATTACGACGGAATGCGTGATATTGTTAATTACGTTTCAACCATTGCAACGGTAATTGATACTACGACACAGCGTCCAGACTTTCACAAAACGGCAACACCAAAAACAACCGGCGGAAGAGGATTTAATGTTACACTCGGTACAATTCCCGATTACTCATACGGCGGTGAAGGAATGAAATTAGCCGGCGTCCGTGAAGTCGGACCGGCAAAGGAGGCCGGACTGCAGACAGACGATATAATTTTAAAACTCGGTTCGGTTGAAATAAAAAATATTTATGATTATATGTATGCCCTTGAAGAATTAAAGGCAGGTGAAGAGACTACAATTGTTATTAAGAGAGGAAACGAACAGCATACATTAAAAATTACGCCTCAAAAACCTAAACGGTAATTACCGTTCTATATCTGAATAAAAAAAATCTCGCTGTATGCGAGATTTTTTTTATTCGTGATCTTCCAAAATCTGTTTTGCTACTTTTCGCAATTCTTCTTTCGAGCAAAATCGCTGAACCATTGGAAAGAGAATCTGATTTTCATTATGAATATGATTGACCATCAATTGAACAATATCATCAGCCGATTCGCAAAGCTCCTGCCGGGCTGTTTTATCAGCAGGATTCTCTTCAATCGCTTTAATGCTGTAACTAAGTTTCTTGTATAGCTTCAGCATTTTTCGATGGTCTTCCCGCATCACCAATGTGGGACCATCGACATACTTTTCAATAAGCACAAACAGCGCATCTTCTTCGTGTTTGTTATGCACACGAACTTCAATATCAATATACTTTGCAGCTTTAACTATCTGCTTAAAAGATTTTTCTGAATAGCCTTTTTTTTGAATCTCCAGTGAAGCTTTTTTCAGCGCTTTGAGACGAGAAAGCAGGTCATCATGCTCTTTCATCAGCAGCGCAATCGGGTCTCTATCGGACATGATGCTCGTTATTTTGTTTCAAAATACGTAGAGTATTTTGTTTTACCCTCAATGTATTCTTGTAATTTTGCCGCTAATTCATCGGCAACGTTGTCTTCGCTTTCTTCAAATTTTTTATACACAACATCTGAATGCGCCAAGAACATTTCGGCAAAGGCGTTCGGCTTCCCTTTCTGCTCATACACAGAAAAAGAAACGAATTGATTGGTCGCATAATGCGATTTTAACTTCTCAACGGCAGCAAGATATTCGCTGCGTTTGTTTTCTTTTACTTCATACTGTACCAACAAAACAACTTTTCCCATCAGTACTGGTTCCTTTAATATTGAATTAATAATAGATAACGTGAAATCCGTAAAATATTCCCCAACAAACAATTGCAACAACTGCCGATGAAAGTATGAGCGATAATAAAAAACTTCTCCGTTGTGCTATGGATAATCCCAACCCAAGTAACAGAAGTGCCCATACAATGCAAAGAGTATCTAATCCTATTAAAACGGAATAGACTTCCGGTTTATAGTCATACCCGCTGGGATTGGAAGAAAAAAAATATAATCCGACGGTTGCTAGTTCAATTGGCAAAATAAAGAAAACGGAGAGAGCGAGAGGAAACAACGACCAGCCTACCACTGCATACGTATTTATAAAATTCCCTTTCCCTCCGAAAATTTTAAACGTACCGAAAATTAATACTGCGAGAATTAAAAAAAACGGTATTGCAAGTACAATTCCCGCTGAAAATGCTCCGATAATTAACGGCAGAATATTTTCAAACTCATTCCCAAACTTTGCAGCCCAAAACAATGCAAATGCCGCAGAAATTCCAAAAAACAAAGCTAAAAGTAATACATAATTTTTATGTTCAGCCAGTATGATTTTCTTAAATGCTTCTTTCGGTCGTTCAATAAGCAATGACAGTGTCGCGAAAAAATCTAAATTCGGAATACGATCTTGAATAAAACTTGAACAAGAAGCGCATTTTAATGCAAAATCATCATTTTGATGCGAGCATACAGGGCATTGAATCATCGTGGGAATAAAATACAAAGAAACGGCTGGTATTGCAAAGGAAAAAAATTTGCAGAATTTTATTTCATTTCAAAATAATATTTCGAAACTTTCTAATCTGCCGTAAATTCAAATTTGAGAGATTGCTTTGTGAGAAAGCATGAGCGTTAAGAAAGTTTTTTTTAAAAAACCACAATACTTGTTGATGAAATAGTTAATTATTTTTCGGTTTAAATATCGTCCATGGCGAAGAGGCATTCCGAATTTTCTTTCGATCCCAATTCCAGATAACTTTTTGATACGGACGCCATAAATAACTCAGCGGGTAAACCAAGAAATGAACTAAACGGGTAAACGGTACAATCATGATTATGAGAAATCCGGTTATAATGTGAAGCTGAATGGCAAGCGGCAGGGCAAAAACTGCATCAGCTTTTGGTTCAAAAAGAAAAATGGAATGAAGATACGGTGTTAAAATAATTGAAAACCATGAAGATCCCCAACGATAACCGTAGGCAACCCAAAGGCCGAGAATTATTTGTATTAAGAGAAGTATTTCCAGAATTATATCCATTGTGCTGGTAACGATTCGTACTTTTGGATTTGTCATTCGGCGATAAAAAAGATTGCTCAACCCGACCAGCGTAAGAAGAGCAAAAACAAATGCCGATATTTCCAATACAGCCAATCGCGCAGGATGTTGATTCCACAACAGAACTGATTCGGGAAGCGAAAATGCTGTTAAGTGTCCGAAAAAGAGAAACACAATTCCCCAGTGAAACGGAAGCGAGCCCCAGTATAATTTTCTTGTTTCAAAGAATTGAGAGGATAACGATGAATATGTAAATTTTCGCGACCGGTATCGGTAGATTGAACCAACGAAAAAGATAACAAACGCTATATACGGTAATCCGATAAAGAAAAAATTATTATATGCAGTCATAGTGTTTTCCTATTCCGGAACTTCCATTTCGTTGCCGAATGATATTTTTTGTGAATTGTGTTCTTCCGTGATGTTATTACTTTCGGGATAGCTGCCGGTAAGAATAGTAAGTAACGAATTCAAAACCGACTGGTAAATTAACTTATCCTTTTTTTCATCTTGTATAATTGCACGGTGATGTTTTTGATAAATTTTGTTTTTTCTTTCTATATTTTCAACCTGAAATTCAGAAATAATTTTTTTAAGCGCCGGAATAATTAACAGTTGCGCCAGTTCTTCTTTAAATTCATCTTCATGTAATACTGCAAATAATTTTAAGACATTCGGAAGATGATCAGCCAATTCTGTTCCGCAATTGATACCGGCAGTTTTGTGCTCTTTACTAAGATTGACCAGCACCTCTCCTCTTTTATAATCATCGCCGAAAAGCGCATAGCCAAGATCTAATGTTGAAATGGACTGAACATCAAAGGTGCGGGTATATATTTCTTCCCAGTCGGTTAACGATGTTCTCTGTGTAAATTCAGAAAATTGCTTTAATAATTCCGAAGATTCAGGATAATGAAGTGACAATAGTTCTTGTAAATTATTAATCGCCTCCCGAGTTTCTTCGCTCGGATAAGCAAGTACTGAAGAATATAATTCGAAAATTGTTGAGTTCGCTTCCATTGGGTTATTGTAATTATTTTTATAAACCGCGTGCAGGAGTTTCTTTAAATCCAAATCCTGTTGAACCTTTTGTATCCGCAGTATTTTCAATCATCTCTAATGCTTCTTCTCTGTGAGCCGGCGGAATAACAAAACGATCATCAAATTTTGCAAGCGAAGTCAGATAATAGATATCATCGGCAATTTCTGCAGAAAGATGAACATCATTGAGAATTTTTTCCGAAAATTCTTTTTTAATATCCCCGACGGTGGTATTTCTTCTATGCGCCCGCACCGCTAATTGTTTTTTCAAAACATCTTTAACAATTTCTTCATCGCCGCAGCCGAATAAATTTGCCATATATTTTATGGGAAATCTTGCTTTGTCAATTGTTCCCCAGAAAGAATCTATGGAAGTATCATAAAGCGTGCTTCGTTCCCAGAACTTTGCAATCGGGTCAAGTTTACCCGCTTGTTCTTTATGATCCGTTTCGCTCAGCATAGCCATAACCGGAAGAAGAGGTGGAACGTAAAATAACATCGGTAATGTTCTAAATTCCGGATGTAACGGAAGCCCCATTCCCCAGACTTTCACAAATTTATACACCGGGGAATTTTGCGCGGCTTTAATAGTAGAATCAGCAATGCCGTTTTCTTTTGCTTTCTGAATAACTTCTTCATCAAACGGATCTAAAATAATATCCAAATGACGAGCAATTAATTGATCTTCGGGAGCAGAAGCCGCTTCTTCAATTTTATCCGCATCGTACAGCAATACACCTAAATATCGAATCCGTCCAACACAGGAATGCATACATGCGGGCGCGTATCCCGCTTCCAAACGCGGATAGCAGAGAACGCATTTTTCGGATTTTCCGGTATGCCAGTTGTAGTACGATTTTTTATACGGACAAGCTGTAACACACATTCTCCAGCCGCGGCAAACATTTTGATTGATTAACACAATGCCGTCTTCTCCCCGTTTGTAAATTGCACCGGAAGGACAGGAGGCAACACAGGCAGGATTAAGACAGTGATTGCAGATACGCGGCAGATAAAACATTGCCATTTTTTCTAACTGAAACATTGCTTCCTGTTCTGCTGGGGAGAGATTTTCAAGATTCGGATCTTTGCGCGCGTATTCCGGAGTTCCGCTTAAATCATCATCCCAATTTGGTCCCGCTTTAATATCAATCGGCTTGCCGGTAACGAGAGAAATCGGCCTGGCCGTCGGCTGATCATCTTGTTGTGGCGATTCAATGAGATCAAGATATTTATACGTCCATGGTTCATAATAATCTTCCATAAGCGGAAGATGAGGATTATGAAAAATGTTTGTCAGTCCTTTTAATTTTCCTGAGCTTTTTAATGAAAGTTTTTCATCGTTATTTTTCTTCCACCCGCCTTTATATATACTTTGATCTTCCCACTTTGTCGGATAACCGGTTCCCGGTTTTGTTTCAACATTATTCCACCACATATATTCAGCCCCTTTTCTATCGGTCCAAATATTTTTGCAGGCGATAGAACACGTATGGCAGCCGATACATTTATCCAAATGAAACAGCATTGAGATTTGAGAACGTACGTTCATAATATTTTTATATTGTTATGATTGATAGAAGGAATAATTTAAAATTCAACATTCGACATTTTTTTCACGATGACGTGAGTATCTCTGTTCGGTGCAGTCGGTCCCCAGTAATTAAAATGAAATGAAAACTGTCCGTAACCGCCGGCAAGTAAATTCGGCTTTAGATGTATTCGTGTAATACTGTTGTTCATTCCGCCTCTTCTATTATTTCGAATTTCAGATTTCGGAATAGAAATTGTGCGTTCAACGGTATGATACACAATACATACACCCTTCGGAATTCTCGTGCTGACAACTGCTCTCGTACAATACACGCCATTATCATTATGCACTTCCACCCAGTCATTATCCGCAATGGAAAGATCCTTAGCATCTTCTTCGTTCAACCAGCACGGCTCCATGCCTCGGGAAAGCGTTAACATTCGAAGATTATCCATATAGGTGGAATGAATATGCCATTTCCCGTGAGGCGTTAAACAGTTAAGAACTTTTGCATTTCCGGATTTTAAAGTTTCTTTTAAATCTCCGTATGCTTCATGTTTCGGCGAAGGCTTATAGGTTGGAAAATTTTCGCCAAAAGCAAGATACATTTCGTGATCTAAATACGTATGCTGTCTCCCGGTTAATGTTCTCCACGGAACCAACCGTTCAACATTGTATGTATAGGCTGAATAGGCTCTGCCGTTATTCATTAAACCGGACCATACCGGCGAGGTGTTGTATCGTCTCGGCTGTGCCTGTAAATCCTTAAATGTCATTCTCACATCACGGCTTCCTTCGGCAAGATCCGTCAGCACCAAACCGGTTTTTCCTTCCATATATTTGTATGCCCGATATGTTAATTCTCCGTTGGTGAGCGATGATAAATTGAGCACGGCATTGACAGCAGAAACATCCTCCTTTAATGAAGGATAAATGACACCGTCAATTTTTTCTTTCGGGAAATGATTTGACGTAACCATGTCATCATAAAAATCAGCACAATCATAATGGTTCCCGTGCGCACCCATGCCTTTGGTCTTTGCATTAGGTCCTAAGCAAATATATTTATCATATATTTTCGTGTAATCTCGTTTCACCACGGAAATTTTCTGTGTCGTTTTTCCGGGAATCATTTCACATTCGTTAAGATACCAATCTTTCATTGTCGGCTGTGCAATTTCATCGGCAGAGTCATGCGACAGCGGGCTGGTTACAACATCAATCTGCGGTTCTTGAAGATGTTCTTTCGCTAAATTGCTTGTTGCTAAGGCGATATTTTTGAAAATATCCCAATCCGTTTTTGCTTCCCACACCGGAGCAATAGCAGCTGAAAGCGGATGAATAAACGAATGCATATCGGTGCTGTTCAAATCATCTTTTTCATACCACGAAGCAGCCGGAAGAACGATATCCGAATAGAGCGCCGATGAATCCATTCTGAAATTTAAATCAACAACAAGATCCATCTTACCAACGGGAGCGATATCGTGCCATTGTACTTCTTCCGTTTTTTCTTCACTATCTTTTGCAATAATATTGGTATGTGTTCCAAGATAATGATTGAGAGCGTATTCATGTCCCTTCATGCTTCCGGCAATCGCATTTCCGCGCCAAATAAACCACACTCTCGGAAAATTAATTTCATCATCCGGATTGCCTGCTGAAAATTCTATTTCTTTATTTTTTAATTTTTCAGCTAACTGTTTTTTAATTTGGTCGGAATCGGAAGTATGAAATTCTTTTTGAAGTTCCAACGGATTTTTATTGAACTGCGGATAAAACGGCATCCATCCCATTCGCACGGATTTGAAAATGAGATCCGCCATATGTTTTTCGGTTAAATTATTTTTCGGAGCCGTATTATACTTCGATGTTTTTCCGTCGTACCGGAATTGGCAGGTATTGATATAATGCCACAAAGGTGTTTGCTGCAATCGAACAGCATCAACCCAATCTCTCGCAAACGCAATTGTTGCCCACGAATCTGTCGGCGCCAGCTTTTCCTGACCGACATAATGATTTAATCCACCGCCATTTTTCCCGACGCAGCCGCACATCATTAATGCCATTGCACCAGCACGATACATAAGATTATTATGGAACCAGTGATTAACGCCGGCGCCGACAATAATCATACATTTACCCTGCGTATTGATTGCCGTTTCAGCCCACTCTCGCGCAAAACTAATAATATGGTTCGAATCTACGCCGGTGAAAATTTCCTGCCACGCAGGAGTGTATGCTGCTTCTTTATCGTTATAATCTTTCGGATAATCTCCGCCCAAACCTCGGTCAACTCCGTACTGCCCCATCAATAAATCATAAATAGTCGTAACCAATATTTTCTTTTTATCAACGGTCTCAAGAGTTTTTACAGGAACGCCTCGCTGACGTTTTTTATTATATCCAAATTCAAGAAATTCAACGTTAACGACTTTATCGTTATTTTCGATTAAACTTAAAACGGGATCATATTTTTTACTATCCGTTGAGTTCTCATATTTTAAATTCCAACTTCCTTGTTTTGCATCCCAACGATGGCCGACGCTCCCTTTCGGCACCACAAGTTTTTTCGATTTTGTATCAATGTGTAAGAATTTCCATTCGCCGTTGGAAATTTCTTTATGCTCTTTTACTTGATTTGCCCGAACTAATTTTCCTGCCTTATACACACCGTTTTCTTCGGAGACTTCAACAAGGAATGCCGAATCGGTATACCGTTTCACATAATCGATAAAGAATTGTGTTTTCTTCTCGTGATGATATTCTTTAAGAATAACGTGTGTAACCGCCATCCAAAAAGCGCCGTCGCTACCGGCGTGAAGCGGAACCCATTGATCCGAAAATTTTGCCACTTGACTGAAATCAGGCGAGAAGACAACGGTCTTCGTTCCATTGTGTCTGCTTTCCGCAAAGAAATGAACATCCGGCGTGCGGGTCATATTTAAATTCGCACCCATCACCGCAATCATCTTTGCGTTATACCAATCGGCGCTTTCGCAGACATCGGTTTGCTCTCCCCAAATTTCCGGAAATGCATTCGGCAGATCGCAATACCAATCATAGAAGCTGAGATTTACGCCGCCGAATAATTGCAGAAATCTGCTACCGGCTGCATAGCTTAACATAGACATTGCCGGAATCGGCGAAAACCCGACGACTCTATCCGGTCCGTATTTTTTTGCCGTATAAATATTTGCCGCTGAGATAATTTCCAACACTTCACTCCACGAAGCCCGCCTGAATCCTCCCTTACCGCGCGCTGTTTGGTACGATTTTCTTTTCTGAGCATTGTTCTGCAAATTTTCCCAAGCGGTTAACGGATTTCCGGTTTTCTTTTTCTCTTCACGATACGCATCAATTAAAGCTCCGCGAATTAACGGATATTTAATTCGCAGCGGACTATAAAGATACCATGAATAGGAAATTCCTCTTTGGCATCCGCGCGGTTCATACGGAGGCAAACCGTTTTCAAGAAGCGGATAATCTAATTGCTGCGTTTCCCAAACAACAATTCCGTCTTTCACGTGAATCTGCCATGAGCATCCACCCGTACAATTCACTCCGTGCGTGCTTCTCATAATTCTGTCGTGTTGAAACCGGTTCCGGTAAAATTCTTCCCATTTTCTGGTGTTGGGAGAGACAATATCTTTTATCCAACTCATAGTATTTTCGTAAAATGTTGTAAGAAAAATTATTTAGAATGAACGCTGTTCTTTTTTACTCTCGACCAAAAAATAAAAAATAAAATGAAAATAAAATTCAAAATGACAATTGCTTCAAGAAGCAAATCGAATTGTGCATTGAGCGAGAGATTATTGACCGTAACGCTCTTATTCGTATGGTTTAAGAAAGCTAAGAGCGCATTAATTTCATCGGTAGTTAACGGAGTATTACCAAAGGCGTCTATCATTGCAGGAAATGGCGGGCTGGTTAATATTCCTCCTACGCCGGAAGAAGGATAACGGGAAAACACGTTTGTTAAATCTTTTGCTAACAATCCGCCGTTAAAGACAGAAGCATTATCAATATTGTGGCATGAAAGACAAGCGGCCCCCCCGTTGGAGAATCGTATTGTTCCTTCAAAATATTTTCTACCGAGTTCAATATCTGTCTCGTTCGTTGAGACAAAATCAAAAGCACTAAGCGGTGAATTTCCTTTTGCCGAAGAACCGGCTGTATCAATATACGTGAGAAGAGATTTTATTTCATTTGAAGATAACTGCTGGTCGGGCATTACAACTTTATACTTTTTGAAGAGAGCAGTTGCTGTTGAGTCTCCGGAGTTGATAACACTTTGCGGAGAAATAACAAACTTGCTTATCCAAGATTCAGTTCTTCTTGTTGTTACATTCGCAAGATCAGGTCCGACTAAATCTCCTCTGCCGATGGTATGACAGACCATACATTTTTGTGTAAATAATTTTTCTCCTGGGTCTTGTGCTTGTAGGTGCAATAACGGAGAAAGAATGGAAACGAGAAGAGAAACAAATATTTTGTTTTTCATAGCCCTCGCATTAAAATATTTTTTGAAAATTGAAATCAGACAATCAATTCTGAATTAATGTTCAAATATTTTTTTTTATTCGCAAGAGTTAAAGAAGAGTTTTAAAAAATATTTTAAATAAAAAAAGCATATAACTACTTTTATACTGCTAATCCTTTTAAAAATATTTTAATCAATGGGTTTAAACTTTGCTGTAAAGTGTCGAAGCTGAGGTGCTTCATACGTTATGGAAAAACCACGAAGTGATTTTCTATTGTCATACATTTCAATGGCACATTCAATGACATAATCAATATGACTTTGCGTGTACACTCTTCGTGGAATTGCTAATCGCACGAGTTCCATTTCAGGAGAAATTAATTTTCCGTGAGCATCATATTTTCCAAACATCACGCTTCCAATTTCCACAGACCGAATGCCGCCGATAAGATAGAGATCTGCAACAACTGCCTGTCCGGGATATTGGTGCGGAGGAATCTGCGGCAATAATTTTTTTGCATCAATATACACGGCATGTCCTCCCGGCGGAAGAATAATGGGAATGCCGGCTTCCGTTAATTTATTTCCGAGATATTCAACAGAGCGAAGGCGGTATTGTAAATAATGTTCATCAAGTACTTCTTCCAGCCCTTGTGCAATTGCTTCAAGATCTCGCCCGGCCAGTCCGCCGTACGTCGGAAATCCTTCCGTAATAATAAGAAGATTGCGTGCCTGAGTGGCAAGTTCTTCATTATTCATGGCAATAAATCCGCCCATATTTACAATGGCATCTTTTTTTGCGCTCATCGTAACGCCGTCGCAGTATGAAAACATTTCCTGCGCAATTTCTTTCGGAGATTTATCGGCGTACCCTTCTTCGCGTAATTTTATAAAATAGGCATTCTCTGCAAAGCGGCACGCATCAAGAAAAAGGGGGATATTATATTTCTTCAACAGCATTTTTGTTTCACGAATATTTTTCATTGAAACCGGCTGCCCACCGCCGGAATTATTGGTTACGGTAATCAGGCAGACAGGAATATTTTCTTTTCCTTTTTCAAGAATAAATTTTTCCAGCGCTTCAATATTCATATTTCCTTTAAACGGAGCAATCACTTCGGGATGCTTTCCTTCTTCCGTAACAAAATCATAACCTTCCGCACCGCTGAATTCAACATTCGCGCGGGTGGTATCGAAGTGCGTATTATTGGGAATGTATTTTCCTTTTCCGCCGACAATAGAAAAGAGAATTTTTTCTGCCGCTCTTCCTTGGTGCGTCGGGATAACATAATTTAATCCTGTTAACTCTTTAACAATTTTTTCAAAACGATAGAAACTTCGCGCACCGGCGTAAGATTCATCCCCTTCCATAATTCCCGCCCATTGTTTCGCGCTCATGGCAGCCGTGCCGCTATCAGTCAATAAATCAATCATCACATTTTCCGCAGAAATAAGAAACGGATTGTAATGCGCTTGCTGAAGATATACAGTACGTTCTTCCCGTGTTGTAAAACGAATCGGTTCAACAGATTTAATTTTAAATGGCTCAATGATGGTTTTCATTTTTTCCTCTAAAATAAAAAAACCGTCAAGTTGTAATGACGGTTTATTGATGGTGTATTATTCTGCGTTGTATTGAATAAGAGAAAATATCTCGTAATTTCCCAAGCGCTTTCTCGGATTGAGAAATGAAAGTTCAATGATAAAAGAAAGTCCGACGATTTCTGCTTTCAACTGCTGCAATAACGAACAGGCAGCGGCAATCGTTCCTCCGGTAGCCAGAAGGTCATCGTGAATAAGAATGCGCTCGTTCGGCTGCACGGCATCTTTATGAATTTCTATGCTGTCCGTACCGTATTCAAGTTCATATTCCTTTTTTATTGTTTCCGCCGGAAGTTTATTCGGCTTTCGGATGGGAACAAAACCGCAGCCGAGACGATATGCCAGTGCAGCACCGATAATAAAACCGCGTGACTCGATACCGACAACCTTTGTAATATTTTTATTTTTATAATGATGATAAAATATATCAATCGTTTCTGCGAATGCTTTTTCATCTTTTAACAATGTGGTAATATCCCGAAACATAATTCCCTGTTTGGGAAAATCCGGAATTGTGCGTATGTATTTTTGCAGGTCCATATTTCTCATAATTTTTTTTCTTATTTAAAGTATTGAATACAAAACGGAGATGCAATTTAAAAAAGTAAACCCAGTACACACCGTACAGGGTTTATGCTTTCATAGAAATCAATCAATTACAAACTCACCAGCATGTCGCTGTATTTTGGTACGGGCCAGAGATCATCGGCAACAATTTCTTCCAAACCGTCAACAATAGCACGAATATTTTCTGTCTGTCTTCGAATTGCCAGATAGGCGGCTCCCTTTTTCCTGCTGTTCTCAATTTTCTCTGCTGCAAGAAGCGCCTTTTCCAGTGCAGCACTTTCGGATTGTAATTTTACAATACTCGAAGAAAGTGTTTTAATAACATCAACAAGAGTTTTTATTCCTTTATCATTTTTTCCCAACGTTGAACGAAGTCCTTCTACGGTGGAAGATAATTCCGAAACATACCGTGCGGCAGTCGGTATATATTTTGTTAACGCCCGGTCTCTGGTAATATCGGCTTCAATATCAACCTGCTTAATGTAGTTTTCCAAATCGATATGATAGATCGCCTCAATTTCCCGCGCGTTATAGACTTTGTAACGTTCGAAGACTTCTTTTACATCTTTTTCGAGATAGGACTCAAATGCTTCAGGAGCAGTTTTTATATTCGGCAGTCCGCGCTTTGCCGCTTCTTTATGCCATGTTTCTGAATAACCGTCTCCTTCAAAAATTACTTTTTTTGATTCAGAAATAGACTTCCGCAGAACTTCAACAACGGCGGTGGTAAAATCTTTTCCTTCGGCGATACAAGTTTCAATTTCCGTTCTCATTACATCGAGCATTGAAGCGGTTATAGTATTCAAAATTGCAATTGGCGTTGAAGGCGACTGACTTGAACCGACAGCACGAAATTCAAATTTTGCTCCGGTAAATGCAAACGGCGAAGTTCTGTTTCTATCAGTATTATCTTTGGGGATTGATGGAATTTTATCAATACCAATGGAAAGCCAGGATTGTTCCGCCGTATCAGTAATTTTCCCAGTCTCAATATCATGTAAAACTTCGCTTAACAAACTTCCCAAGAAAACAGAAATAATTGCCGGCGGCGCTTCATTGGCACCGAGACGATGATCATTATGGGCAGAGGCAATTGAGGCGCGAAGTAATTTTGCATACTTATTAACCGCACGAACCGTTGCCATAAGAAAAACAAGAAAGCGTAAATTTTTCTGTGGAGTTTTTCCCGGATTTAAAAGGTTCTCCCCTTTATCCGTTACCATAGCCCAATTGCAATGCTTACCGCTTCCGTTCACTGTTGCAAACGGTTTTTCGTTCAGTAATACTGCCAATCCATGCCTTCTTGCTATGCGATCCATTAAGTCCATAATAATTTGATTATGGTCAATAGCAACGTTAACATCTTCATAAATCGGTACCACTTCAAACTGATTCGGCGCAACTTCATTATGTCTCGTCTTTAATGGAATGCCGAGCTTATAAGCTTCATTTTCAAAATCTGTCATAAAAGCAAATGCCCGCTCCGGTATATTGCCGAAATACTGATCTTCCATTTGCTGATGTTTGGCAGGAATTCTTCCGAACAGTGTTCTGCCTGTTTGTTTTAAATCTATCCGCTTATTGTAAAATTCCCGATCAATTAAAAAATATTCTTGTTCAACACCGAGCGTAGTATAGACTTTTGAAGCACTGTTACCGAAATATTTTAACATTCCCAGAGCGGCAGTATTTAAAGCTTCAACCGA
Source organism: Bacteroidota bacterium (assembly GCA_019455105.1). GTDB lineage: Bacteria > Bacteroidota > Ignavibacteria > UBA10030 > UBA8401 > JACFMZ01. The sequence goes on along the minus strand of JACFMZ010000049.1, from coordinate 6,252 downwards.
ACGAAGCAGCGGCGCCTTTTTATCCAAAGTATCACCGGTATAGGAAACAAACACCGAAGGAATACACAATGTGTTGCCGTGAGGATATTCAATAATAAATGGCGGACTGGTCGGGTCCCAAATTGTGTATCCGCGCGCCTCAAATGTTGTACGTATTCCGCCGGATGGAAATGACGAAGCATCTGATTCTCCTTGAATTAATTGCTTTTCAGAAAATGCTTCAATCAATTTTCCGTTTTCGCCGAAGTCGATAAATGAATCATGTTTTTCTGCCGTGAATCCCGTTAACGGCTGAAACCAATGAGAGTAATGCGTGCATCCTTTTGAGATTGCCCATTCTTTTATTGCAATAGCAACAACGCTTGCGGTATCGCGGTCTAGTTTTGTTCCTTTTAAAACAACATCAGTCATCTTTTCAACAACATTTTTTGGAAGCATCTGCTGCATTTTGGTAAGATTAAAAATATTTTCACCAAAATATGTAGAAACCGGTTTCACGTGTTTTGCCATAAAGTCCTTTGTGTAATATTGATAGTTTTATTTTTTTGAAATTTTTAATCGCAGTGTTTCTTTATGCGTAGAAAGAACAAGACTCGTTGAAGTCATCGTTACGCCGTTCCACGCTTGAATTTTTGAAAGCAATTTTTCCAATGATGAGGTATTCTCAGTCCTCACTTTTAATAAGTGCGAACCGTCTCCTGTTATGGCGTGAATTTCCAGAACCTCATCCAACAGTTTTGCTTGTTCAATAAAAGCTTGATAATGTTTTGATTTATCAACCGATACTTTTATAAACGCCGTAATATCCTTTCCAACTTTCTTCGGATCTAACTCGGCGAAAAACCCTTTGATAACTCCGTTCTCTTCCAGTTTTTTTAATCGTTCACTTATGGATGGAATACTTAACCCGACCGTTTGGGCTAAATCATTGCGGCGCGTTCTTCCATTCTTTTGAAGAATATCGAGAATTGTAATATCTATGTCATCAATCATATATTTCCTTAATTATTTAGGTTATTACAGTAATTACTTTAGAATATAAGGTAAATAATGATTTCTGTCAATATAAATTTAAAATAAAAAAAGCAGGCAATGCGCCTGCTTCTAAGAAATATATTACGCTATTTTTTATTTATTAAAGATAGCATTCCGTTGATATTTTAATACTCCTTCACAAATGGTTGCTTCAACTTCAAATTGATCGTTCATCAGAACAAGGTCTGCATCCTTGCCGACTGCTAAAATTCCTTTCTGATGTTCTTTCCCAAGAACTTTCGCTCCGTTTAATGAAGCCATACGTACCGCCGAAGTCAACGGCACGCCGACTTGCTGCACCATTGTTTTTACTGCACGCTCCATTGTTAACGTGCTGCCGGCAAGAGTTCCGTTGGGAAGGAATGCACGGTTTTCTTTTACGATTATTTGCTGGTCCATAAAATGATATGTACCGTCAGGCATTCCACCGGCACGGATAGAATCTGTAACAAGTATTATTCCGCCGTCTCCTTTAATATTATACAGCAGCTGCATCACAATCGGATGAACATGAATACCATCGGCAATCAATTCAACTTTTAATTCTTTTCGCAGCAATGCCGCAACCATAATTCCTGCTTCACGATGGTGAAACGGACGCATGGCATTAAACATATGCGTAACATGCGCGGCGCCGTTATCAATTGCTTTTTCAATATCATCATACATCGCAAGCGTATGACCGATGGAAGGAACAACTCCCTGACTTGCCGCTGCACGTATAACATCAATGTTGCCTTTTAATTCGGGAGAGATAGTCATTAGTTTAATATGTCCGCGGCTGGCGGCATTTAATTCAGTCCACGCTTCAACATTCGGCTCCCAAAGATATTCTATTTTATGCGCTCCTTTTATCTGCGGATTGATAAAAGGACCTTCCATATGAATACCCCAAATATTCGAGTTAGAATTTCCTTCGATATAATCGGCAATGCGATTCATATCATTTTTCAGCAATTCCATTTTTTTGCTGAACAGTGATGCTAGCAGTCCGGTTGTTCCGTGTTGAAAAAAGAAATCTGAAACAATTCCGATAGAATCTTCTTCCGTATCGGCAAAGCCCCTTCCCCCTCCTCCGTGAACCAACAGATCCACAAATCCCGGGGTAAGAACTAAACCGGGAAGATCATAAACAGGAATATTATCCGGGATGGTAACATCCATAACTTTTCCCATGGCAGATATTTTTTTATCAGAAATAATAATTGCTCCCGGCTCGACAATTCTGAAAGGTGTTACAATCTTTACATTTTTAATTGCGTAGTTCATAAGATTTATTGTAATAATGTTTTAAGTGTGTGATAGTTTAACTCAATATTGTTATTTGCAAAGACTGCATGCCCGGCAACGAAATATTCGGCGCCTGCAGCAAGCGCAGTTTGTATGGTTTCTGCGTTAATGCCGCCGTCAACTTCAATGATAGGCTGAACATTGAGTTTTGCAATAAGTTCTTTAAGCACAGATATTTTTTTTGTACTGGTAGCAATATATTTCTGTCCGCCGAAGCCGGGGTTGACCGACATAATTAACACTAAATCTACAAACGGTAATATCTCTTCAAGCATAACTAACGGAGTTGCAGGATTTATTGCTACTCCTGCTTTAATTCCAAGTTCTTGTATGCGCGTAACAGTCCGATGCAGATGCACTGTTGCTTCGGCGTGAACCGTTAATATATCCGAGCCGGCTTCGTAAAATTTCTCAATGTAGGCTTCGGGATGTTGAATCATTAAATGCGTATCAAGTGTAAGCTTCGTTATTTTTCTGATCGTAGAAACGATATCGGGACCGAAACTGATATTCGGAACAAAGTTGCCGTCCATAATATCAAGATGCAAAGTTGTAACGCCAAGAGCTTCGAGCCTTTTAATGTTTTCTTCCAGTTTCCCAAAATCGGCAGAGAGTAACGATGGAAGTATTTGATGTCGGATTTGTGTCATTGGTTATTTTCTTTTTTTGAAGATTTTTTTTCCGGTGCCTGAGCGATAAAAAGATCAACCGATTTCTCTATGGTAACAATTTTATTTTCCGGCGGAAACTGGTCTAACACAGTATTCGGCAATAAGTCCGGCTGAATTTGGTACGTGATATTGCCGACTTTGAGTCCTTTTTCCTTTAAAATTTTCTGTGCATCGGAAAGCGTTTTTCCGATTAACGAAGGAACAACGATACTATCTATGGAAACGCCGGCGCTAACCGTTAAGCTGACAAATGAATTTTTCTTGACACGTGTTCCGGGAGCTATATCTTGTAAAATAATAGTTCCTTCAGGAAAATCCGGCGATGTTGTATAGGTAATTGCACCCTGCCGTAAACCGGCTCTATCTAAGGAAAATTTTGCATCCCTGATTGTTCTTCCGCGCAAAGAAGGAACAATAGCAGGAAGATCGCCGCCGGAAATTATTAAATAGACTCTTCTGCCGCTTTTAACAACTTGCGATTGAGGAGGGTTTTGCGAAACAACATATCCTTCGGGAAGCGAATCATCATACCGTACTTCGCCCCGCTTAGGTTCCAAATTCATTGAATCAAGAAGCGCAAAAGCAGCTTCCTCTTTCAAACCGACAACATTGGGAATAACTGTCGTTCCCCCTTCGTTTACAAACCACGGCATAATAAAAGAATCCAAAATAAATAATAACAAAAACCCCGTACATAAGAGGTAAAAAAATATTCTAACAATACGCAGTTTAAATATTTTTTTAAATAATGAGGAAATATTTTTCATTTCTTTAGCAATAAACTTTCTATGTATTTGCCGATAACGTCGAACTCCAGATTAACCGAAGAACCTGCTTTATAATTATGAAAAACAGTATGTTCAAAAGTGTATGGAATTATTGCCACCGTAAACGAGGCATTCTGTAAGCGTGCTGTCGTTAAACTTACACCGTCAACACAAATTGAACCAACCGGAATAATATATTTTCGAAATTGTTTCGGAAACGAAACTGTAAACATCCAGCTTGTTTCAAGTGTTTCAACCCTAATAACTTTCCCTGTACAATCTATATGTCCTTGCACAAGATGTCCGTTTAGTCGGTCGGACAATTTTACCGCCCGTTCTAGATTTACTTCATCGTTAATTTTTAAACTACCCAAATTTGTTTTTAACAATGTTTCTTTTACCGCATGAATTGAAAAGAGATGTTGTTTTTTCCGTACCACAGTCAGACAGACGCCGTTCACAGAAATACTATTGTCAACAGCAAGCGATGTTGCAATTTTAGCAGAATGAATCGTAATATCGCAGCCGTCTCCTTTTTTGGAAATATTTTTTATTACTCCGACTGTTTCAACAATACCGGTAAACATATCAATGAATAAAATAATCGTAAATAGTTTTTGAAATTTGTGCAATGGTCTTTTTTCCGGCTTCTGCAGATTGTAAATTTTTCGATAGAATAACCAGCACATATTTTCTGCCGTCGGGCAGATACACAATGCCGGAATCATGTTCAACACCGGTAATAGAACCTGTCTTATGAGCAACAGTAACATCTTTAGGAAGCAATCCGGGAATCATATCATTAAACTTTTGATGCTTCAAAATATCAATCATACCATCGCATGCCTGCGGTGAAATGATTTCTTTTCTTGCAATCTTTTCAAAAATCAGCATTAAATCATAAGCAGTCGTGGTGTTACTTAAACCGGCATCGTATGCTTTTTGATCTTCTACGCCGCGCAGCACCTGAATATCATTGGCATTCATTGACTTCATCGTTTTCATGACATTCACAGCTTTCACTTTATCAATAAGAATATTTGTTGATAAATTACTGCTGACGGTAATCATACGAAAAACCAGATCTCGAATTTTTAACTTATGCCCTATTAACGAATACAAATCCCCCTCGCTGTCATCAGTCGTATTAAGAGAGTATGGAGAACCGTCAACAATACTGGAAAATTTATTAATAATTGCTATTGAATCATCTAATGAAAATTTCTTTTCATTGGCCTGCTTGAAAACTTCAATCATCACCGGCGTCTTCATTGTGCTGGCGGCATGAAATTTTTCTCGTTCATTAAGCAGCAGAGTTTGATGCGTTTGCAGATCCATTAAGGCAACGGCAAAATTTCCGTTTGCCGAAGCAATAATAGATTGTATTTTTTCTTTCAGCATTGTCATATCCGATTTTTGAAGAGAAAAGGAAACAGACAAAATTAATACTTGATAAATAATTATTTTTTTCATCATAACCATAAACTATTAACGGGTAAGATATTCCTGCAGCTCATCGTTGCCGAATTTTTTATTCTGTACTTTTTTAAATTTTTTATCGGTAATTAAAGCGGAAACTCCTTTCATGCCGCTTTGAAAATAAATAGTATTCGCCTTAAAATAATATATATAATCTACAAGATTCGCAGTTAAGAATGAATAAAAAACTCTCGCTCCGCCTTCCACAAAAATGCTTGAAATATTATATTCCAATAAACTTTTTAATATCGCCGATAAATCTAAGAGATTCTTTTTTAAAGAAACCGAAATTACAATAACCCCTTTATTTTTTAATTGCTGAATTTTCTGCTTTTTCTTTTCTGCCGTCTTCCTTGCAATAAATACAATAGTTGAAGCAACATCACTTTGAAATATTTTTCGCCGTAGCGGAGAACGTAAATCTTTATCGAGAATAATTCTTATAGGATTTTTCCCTTTTGTATGTCTTACCGTTAATTCCGGATTGTCTTGAATTACGGTATTCACACCTACCAAAATTGCATCATATTGTGAACGTAAATGATGGACGTATTTTCGAGAATCTTCATTCGTAATCCATTGAGAACTACCGTTCGGCTTCGCGATAAAGCCGTCTGCTGTTTCAGCATACTTTAATGCGATAAAGGGTCTTTGTTTTTCCATACGATTAAAAAAGAAGCAATTGAGCTGCCGTGCTTCTTCTTTAAGAATATTGGAAGTCACCGAAATGTGATGCCGTCTTAACTTTTGAAGACTTTTCCCATTCACCAAAGAATTAGGATCGGCTGATGACACAACAACACGAGAAAATTTATTTTGAATAATCGAATCGACACACGGAGGAGTTTTGCCGTAATGGAAACACGGTTCTAAATTAACATACAATGTTGAACCGATAATATTATTGCCTTTACGTTTTGCATTGTTGATTGCATTAATTTCGGCATGGGCTGCTCCGTACTGTTTATGATAACCGCTGCCGAGCAGTTTATTTCCTTTAACAATAACAC
>JACFMZ010000048.1 GCA_019455105.1 Bacteroidota bacterium | reverse complement strand
ATTTTGTTTCCTTCGCAAAAGTAAACAGCAATGGAACGTACACTATTCCATACGTTCCGAACGGCACCTTTTGGCCTATTGCCGCAAAAGATGTTAATAACGACGGCTCAATTGATGTAGAAAGTGGAATTGATGTTGTGGCTTTTTCAGATTCTGTTGTGGTCAACGGCGCTTCGTTAACAAATGTTGATTTAACATTCATTTCATTTAGCCCGTTGAACTTTTCGGAAGCATTATCAGAACACAACAATTTTGTTCAAGAATTACCGAATGGTAAACAATTAAAAACCGTTCAGGCATATCATGTTGATACATTAGGAAGAGCTACCGACTGGGATTTTATTTATCTTTACGATAACAACACAAAAGGAAGCCGGATACACATTGCGCCTTTTGATAATAAAATAAAGCCTATTACCGATCTTGGCTGGATTGGAGGATTAAGTCAAAAAGTAACATTTTCAAACCTTGAGAATGCCGCCGCTTCCGGTGTCGTAATGGCAAACGTCGAAAATGCCGGCGGAAGAGAATTTCGATTACAGAAAAAAGCCGATTCGCTCAAATTCCAAAGTAGTATGAACCTCGGCGATTTAAGTTACGATAGATATTGGAATTTAAATCCGGTTCCGGGTAATTTTTATTGGGGCGTAACCTACTCATTCGGAGTTGAAGGCGATAATCAATGGATAGATTATGATACGAAACAATTTCTCTGCGATTTAACAACCGGCGCAGTCATAAATTCCGGATCAGCAAAAGTAACAGAGCAGAATTCGATACCAAACTCGTATCAATTATCTCAAAATTATCCTAATCCGTTCAATCCGGTAACAAAAATTGATTATCAACTGGCATCCGGCGGAACGGTGAGTTTAAAAGTTTTTGACCTTCTCGGAAGAGAAATTGCCGTGCTGGTGAACGAAGTAAAAACGGCAGGAAGTTATTCGGCGCAGTGGAACGCCATGAACATTCCGAGCGGAATGTATTTTTACCGTCTGCAGGTAACAAAGAATACGAACGGTGCAGAAAATTTTGTTCAAACAAAAAAGATGATGCTGGTAAAATAAAATCTCTCGAATAATTTAGAAGACAAAGGGCTTTCATTGTGATAACGAAAGCCCTTTGTTGTTTTACAGAAATAAATTAATAAAATCATGGGAAGATTGAAGCTGCGCACGAATCATTTTTCCTATTTCCCGCGAATGAACTCCTTCCAGATTCGGGAAAGCACCTTGAAGATTTTTCCAGCACACTTCATTATCAATTTCAAATGATGATGCCTGCTCGCCGATACCGTACTGCCATTCTTCTGCAAAAATATCCGAGAGGCGCACAACAGAAGGAAGAATTTTGTTGTTCGATATCAATTCAAGTGAATGATGATATTTCATGGTTTCAACCAGCACTTCAGGAAAGCTCCATTTTGTTCCGAGTATTTCTCCCACTTCCGTATGGGTCATCTCAAACACTTCCATTTCAGCTTCAAGATCTGTCTTCTTATCCTTTTCCATCTTTTTTTGCATATCATCCAGCTTTTCAGGAAAATATTGCGCCAGAACCAGCTTGCCGATATCATGAAGCAAACCGGCGGTAAATTCTTCTCCGTCGGAATGAAGCTGTAAGTACTGTTTTAACAGCCGTGCAAGAATTGCCGTTACTACGCTGTGTTTCCATAGACGCTGAAGAAATTTTTTCTGTTTTGTATCCCACGAAAATATCTCCTGCTTTAATTGATATGCTAAAATTAACCCTGTAACTTCATCAGTACCAAGCGTCAACAACGCCTGCGGAATACTGCCGACATTCCAGCGAAAACCGTAAAACGGCGAGTTGGCAATAGATAAAATTTTTGCCGTTAAGGCAGGATCGTTTTCAGCAATGGCAATAATTTTCTGCATTGTTGTGTTTTTATCGTACGAACCGGTTAACAATTCGAGAGATGTTTTGGGAAAAGGAATAAGCGTGCTTACCCGGGATATTTTTTCACGAATGCTCATAAAGTTACGAATAAATGTTTGGAAGATAGTATTTTCATTGTCTTGCAGAAGAAAGCCTTCTTTTGTACATTACAAAAGATTTTTTTAGGAAGGAAGAAAAATATTTTACCCCGGCGCGTTCGTCTAGCGGTTAGGACGGAGCCCTCTCAAGGCTTAAACACGGGTTCGATTCCCGTACGCGCTACAAAATATTCTCACTTTACAAAACACATCGTTACTGCCGACAGCAGATGTTTCAAAAATTTCCTGAAACAATATTATGAGGTAATTTTTACGACAACGATCGTTTGGTCGTCGTGTTGCGGCAAGTTCTGGACAAATACTTTAATTTCCGAAAGTATCTGTTCTTTAATTTCATCGGCGGTAGAAGATGAATTTTTTTGCAGAACAAGCTGTAAACGCTCTTCGCCGAATTCCGTGTACGTATTTTCCTGTGCTTCAGTAACACCATCCGTTGCAAAAAGGAAAATATCTCCTGATTGATACTGCCGTTGATATTCTTCTAATTCCGAAGCAAAAATTCCTTCGTCATTTAACCCTATGCCCATTCCTCTCGGCAGAATTTTCTTTACCTTTTGCTCGCTGTGGTTAAAATAAAAAAGAGGCAGGTGACCTGCGCGAGAAACCGTTATCTTATGTTCTGCCGGATGAAATTCAGCGCCAAGAGCGGTAATGAACGATCGTTTTTCCAAATCTTTGCACAACAATGAATTTGCCCTTCGAAACAACTCATTCGGTGTAAGATTAAATTCATACAACGAGCGAAAAATTCCCTGAACTTTCGACATATACAGCGCGGCGGATGTTCCCTTGCCGCTTACATCGCCGATAATAATGGTTATCTTCAATGCATCGTTCGTTAAGTAATCAAAAAAATCGCCGCCAACTTCCAGTGCGGGAATTGAAACACCGGAAATCTCCAGCCCGGGAATGTTCGGCGTTTTCTGCGGAAGCGAATCTATTTGAATGCGGCGGGCAATTTCCAATTCATGTTTCATCCGCTCCTGCTCTGCCAGATCTTCGTACAGAAAAGCATTTTCTATCGCTACGGACGCTTGTTTCGCTACCGAAGAAAGAAGCGAAAGGTCTTCGTGCCGGAATGTGGTTTCTGCCCGTTTTTCTCCAATCAGCATCACGCCGAGCAGCCGGTCTTTTGAGCGGATAGGAATAACATACTGGAAATTCTCCCGTTGAAAAAAATATTTAATAGTCTCCGGAAGATAATCCGCGCGCAGTTCATTCTGAATCTGCTTCATTGCCGAAATAATATTTTTTTCTTCCGTTAAACAAAACTGCTTCCATTCTGTTCCGTTAAATCCATACACCTCATTGCAGACACACTGCTCTTCATCGCGAAAGAATAAAACGCCGGCTTTCTTCAAATGAATTAACGCGGCAAGTTTTACAACAAAATCTTTTGCCAGCTGGTCGATGCTGTGCGTGGTGGCAAGCAGTTCATTAAATTCTTGAGAGGTCTTACGATAATCGTACTGTGTGCGGTAATATTTTCGATCAATAAATTTTTGGCCCTGCCGCCGAATTTGAATGAGAAGAAATGTTACCGTTACGCTTCCAAAGATTAACAGAAAATGCTCGGCGGAAATTTTATTTCCCACCGTATTTATGGTATCGCTAATTTCTATCGAAGCACCGGTAAAAATAATATCAAACTTCGGCATGGAGATTTCCGAAATTTTTAAAAACGCCGATAAAAGAAAATAAATTATTGCCGAAGACCAAAAAAATGAAAGAATGCTGTACTGAATATTTCTTCGAACCCGGAAATAAATATCCAAAAGATGATACCGCATAATAGTATAAAGAAACGAAAGCGGAATAAGAAGAATAAGAACGCCGACTATTCCTATCCCGATGGGATCCTGCGCGCTGCTCGAAAGCACAGTAATAATCACCGAGAATATTCCGACTCCGAGCGAAACGAATTTAATAATCCTTAATATTTCCTTGTATTCTTTAGAGGCTGACTTTCGATACCGGATAGCGATAAAAATGATGAAAAGAAAAAAGAGAAACACGGCATCAAATCGGTTCAACAGCACCGCCGTTACCGTTGAAATCGCCGAGAGAAGATAATAGGTGCGGGCAATCCATTTACGAGATATTAATTCCTGCCGCTCTTTCGGAAAATAATGAAATGCATGCACCATCATGGCGGGACCAATGAAGTATGCAACACCCTCTATAAAATTTCTGATAACGGTAAATATTGTGGAATCAATTTCCCGCCGGATAATTAATACTGATAAAAAATATCCGATGGCAATAAATGAAATGCCCAGCATTCGCGCCGGTTTTAGAAGCGGACGCGCATACCAAATAAACGCGCCGATAAACAGCATGCCCAAACCCGACATGGTAAACAGCAGCGTTCCGTTTTGAACGCCGAATTTTGCAAGGGTTACATGGAGAATTTTTGTTTCGTTAGTACGAACTATTTTATACGTAATGGCTTTCCCAATTTGACCCTTACGCAAAATTAAATCGGCTTCGGCGGCATTGGAAAAGGTTTGATCGTTGACCGAAATAATTAAATCGCCGACCTTCATTCCGGCGCGATCCGATGCGCCGTTCGGCGTAACATCACTAACGTACACGTACGAAGAAAGCAGCTCAAGAAAATCTTTGGGAATATTCTTTATCGCTGCCCTCATTTCAAGAACATTGTTCCCGGATGGACGAAGAACCGTAAATTTAATTTCTGCGGAAGCCGGGAAATGGTCAACAATTTCTTCGGCATCTTTAATGGTCGTCACCTGTCCATCGTTCATTGCCAGAACCAGATCGCCGGCAAGAAGAGAATCATTCGTCGAACCATCTTGTATTCTCTCCCCTAAGAACGGCTTTTTCGATTGCAGACCGGCGGGAAAACTTTTTTTAATAACTAAATTTGACGGAATATCGCGGAATAAATTCTCATCAGTCGGTGTTTTGATATAATTAAAAAATGTCAAAATCGAAAGACTCACAAGTACGGCAACAATGAGCACGACAATTGTTCGTAAACGTATTATTTTTTGAGAAAAATATTGCATAGAGTAAACGGCTAAATGACCCTTCTCATTACGTAAGAACGGCAAAAATGTTATAGCTTACAGGTTGAAGCTAAAAAGATATTTTACAAAAAACAATTCCCTAAATACCTTTACAAAGTCAATCCTATTCCTTACTTTATAGCCACAGATTCATCCTTTTTCATTGATAATCTATGGAGCGCCACAATGAAATTTCTTCGACTTGTCTTTCCTCTTTTATTGTTGTTTTCTGTTCATGCATTACAAGCTCAAGAGTCTGATTATTTTTCTATTGTTGAGCACGGACCGGGACGGTGGATGTCCTTTTCTACGCCAATCAGCGCGCAGCATAACTTAACAATAAAAGGGCTGCTGAATTACAGCATTGTGTTCAATCCGGATTTTGAAATTCGCACATCGGAAAATTCAACAACCGTGCTCTATCTTTTCCGCTTTGAAGAAATTGGAGAGTTTGACCCGGCGTTAAAACCGCAGCTTCCGGCAAATACCAACATGCAGTTTATTATTGACGGCGCTCCGTCGCCCGAGTTTAAAGTTCAGAGAACTTCGTTCCGTAATGAAAATGATATCCGCCATGTTATTAAATTTGCGGTAGTCATTCCGAAACCATACGTTGATAAAATGGTAAATGCGAGGACTGTTCGCGGATTGTTGTATTATAAAAACCCAAATAATCCGAACAGCGAAAAAAGCGATGTAAAATCTTTTTCATTTGATGCGAAGACTCTTCGAACTCTTGAACGGCTGTACAGTGTAGCAAAGTAACAGCCAAAAAGCTGCAACGCCGCTGTTGCTTTCCTACGGCTCACTATGCTCTAAGGCAATCAGCTGCCGAATTTTTTGCTCATAGTGTCTGGCAATAGCATTGTCGGCATCGAGTAAATAAACGCGGTGCAGTTCTTCCAGCGATCGTTCGTATTCTTTTCGTTCAAAAAATTCATCGGTATATTCAAAAAGACGATTCTTTATTTTTTCCAATGCCGTAGAATAATTATAAAGAAACGTGTCCTCTTCGGATTGGTTCGCGGAACGCTGCTGGCTGTCATCGGTAGCATGTTGAATAAGGCGGTGAAGTATTCGGGGGGTAAATTCGCTGTGATCTGTCTGCAGTCGTGAAACAAACTGCTCAATGGAGGAAAGAAAAATATTGGCAATATCTAAAACTTTTGATTCTCTAATAATGCGAAGCGCTTCGAGAAAACGCTTCTCTTCAACTTTTTTTGTTACTTCGGAAAGATTAACGGCGAGTTGTGCGACTGCCAGCATCTCTCTTCTTACCCTGCTCTATAAATGAGTTTTAATGAACGCTGCCGTTGTTTTATAAACTCTTCATATTCCTCTCGAACGGATTTTTCCATTTCGGCAACTTCGGCGCTGCCGGGGTCAATAACGTACGCCTGCGTCAGCTCGTCCAGCGCTTTGGAATATTCTTTCTGCCTTCGGTATTCTTCGGCAACGTGCGTGTGAACCCGCACCATGCGGTCTTTTTCTTCTTGGGAGGTCGTTTGCTGCAAGATCGATTGTTTTTCTGTTTTTGCCCGTTCTGCTCTTAACGCATGAGCTTCGCTTTCAAGCTGAAGTAATTTTGCATTGGAAGGATCAATCACAAGTCCGGAAACAATTTCCACAAACGCGCGGTCCAGAAGGTTTGCCTGTAATAATTTTTCCGCATTATTAATATGAATAAATATTTGATCCTTTTTTGATTCCGCTGAATGAGAAACCGATGAGTGCTGCACTTCTTCAATTTCATTTTTTAACTGCAAACATTCGTCGCGGTACGGATCTAAAGAGAGCGCTCTCTGCAGTTCGTCAATTGCTTCGTTATATTTTTCAACCGTAAATAATTCTTTTGCCCGCAGATAATGGCGCTGCACTTCATAATTACGCGCTTCATCCAGCGTTTTCACCTGCCATTTTCTGTACGAAGCCTGCACTAATTCTTGCAGCGAAAGTAAATCCGCATTCTGCTCATCAATTGTTAATCCGGTGGCAATTTCCGTCAGAGATTCTTCAAACAATTCCCGTTCTAAATATTCTGTTGCGCGTTCTATATGAATGCGGATTTGGCGTTCATGTTCTTCCTGTTCACGAAGCGCATGCTGATCGGCAAGATATTGGTCGAATTCTTCCTGCAGTTCGTTTTCATATCGCTGAATATCTTCATTGAGCGGATCAAGAATAAAAGCTCTGGCAACTTCATTAAACGCTCTGCTGTAATCTTTTTCTTTGCGATAAGCGCCGGCTTGCTTCATATGGTCGGCTATCTGCGTTACAATCTTTTCTTTTTCGTCTTCTTCCGAAACATAAATCTGTTCTAAATTTTTCTTGCTGTATTCTTCCCGCGCGCGGATAATCTGCTGCTCCATCGTCTTCACATCTTCATCGAACGGATTGACGATGAATGCAAGCGCTACTTCTCCCAGCGCCACTTCAAATTGATGGTCGGCAAGAAATCCCTTTGCCCGTTCAAGATATTTTGCAATTTTATCTTTGTTCGCTTTTACTTTTTCGTCTTGTTCCTGCTTTTCAAACGTAAGAACGCGTTCACGATTCGCCCGTTCGACACGAAGCAGTTCTTCTTCCTGCTGTTTCCGAATCTGTTCCTGAATCTGACGGCGTTTTTCTTCTTCTTGTTTTAAATATTCTTCCTGCGCAGCTAAAATACGATGTTCGCACTTTTGTAAGTCTTCATTTACCGGATCGAGAACCGTTGCGCGTGTAATGGTGCGCAGTGCATCGGAAAACTTTAACTGCTTTGCCAGCACTTCGGCATTTTCAATATGCTTTTGAATTGTCGCAAGAATTGTCTGACGCTTTTTCTGGCGTTCTTCTAACTGCTTCTGATAAAGCTCTAATTGTTCCTGCTGACGCCGTTCCTGTGTTTCAATAATTTTTTGTTCTAAGCGAAGCACTTCTTCATTCAACGGATCAATAACTACGACAAAAGCAAGTTCGCTTAACGCTTCATCTAATTTATTCTGCTGAAACAGCTCATTGACCCGCTGTAAATACTGCTGAACTTTTTGTAATTGTGCTTTTTTCCGGTCATGTTCTTCGCGTTTCAGCTTTTCTTCTTTTTCTTTATGCACAATGTGTGCATTAGCTTTCAGCAGCTCTTCGCGGCGCAGTTTTTCTTCAACAATTTTTTTCTGCCGCTCTTCTTCTTCCCGTACACGCGCCGTTTCCTGCACGCGGCGGATTTCATCTTCCAGTTTATGAATCGTTTCATTCACCGGATCTAAAAGATACGCACGCGCAATTTCATCAAGCGCCCGATTATATTCCTGCTTGCTGAAATAGGCGTTTGCCCGATTGAGAAATGCCTGAATTTTTTGCTCAATAGCATTTCGCCGAAGCTCATCGTTCCGAGTCCGTTCTTCTTCTTCCTTTTTATGAAGTTCTACGGCTTTTTCTTTTTGAGCGGCAACAGTGGCGCTGTGCTGGGCTTCAATTATTGCCAGGTTGGAAAGATGCTGCAGTGCCGGCGATGCGGTTGGCGGTTTTGTTTCCGCCGGCTTTGGCGGTTCAGTGTGTGCCTGAGATGGTGTTTCTTTTTTCGGCTGCTCAGCCTGCTTTGCGTTCAGAAGCGAGCGTACGCGCTCTTCATACGCCAGTGCATAGAGATGTCTGGAATCGAACGACCGGGCTTTCACAATCAGCTCAAGCGCCGACGCAAGGTCGCCCTCTTTAACAAGCTTATCCGCCTGTTTAAGAAGCAGCGCTACTTCTTTCAGTCGATCTGAACCTTGAGGTGTTGATTCCATGTCTTTGCTGTTGGTTAATGAACTTTACTTCTCACTACAATCTTAAAGAAACAATTGGAAGGAGTCAACTTTTTGGCAATTAAATTTTTCTAATAGCCTTATGCCGTATTTACTTCGGAATAATCGCTTTTTATTCTGCTTTTTAATTGAAGTGCCGTGCTGTGATTCGGGTTTAAGCGAAGCGCAAGATCAATTTCCAGCGTTGCTTCGGAAGTTTTTTGTTCGGCAAGAAATTCCATGGCTCTGCTTAAATGGAATTGGATAACCAGTTCTTTATCTTCATTGGCTTTGCGCTCTTCTTCGTAGCGCATTGCTTTTTCAATCTCGGCACGCACATCCATTGTTTCATGATGATACATATCCAAACTCATGGCATAATCGACCCACGCCATCGCTTCGGGATATGATTCTTTCGACATTGCTTCCCGCGCCATGGCAAGACTTTTTTTAATGGCGTTTGCTTTTTCTGTCTTTTCATGTTCCTGCCGTTCCTGTTCTTCGTACTGCAGATATTCCTGCTGAATTTCTCCTTCGAGCGCAAACAATTCTTCATTGGCAGGATCAATGCCGTACGCCTGCGCTATTTCATCGAGCGCCTGCTGATATAAATGTTCTTTCCGGTAGGTTTTTGCTTTTTCAATAAAGGCGGTGATTTGAGTTTCCGTTGTTGTCGAAGTATCATCATCTTGTTCGTGCAGAAGAGCATCAATATTTTCTCTTGTGGAGACTTTATGTTTTTTCTGCGCCTCAAAAATTTCTTCCTGAAGATGACCAATTTCCTGATTGAGCGGATTGATACGGAATGCCTGTGCGATATGGGCAAGCGCATCGTCAAAGCGTGCTTGTGAATAAAATCCGCGCGCCTTAGAAACATGCAGCAACACTTCTTCCTGTTCACGAAGACGAATTGCTTCGAGTTCATTTTTTTCGCGCAGCTGTTCCCGCTTTTGCTGTGCAATGGCTAAGCGGTGAAGTTCCGCTTCCTGCTTTCGCAGCTGTGCCTCTTCGTGGCGCTTACGTTCAATTTCTTGAAGCCGGGTGTATTCTTCTTCCGCCGCAATAATTTTATTTTCGCATTCAATAATATCGGCATCGGTCGGGTCGATAAAATACGCCTGTGTAATAATTCGCAGAGCATCGGAAAATCTTTTTTGTCCGAGATACTGCTCGGCTCGGTGGAGATTTTTTTGAATCCCTTTCTTAATTGCTTCTTTTCGCAGCCGGTCTTCTTTTATGGCGCGTTGTTTTTGGTTTAATGTTTCTTGATGGCGGCGCTGTTGTTCTTCCCGCAGTTGAATATTTAAACTTGAAATTTCCTCGTTTAACGGATCGAGCACAAGCACAAACGCTATTTCGCTCATTGCGCTTTCAAGGTTTCCTTCCGCAAAATATTTTCGAACATCCTGAAGGTACTCGCGGATTTTATTGCTGCGCGCAAGAGATATTTCTTCTTCTTCTTTTTTCTTTTTTACTTCGCGCTCCCGCTGGCGCTGGGTTGTCCATTCTTCAAAAAGTTTTTCTCTTCGAGATTTATCCGTCAACAATTGCTCGTTCAGTTCTTCCTGTTCTCGTACGGAATGCTGTTCCTGCTGTTTTCGAATTTCATCTTCTACCGAAAGAATCCGTTCATCAGTCGGGTTCAGCATAAACGCACGGGCAATTTCGTTCAGTGCGCTGTGAAAATCTTTCCGCGACTGATACAGTTTTGCGCGTCCGACATACGTTGAAATCTTTTCGCGAAGAGAGCCGACCCGGACTTCTTCTTCCTTTTTTATTTCATCATCACGCTTTTTCTTAAGACTGATGACCATTTTTTCTTTGTATGCCGAGGCGGCGCTCCGCTTCACTTCTTTAATGGCAACTTCAAGAATTTTTTCCAGCGTGGGAAGGTACCCGTTAATCAACTCCTGCTGCTCGGAGGCAGGAAGAGATCCCTGTTCGCTTCGCTCGTGTTGTTTTAATAAAATTGAACGAACGTATTCTTCATAGGCGCGGGCGTACATAATTGTGGGATTTTTCTCGCGGGCTTTCATAATCTCTTTTAATGCAAGATCAACAGAACCCTGACGAATAAACTTATCCGCATTCTGCAGCGAAGAGATAACTTCGGTGAGATGTTCAGCGCCAAGTATTTTCGACGAAACTCGTTCCATGAATTATGATTTTTTTAAGACCAGAGAATATGCAACGGCGAAAAGCGATTGAGTGCAATTCGCACATTTGGCGGCAATTAATTTTCTATCGATCGTCTATCCTGAATATCTTCTTTATGCTTTTTTCTTTCCCAGCAGTAATTGAGCCGCCCGTAAACGAAGGCGTAACGTGCTTTCTTCGTTTCCTTTTGATCCGGTACGCTCTGGGTCAATTTCTTCGGCGGTGCGAAGAACGTTTTTATACGGTGTTGCTTTATAGGCTTTGCTTCGCTCAATAGCTTTTTCCAGCGTGGTTGAAATAAGGTCTTCCGGCATCGGCTTCACCAAGTAGCGGAAAACATTTAATTCGTTAATGGATCGTATCGCCAGCTGCGCATCTTTTACTTCGGTAAGAATAACGGAAACCGTGTTCGGATATTCACGGCGGATTGTGTCCAGAAAACTAACGCCGTCCACATCGCCGAAATTGACATTGCTGACGATTACCGATACCGGTTTTTTTGCCAGCTCCTGAAATGCCGCATCAATGGAATTGACGCCGACCACTTGATAGGAGCCCTGGAATTTTTCCACAAGTTTCTTTGTCTCTTCTTCACTGTAGTCAACAAACAATACCGTGGGACTTTCTTCTTCAACTTCGATATGCACTTGATGTTCGCGAACCGGCTGGCCGGATTCCGCCGCGGCTTCGGCTTTTGCCTCTTTCTTTTTCGATTCTTCCGCTTGAATGGTAGAAACCTTATCGTAAATTTCTACGCCGAGTTTAACGACATAATGCATAAACTCGCTCTGCCACGGTTTGTTGATAAAGCGGAAAACTTCTCCGGCATTGACCGAGCCGATAATTGCATCAAGGTCCGAATATCCCGTTAAGAGCATTCGAACAGTGTTGGGACTTATTTCTTTTACCTGTCGCAATAGTTCATGGCCAAGCATGCCGGGCATGCGCTGGTCGCTGATGATAACTTTAATTGGTACAGATTTAATTATCTCAAGAGCATCATATCCATTCTCTGCAAGATAAACTTTGTATTTACCCTTGAAGAGCATGTTTAATGACGAGAGAATCATTGGTTCATCATCAACGCACAATATGTTGGGTTTCTCGTCTGCCATTTTCTCAACTCACTTTCTTGTCTAGAAACATTAATTGTTGTTTGTAATAATCTGTTCCGCCGGTTGTTGTGCCGGTGAATGGTTAATGCGATGCTGAGCTACAGGAATTTTTACCGTAAATTCGGTTCCTCTGCCGATTTCTGAATCAACAGAAATAACGCCGTTATGTTTTTCTATAATTTTGTAAGAAATTGAAAGTCCGAGACCAGTTCCTTCGCCGACTTTTTTTGTTGTAAAGAACGGCTCAAAGATTTTTCCAAGATTTTCTCTGGCAATACCTTTTCCGGTATCAGCAATGCGAATAACCGCCATATCAGGATTTCCCGGTTCTTTATACGTGCGGATACTGATCGTTCCTTGTCCTTCAATTGCCTGTGCCGCGTTCGTAATAAGATTGAGAATAACCTGGTTAAACTGCGCAGGAAAACATTCAGCAATAAGGTTCGGCTGAAAATCTTTTTTAATAACCGCTTTATTTTTAATGGAGTTGTTCGCAATAACCAGCGTGGCATCAATGGCTTTGTTAATATCCACTTTCGCAAAATCAGCTTCATCAAGACGCGAGAAGTCGCGCAGGTTTTTAATTAATTCTTGAATACGTTCAGAACCAACCAGCGCCTGCGCCAGCATTGTTTTACTGTCTTCCAGCACGGTATTCTTTTCAAGTTCCGTTGCAATGTTTGCCAGTTCATTTACCAGATCTTCTAATCCGGCTTCTTCGCCATTTACAAGCTGATCCAAAAGGCGGCGATATTTTTCCATTGCGGTAATAACCGTCTCTTGGTTGGCAATCATCATTTCAATATTATTTTTTACATAGCCGAGAGGCGTATTAATTTCGTGGGCAAGTCCGGCGACCATTTGACCGAGCGATGCCATCTTTTCTCCTTGCACAAGAGCAGATTGCGTTTCGCGTAATTGTTTATTGCTGGTTTCTAATTGTGATCTGTTTTCATCCAATTCTTTGTTACGGGCAAGAAGACTGACGGCAATAGCATTAAATGAACGTCCGACGCGCCCGAGTTCATCCCGCGTTTCCAGTTCAACCACACCGGTGATTTTTCCTTCTTCTAATTGTTTCGCCACATCTTCCAATGTTCGCACCGTTCGCACCACAGAGCTGTAAAATCCGCCGAGCAGGTATGTTACAAGAAGAATAACGCCGGGCGTTAAAATGAAGAAGAGTAATTGCCGGTTTTGCAGTCGATCGATGCGGGCGATAATAAGAGTATTGAGAATAGGATATTGAATATCAAACACCTCAAACCCTGCCCGAATCGGTCTGCCGAGAATTTCCAAATCATTAGAGCGCTCCGTTCGCAGGGAGTCTATCAAAATTTCTGTGGTGAGAATTTCGAGATATTGATCTGAAGCAGCTTTTAAATCGACATACGAAGGCTCAACTTGCGGAGAAATTTTTTGATTATAGGTATTAATTCGGTTTACCGCATCACTAATATCGGCAAGCAGAGGTGTAATGTTACCGGCTTGAATATTAAAAGCGGTACGAAATTCCGGCGGCAGTTTTTCCATGGCAGCAGTACGGCGCATTAATTCTTTTGATTCGCTTAATGCCTCAATCAATTGTAGCACTTTAAAGTTTGTTGTTCTCATCAGATAATACGTTTCAATATCGGAATCGAGTGTTAAGTTAGAGTTGTCGGAGACGTCCACGACAAGAGAAAGAATTCCGGCAATGAGAGCATTGTGAAGTTCTTCCGCACGTTCGGGTTTGTAGGTAAAGGTGCGGCTCTTTAAATTCTTCCACTCAATTTTAAGGTTCTTCCATTTTTCCCGCACCGTCAGCGCATCACCATACTGGCTGTCTTCATTATCAACCTGAAGAATTGCTTTTTCCACTTCGGCTTGAACCGTTTCAATTTGTTTTTCAACGGTCGAGTCTCCCATTGCGTATTGCAAGGTGAGCTCTCTATGCAGCTGGGCTTTTTCAAGAAATTGACGAAGAGCGGTATTGTAGCCGATACCAGTCAATTCTTTTGATGATACCGCGATATCATCATTCACTTGTGTGGTTAAGATGTACAACAGGCCGATACTGGGGAGCAAAAGCAGGATAGCAACAACAAAGAACTTTTGCAGATAATTCAACCGATTCATCAAGAGAATAGCCGGCAAAAAAATTCTATCTCTCATAGGATTACTCCGTAATTAGTGATGGTTATATAGTATAAAAGTATAATTTGTTTTCTAGGTTAAACGGCAACGGCAACTCTCGTAATAACATCTGCAATTTTATCGAACTCAATGGATTTATCGAAGAAATAATCTGCTCCTTCTTCGAAACATTTTTTTCTGTATTGATCTTGCGCATAGTTCGTCAAGACAATAACTTTTGATTGAATTTTTTTTCCGCGGATATTTTTTAAAACTGTAATACCGTTTCCTCCGCTGAGAAAAATATCAAGAATTACAATATCGGGTTTCGCCTGAATGATTGCTTCCGTTGCCTGTGCAGAATTTTCAGCATAACCGATGATCTTCACCGCATCAAGTTCCGATAAGAGAGAAGTCAACCGATCACGAACAATGGCTGAATCGTCCACAATAAAAACACGAAGTTCTTTTGTCATGATAGTGCTTTCTGAATTCATTGTAATAGCAGAATACTAAAGAACCGACAAGAGAGAAAGCGGGTTTATACTGATTTTATTGTAGGGCTTTGTCTTACAAAAAAGAGGTCTTAGACGAGCTTGTTTTGAATTGCGTAACGAGTCAATTCCGCATTGTTGGAGAAATTCATTTTCTCAAAAATTCTTGCCCTGTAAGTACTCACGGTTTTAACGCTCAGCGATAACATATCGGCAATTTGAGAAACCGTTTTCCCCGATGCAATTGCGGTCATTACTTCAAATTCACGATCCGAAAGAGAGGTATGCTCGCCGGAATTTTTTGGTTTACTTATCACATCAAGTAATTGTTCCGACAGCTTCGGGCTGATGTATTTTCTTCCTTTTACAATTATCGTAACAGCTTTTACCAATTCTTCCGGAGCGCTGTCTTTTGTTAAATAACCATTCGCACCGGCTTTCATCACCCGCAGTGCATATT
Source organism: Bacteroidota bacterium (assembly GCA_019455105.1). Classification (GTDB taxonomy): domain Bacteria; phylum Bacteroidota; class Ignavibacteria; order UBA10030; family UBA8401; genus JACFMZ01. The sequence continues at coordinate 6,834 of JACFMZ010000048.1, read as the reverse complement.
GCTCTTCGGGATGCATGCTGAGAATAAGGACGGGAAGTTTCGGCGCAAGAGATTTTATATCTTTCAAAAGATCCAGCCCGCTTCTGCCGGGCATACTAAGGTCGAGAATAGCAATATCCCACTCGGAAGAATGAAGAAGCGACAGCGCTTCATTTGCATTGCCGGCTTCGCCGAATGAAAGGGAATGAATGCCGTCTTCTAAAATTTGCCGTAATCCTTTTCGCACAATCGTATGGTCATCGGCAAGAAGAACTCGTATCATGATGTTGAAGATAAATCTGAAGATAAAGGAATTTTTACTAACACCGTTGTGCCTTTGGATGGAATGCCGATGACGCTGACTTCGCCCCCAAAGACTGCCGCCCGTTCTCTCATGCCAAGAAATCCGACGGAACGCGGATTGTTAATTTCGTGCTGGCTGATTCCTTTTCCGTCATCCTGCACCGTAAGCAGAATATTATTTCCTTCCTGCCGCAGATGAATGGAAACATTTTTTGCTTTTGCATGGCGCACAACATTGGTAAGAGATTCCTGAAAAATTCTAAAAAATGCAGTCGTACGTTTTTCGTCTATTTCTACATCGTCTATGGAAGACTGAAACGCAAAATTAATTCCGGTCCGTTCATGAAAATCTTTCCCCTGCCACTCAATAGCCGCCGCCAAGCCGAGATCATCCAAAATTCCCGGACGAAGGTCGGTGGCAATTTTTCGTACTTTATGAATTGTTGTATCAATCAATTCCATCATGGAGCGGAGCCGCTTCTGTGCAGATTCATCCAATTTAATCGTCTGCTTGTTTAGCCAAACAAGATCCATTCGGAGACCGGTAAGCGCCTGCCCGAGATCATCATGAATTTCGCGCGCAATAAAAGTTCTTTCTTCTTCACGCACCGTCTGCAGACGCACGGTTAATGCGCGCAGCTGTTTTCGCGACTGATCTATTTGAATTTCCGAATTCATTCTTTCGGTAATATCGGTAATGGTGCCGACATAGCCGATCACAGAACCATCTTCCATTTTTTCCGGCAGAGCCTGCGAGAGCACCCACACTTCATCATCGGAATTTTTTAAGATAATTCTGTATTCAGCGTAGAACGATGTTCCTTGTTCTACCGCCTTCCGCCATTGTGTTTGAATGCGGCGCCGGTCATGCGAATGAATTGTTTCTAAAAATCCCTCGCCCATTGCCTGTGCTGAAGAAAGTCCGGTTATGTTCGACCAGCGATCGTTCACATACAAATAAAATCCGTCGGCGGTTGCCAGATAAATTCCGACGGTGGAAACTTTTGCCAGCGTATTAAATCTCTCTCTGCTTTGACGTAATTCTTCTTCCACCCGCTGGCGCTCAATAGCTTTAAGAATGGCAGGACCTAAACGGGCGGGATGCTGCTTAAAAATATAATCCGAAGCGCCGCTCTTTAAACTGTCGACAACCATTTCTTCATCCAATTTTTCCGAATAAACAATAATCGGAAGATTCGGCGCGGCATCCAGAATTTTCTGAACAGCATTCGATGGACTTAAATCCAAGGCAAGAAAATCACAAACAATAACATGTGGCTGCACTTCGGCAAGCGCAGCGGAAATATCTTGCTTGGTATTAATACTGTGCAATAGAAATCCGCTGTCAAATTTATTCAATTCGTTGGTAAAGAGTTCAATTTCCTGCGGATTATTTTCGATGAGAAGTACTTTAACGGACATATTTTTTATTTCTCCCACAGGAAGGTAGCAATAGATGTTCAAAAATTCAATGTATTGTTTGCAGAATTCGATTATTTTCTTTGCTTTTTCCTTTGCATGACTTTCCTTACTTTGCAGTATGAATTCCATTGTAGAAAAATTTCATCCTGCCGTTCGCTTCTGGTTCCAAAAAAAATTCGGCAATCCTTCCCTGCCTCAGGAAATGGGCTGGAAGCCAATCTCCAACGGCGATCATACGCTTATTGTTGCCCCCACCGGTTCAGGAAAAACTCTTGCCGCATTTTTATGGTGCATAAACTATTTAGTAGAAGAACGCATTGCGTCCGCTTTACCGGCGAATGAAAGAGATGGTTTAAACAAGCAGCAAAAGACAACCGTACTGCAAAGCGCTGAGAATATTGGAGTAAAAGTTCTCTATATTTCTCCGCTTAAAGCGCTGAACAATGATATTCATCGCAATTTAGAAATTCCGCTGGAAGAAATTCTGCAGGAAACAAAAATTCAACATTTCAATCTTCCGCCTATTCGAAAAGCCATCCGCACCGGCGATACAACACAAAGCGAACGAAATGCCATAGTAAAAAATCCGCCGGATATTTTAATTACAACGCCGGAATCATTTTATCTTATGCTCACTTCGGCGAAGACAAGGAAGATCTTTCATTCGGTGCGGTATGTTATTATTGATGAAATTCATTCGTTGAGCGGCAACAAGCGGGGCGTGCATCTTTCTCTTTCTCTTGAACGGCTCGAAGAATTGCTTCGCCGTACACGCCGGACTGAAACTGATACCTTTGTCAGAATCGGACTTTCGGCAACACAAAAGCCGCTGGAAGAAGTAGCAAAATTTCTCGGCGGCATGAATCATAATTTTTCTCCCCGCGCGGTTACTATTATAGATGCCGGCTATCGCAAAAATGTTGACTTGCAGGTTCTAACCCCCGTAAGCAATTTTTCCGATCTTCCATTCGATAGTATTTGGAATGCGATATATCCGCAGCTGCTGCATCTTATTGCGCGGCATAAAACAACGCTGGTGTTTGTGAATAGCCGCCACACTGCCGAACGCCTTGCCGGAAAACTTAATCAAATTCTCAACAGTGAAGAAGAGACGTTTAATAATCACGCCGTGCCGATGTTGATTTCTCATTCTTTTCCTTCGTCTGAAGGCGAAAATATTTCAAAACAACATTCTGCAGAAATATTCAATCGTAACGATACATCGTTAAAGGTTTATGCGTATCACGGTTCAATGTCGCGAACTGTTCGGGAAGATTTGGAAAAAAAATTAAAAGCCGGAGAACTGCGCTGCTTAATCACCACCTCCGCGCTGGAACTGGGAATTGATATCGGAAGCATAGACCTTGTTGTTCAAATTCAATCGCCGAAAGGAATTGCGCGCGGCTTGCAGCGCATCGGCAGATCGGGACATCTCGTTCACGCCGAAAGCAAAGGAAGAATACTTGTTACGCACCGCGACGACCTTCTTGAAGCGGCGGTTATTGCCAAAGAGATGAAAGACAATAATATCGAGCGAACCATAATTCCAAAAAATTGTCTCGATGTTCTTGCGCAGCAGATTGTTTCCATGGTCAGCGTTGAAGACTGGAATCTTGATGAACTCTTTGATCTTATTCGCCGCTCGTACAATTATCATACCGTATCCAAAACAATATTCTTTTCTGTTGTTGAAATGCTTTCCGGAAGATTTACCAATGCAGCGTTTCGTGAACTGCGCGCCCGCATCATCTGGGATAAAGTTCACAACAATCTTTCCGCACTTCCCGGCTCATCAAAACTTGCCGTTGTAAATGCCGGAACAATTCCTGACCGCGGATATTTCGGCGTGGTTCTGGAAGATCATAAAACAAAAGTCGGCGAAGTGGATGAAGAATTTATGTACGAAAGCCGCAGCGGCGATACGTTCATTCTCGGCTCAAACGTCTGGCGAATGATGGATATTGACGCCAACAAAGTTGTCGTTCAACCCGCGCCGGGACAGCCGGCACGCATGCCCTTCTGGCGGGGTGAATCAATCGGCAGAACATATGAATTAAGCGTGAAGATTGGCGAATTTATTACTCATTTTTCATCATTGATAGAAAACCGGAAGAATGAAACGGCGCAGTATTTTTCCGATGAGCCGTTAAAAAATTATCCCATCGATTTTCATTCTGCCCGCAATATTATCGCTTATCTCGAAGAGCAGCAGGAAGCCACGCGCGTTCTGCCGACACATCACACCATTGTTGTGGAAGGTTTCAGAGATGAAATCGGCGACCCGCGAATTATTGTTCATTCAATTTTTGGAAAATCAATTAACGGGCTGCTCGGCATTGTGCTCCGGCGTCAATTGCAGGAACGGCTGCAAATTGAAATTCAAATGTTATACAGCGACAACGGAATTCTTCTCCGCTGTTCTGATGTGGAACGTCTGCCTCTTGATATTCTGCACAATCTCTCGCTTGAGCGGGCGCAGCAAATTCTTTTCGAAGAGCTTCCTTCTTCTCCGCTCTTCGGCGCGTTGTTCCGGCAGAATGCAGAACGCGCAATGCTTCTTCCTAAAGGAATTCCGGGAAAACGGCGCCCGTTTTTTTTGCAGCGAATGAAAGCTGCCGACCTTTTGCAGATTGTAAAACAGTACAGTGATTTTCCGATTGTCATTGAAACGCTGCGCGAATGTCTGAACGATGTGCTGGACTTTGAACATTTTCAAGAACTTCTTCAAAACATTTCTACAGGAGAAATTTCACTCCACACCGTACAGAGAGAAACACCATCGCCGTTTGCTTCGGGAATTCTCTTCGGATTTGCTTCCGTGTATATGTATGAATGGGATACGCCGAAAAGAATCGCGCAGCAAAGCGCATTATTCAACAGAGAACTTCTTTCGGAAGCGGCGGATCTTAATTCCGTAAAAACAGTTTTACGAAACGATGCTGTTCAAAAAATAGAAGAGCAGCTGCAATGCACTGCCGCTACACGCAGCGCCCGCTCCGCCGAAGAGTTGATGGAAATTTTTCTGCGCCTCGGCGAACTGAACAGCGAAGAAATATCGGCACGCAGCGGAGATAAAAAATACCTTGAAGAGTTAAAAGAAAAACATATTGTCGTGCAGATTGACATCGGCGGCTCGCCGTATTTTATTTTAACGGAAGAACTGCCGATATATCTCCCGATTGCTTCAGTTCAACCTTCAGTGCGGCAGCAGATTCCGGAAGAATACCAACACACTTCTTTTTCGCGAACGGAAGCAATTCAGTTTCTTCTCTTGCGAAGACTTCGCACGCACGCAACGGCAACCGTTTTTCAACTGACCCATCGGTATCATTGTTCGGCGGATGAATGCGAAGCGGTATTACATTCAGCGGCGCAGCGTGAAAATCTTTTTCATGGAAAATTATTTGCCGATGCGGATGAAGAATATTGGTGTTACCGCCCGAATCTTGACCGAATGCATAAAGCGTCCATTTCACTGCGAAGAAAAGAAATTGTACCGGCGATGCTTCCGGTCTTTACGCAGTTTCTTCTCTGCTGGCAGAATCGCGACCCGCTCTACAAAGAAAAAAGCGATGGAATTATTTCTCTCTTGGAAAAAATGGAAGGATTTGTTTTTCCGAACGATATGTGGGAAACAGAAATTTTCAAAACGCGCATTCAGCCGTACGACGGCGCTTTGCTTCGTTCGCTTCTTTCCCGCGGAGAAATATTTTGCATCGGCGCCGAATCGGGAAAATCGCAATGGATACTGCGCGGAAACGGAAATTATTTTCTTCCGGAACAAACAAGCGAGCCGCTTTCTTCTTCTGCTGAAAAAATTTTACAATTCTTGAAAGAAAACGGCGCTTCGTTTCTTTCCGATTTGCGCGATGAGCTTCATCTTTCTCTCTCTGCGTTCAATAAATCTCTTGCCGAATTATTTTGGCGCGGACTGATTACCAATGATAATTTTAACGAGCTGACAAATATTAAACGCTACCGCGCCAGCGAAACGGAATTTCCAAACGAACGATTTGAAATTGTTAATCCGCAACGAAATCCGTTCCGCAGAACGGCAATGCGTACTGTCCGCAAGGCATTTCGGGATGCAGCGGGCTGGAACGGGCGCTGGTCACTGGTGCGGACAAAACATCTGCTGGGAAGCAAAATCAGCGATGAAGAAAAAATCCGCCGGCAGGCGCAGCAGTTACTTTTGCGCTATGGAATTGTAGCGCGGGAAATTGCCAAGCGGGAAAATAATCTTCTACCGTGGCAGATGCTGGCAATGGAATTTCAGCGAATGGAAATGCGAGGCGAAATTCGACGCGGATATTTTGTGCAGGGACTTTCCGGAATGCAGTTTGCGCTTCCTGAAGCGGTAAATGTTTTAGAAACATTAAAACACGAAACTCGTTCAAACGAACTTCCCGTTGTGTTAAATGCGTGTGATCCGGCAAATCCGTTCGGCTACGGCATTGAGCTTTCCGTAGATACTTCTCTCGAAAGAATGATGCGGATTTCATCAAATTATATTATTATAGAGCAGGGCGTTCCGGTGTTGTGGTTAGAGAATTTCGGAAGCAGAATTTTTCAGCTTTCCAATGCGTCTCACGAAACATTAAAAAATTGCATGCTGGAATTTATTCATCATCTTCGAGCCGCATTAAAGCGGGAAATTATTGTCGAATATTGCAATAACAAACGTCCGTCTGAATCTTCTCTTTACGAAATTCTCCGTGCTGTCGGATTCTATAAAGACAAAATGCAAACTCTGCGGTTTGATATATAAAGAAATCTTTCTATAAAATTTTATCGTTCATTCACTCACTTTTCCGGAGCTGTTATGAAATATCTTTTCTTCTGTATATTCTTTTCTTTCGCTCTGCTCTTCGGGCAGGATTCCGTTACAACGAACGATATTCGTTCGGCAGAAAAAATATTTGATTTGCATTTTACGCCTGCAGAACGTGATTCCATGCTGGATAATATTCAGTACCGGCAGAAAAATTATCACACATTGCATACGTTACACATCCCGTATAATGTTATGCCGGCGGTACTGTTTAATCCGATTCCGACCGGCTTCCAGTTTCAGAAAGGAAAAAGCTCGTTTCATTCTGCACCGCTAAAAAATATTTCTCTTCCTAAAAA
>JACFMZ010000047.1 GCA_019455105.1 Bacteroidota bacterium | reverse complement strand
TATTAACGACACGGAACAACAATGATTATTGTTTTAAAACCGGGAACAAAAAAAGAAGAATACAATCACATTATAAAATGCGTTAAAGAATACGGCTTCAAACCGCATCCGATTATCGGGGAAGAGCGGACGGTGATAGCCTGCGTGGGAGATGACCGCGGGAAAGCGCAGCTTCAGCAGTTAGATTCGCTGGAATACGTTGAAAGCGTTATGCCGATTTTAAAACCATTTAAACTCGCCAGCAAAGAAACCAAACCGCGCAGCGTTGTTAAAGTCGGCGGCGTTGAAATCGGTAATTCGCAGTTTGTTGTAATGGCGGGTCCTTGTTCAGTGGAAACGCGGGAGCAGATTCTTCTCAGTGCCGAGCAAGTGAAAAAAGCCGGCGCGCATATTTTACGGGGCGGCGCTTTTAAACCTCGCACATCGCCGTATTCATTTCAAGGATTAGAAGAAGAAGGACTAAAACTTCTTGCCGAAGCGCGGGAAAAAACAGGAATGCCGTTTGTTACAGAAGTAATTTCTCCCGGCGATGTAAAACTTATTGAAGAGTATTCGGATATGTTTCAAATCGGCGCGCGGAATATGCAGAACTTTGCGCTCTTAAAAGAAGTCGGCAAATCTGCAAAACCGGTTCTGTTAAAACGCGGAATGTCGTGCACATACAAAGAATTATTAATGTCCGCGGAATATATTATGTCGCAGGGAAATTACAACGTGGTGTTGTGCGAGCGGGGAATCCGCACCTTTGAAGATTACACGCGCAACACGTTCGATTTAGCGGCAGTTCCGGCGCTGAAAGAATTATCGCACCTTCCGGTTGTCGTCGATCCGAGCCACGGAACAGGCGTACGAAGTTTAATTCCGCCGATGGCAAAAGCGGCAATTCCTGCCGGCGCCGACGGATTGATTATTGAAGTTCACCCGAATCCGGAAAAAGCATTTTCAGACGGCGCTCAGTCGCTGACACCGGAACAATTTACAAAACTGATGAACGATTTGCAGCGGTATGCGCCGTTGGAAAATAAACATTTATAAAATGAAGATTTCAGTTTTTCAATCTTACGGGGAAGCATTATGAATAACCAAGTATTTATTTTCGACACAACACTGCGCGACGGCGAGCAATCTCCCGGCTGCAGCATGAACTTCAGCGAAAAAATAAAAATGGCAAAACAGCTTGAGAGACTCGGCGTTGATATTATTGAAGCGGGATTTCCCATTGCCAGCGATGGAGATTTTGAATCGGTGAGAGAAATTTCTAAACAGGTTCGGAACTGCACTATTGCCGGATTGAGCCGCGCCAACGCTAAAGATATTGAGCGGGCATGGGAAGCGTTGAAGTATGCCGCCAAGCCGCGCATACATACATTCATCGCTACGTCCGATATTCATCTGAAATACAAATTAAAGAAAACCCGCGAACAGGTTCTTGAAGATGCCGTCAGTGCCGTGCAGCTGGCAAAATCATTATGTAATGATGTTGAGTTCTCGCTGGAAGATGCATCGCGCACGGATATTGATTATCTTTGTCAGGTTGTCGAAGCAGTAATCGGCGAAGGAGCAAATGTCGTCAACATTCCCGATACAGTCGGTTATGCCATTCCGGAAGAATACGGAAAAATTATCCGCACAATTTTTGAACGCGTTCCGAATGTCTCCAAAGCAATTATCGGCGTGCACTGTCACAACGATCTTGGTCTTGCCGTGGCAAATTCTCTTGCCGGAGTAATGAACGGTGCGCGTCAGGTTGAATGCACCGTAAACGGCATCGGCGAGCGGGCTGGAAATGCTTCGCTGGAAGAAATTGTTATGGCAATCCGTACGCGAAGCGAAGCGCTGCAGGTTCATACAAACATTAATACCGAAGAAATTTACCGTTCAAGCAAAATGCTTTCCACGGTAACAGGAACGTATATTCAGCGCAACAAAGCAATCGTCGGAGAAAATGCCTTTGCACACGAAGCGGGAATTCATCAGGACGGCATGCTGAAGAATGCCATTACCTACGAAATTATGACGCCGCAAAGCGTCGGCATTAAACACAGTACGCTCGTTCTCGGAAAACATTCCGGCAGGCACGCGTTGAAGCAGCGATATGAAGAACTCGGCTATCATTTAGAGCCGGAGGAATTGGAAAAAGCGTATGCGCTCTTTTCCAAAATTGCCGACGAGAAAAAACAGGTGTTCGACGACGACTTGATTGCAATTCTTCAGGATGAAGTTTCATCGCTGGAAGAAACCTATAAACTTGAAACGCTGCAGGTAACCAGCGGAATAAATCTCGTTCCCACGGCGACTGTCGGTTTAAAAAAGGGCTCGCAGTTTATGCAGGATTCTTCTACGGGAGACGGACCGGTTGATGCCGCCTATCGCACCATTGACCGCATTACCGGAATGAAAGTGGACCTGCTCGATTATTCAATTAAATCTATTGCGTGGGGACACGATGCAATCGGCGAAGTGTTTCTGAAAATTGCCGTGGATGGTTTTACCTTCAACGGGCGCTCGGCAAGCACCGATGTTATTACCGGCAGCGTGAAGGCGTACGTTAACGCCATCAATCATGCTATCGCCGCCCGGTTTAGAAAACAAAATCAAGAACATACTATTGCGGTGTGGTAAAATATTTTTCTGCCGGCGTTAAGATATGGAATTCAACAATAAAAAAAGAAAGAAGTTAGGATTACTTGTATGGCAATGACAATAACAGAAAAAATTTTAGCAAAACATTCCGGAAAATCTTCCGTTCGGGCGGGAGATAATGTTTGGATTGATGTTGATGTGCTGATGACGCACGATGTCTGCGGTCCTGGAACGTTTGCAATTTTCAAAAAAGAATTCGGCAAAGAAGCAAAAGTTTGGAATAACGAGAAAGTTGTTGTTATTCCCGACCATTATGTTTTTACCAGCGATGTTCACGCCAATCGCAACATTCAGATTCTTCGTGATTTTGTAGCGGAACATCATCTTCCGCATTTTTACGATGTCGGTTCGCCGAATTACAAAGGGGTCTGCCACATTACTCTTCCCGAAGAAGGCTTTACGCGTCCCGGCGAAGTGTTGTTCGGAACGGATTCCCATACCTGCACGGCGGGAGCGTTCGGAGAATTTGCCACCGGAATTGGAAACACCGACGCCGCCTTTGTGCTCGGCACCGGAAAATTATGGGTGAAAGTTCCGGAGACAATGAAATTTATTTTTGAAGGAGAAATGCCGAAATATCTTATGGCAAAAGATTTAATTCTTGCCGTCATTGGAAAGATCGGCGTGGACGGCGCCTCCTACCGCGCAATGGATTTCTGCGGTGAAACAATAGATGCCATGACTATGGAAGACCGCATGACCATCTGCAATATGGTCATTGAAGCAGGCGGAAAAAACGGAATCTGCGCTCCCGATAAAACTACGTATGACTATCTGAGCACACGCACGACAAAACACTTTGAGTCGTTCTATAATGATGACGATGCGAAATATCATTCGATTCACCGCTTTAACGTAAAAGATATTGAACCGACTATTGCCAAGCCGCACTCGCCCGATAATAAAGCATCGGTAAAAGAAGTTGCCGGAACGAAACTCGACCGTGCGTATATCGGAAGCTGCACCGGCGGAAAAATTTCAGATTTTCTTGCCGCTGCGGAAATTATGTACGGCGAAAAAGTAAAGATTGAAACCTTTATCGTTCCCGCCACGACCGATGTGGCAAAAGCGATGAAAGAATTGAAAGTAAAAGATAAAACCATTCTGCAAATTTTTGAAGAAGCCGGATGTCAAATCGGTGAATCATCCTGCGCGGCATGTCTCGGCGGACCAAAAGATACCTTCGGGCGTTTAAATCATGATGAGGTCTGCATTTCATCAACCAACAGAAATTTTCCCGGAAGAATGGGAACCAAAAAATCACAAGTGTATCTTGCGTCGCCGTACACGGTTGCCGCTTCCGCCGTTAAAGGCGTAATTGCGAGTCCGCGTGAATTTTTTCAATAATGTATTCTTGAGGTGCTCACCATGGAAAAGAAAAATTTTTCGTTAGCAATTGCCGTTGTTGCTGCTTCTTTTGTGCTGGGAATATTTTTTTATGTGTCCCGTCCTACGAACGATACAATCCGTGTTACGGGACTGGCAACGAAGCCGTTCGAATCCGATATTATTAAGTGGCGTCTTACCATTGCCAGAAACGTCGGCTTGAATGATATTTCTGCGGGATACGAAAAACTCAGCGATGATCTAAAAGCGCTGCGCGGACATTTTAAGAAAGGAAATATTCCCGATTCTTCCGTTACGCTTCAGCCGGCGGTAGCAATGGGAAATTACGGACAGGGAGGAATTGTGGGATACAATCTCACTCAGTCGCTGTATATTATTTCGTCCGATATTACCACGATTGAAGAGATGGCAACCAATCCGGCGAAATTTTTTTCTTCCGGCGTTCTGGTGCAGTCATCGCAGCTGGAATATTATTCCTCGCACCTTTCGGAATTAAAGTACGAACTGCTGGCGGAAGCAACGCGCGATGCGCAGCGCCGTGCGGAAGAAATTGCGAAAACGGCAAATGTTACTTTAAAAAATATTGTCTCGGCGCGGGCGGGAGTATTTCAAATCCGCGAACCGTATTCCACGGAAGTGAATGATTACGGCGTCTATAATTCTTCAACACGGAAAAAAGAAATCAGCGTAACCATGAATGCAGAGTATGCAATTCAATAAACAAAGGTGCTGTTCGCCAGCGAATTTTCCCGTATATTGGTGCAGTACATCTTTATATTTTACAGGAAAATTATGCGCTGGGTAGTTCGTTCAAAAATTCATAAAGCCACAGTAACCGAAGCCGATATTCACTATGTCGGCAGCATTACCATTGATGAAGAGTTAATGGAACGCGCCGGATTGATGGAGGGAGAAAAAGTTCTCGTTACCAGCAACACATCGGGAGCGCGGTTAGAAACATATATTATCCGCGGGAAACGGGGATCGGGTGTTATTGGCATTAACGGCGCGGCGGCGCATTTAATAAAAACGGGGGAAGAAGTGATTATTATGGGCTTCGAACTTTCCGACCAGCCGATGACGCCGAAAATTATTCTTGTGGATAAGCAGAATAAATTTTCCAGTTATCTATAGATGAAACTTTTCCCTCTGCTGAAGAAAATTCATTCGCGTTTTTCTCCGTTGTACATTCACGGTCTTTCCGAAATCCGTTCGTTCTGTGCCGGAAAAAAAGGATTGGAGATAGGCGGACCAAGCCATCTGTTTACGTGGAAAGGAAAAATTCCGCTCTACTCGGCAGTCGGTTCTTTGGATGCCTGTTCGTTCAGTAGTTCTACCATGTGGGAAGGAAAAATTTCCGAAGGAAAAAATTTTTTCTTTCATCCCAAAAAAGAACCGGGGTATCAGTTCATCGGCGAAGCAGGCAACCTTCTGCAAATTAGCGACAACACGTATGATTTTCTTCTTGCATCGCACGTTTTAGAACATTGCGCCAATCCTATCCGCGTATTAAAGGAATGGATGCGCGTTACCAAAGAAAACGGAATGCTTCTGCTGGTGGTTCCGCATAAAGACGGAACGTTTGATCATAACAGAACGATTACGCCGTTTCAACATCTGTTGGATGATGAACGAAAGGAAACAACGGAACGCGATGAAACACACACAGAAGAATTTATTGAGCGGATAGATTTATCCATGACGGCGTATAAAGATAACCGTCCGCTTTTTGAAGAAAGAACGCGAAATAATTTTATCTATCGCGGTATGCATCATCATGTTTTTAATACCGCGCTTGTCGTGCAGTTGGTTGATTATGTAGGATTGAACATTATAAATGTGCAGACAATGCGCCCGTTTCATATTGTTGTTACGGCGCAAAAACGATCTCCGGCGGATAATAAAAAATTTTTGGCAGAACATGCCCTTTATAAACAACGAAGTCCATTTCACTCGGATAAACAGTAAGGAACAGTATGAAAAAAATTATTACGGGAAAAGCGTTTGTGCTCGGCAACGATGTTGATACCGACCAGATTATTCCCGCCGCTCATCTCGTCTATCGAATTGATGATGAAGAAGAAAAAAAGAATTACGGAAAATTCGCCCTCTCCGGCGTGCCGCTGGAAGAATCCGGACTGCCGAAAGGAAATATTCCGTTCACGAAAGAAGGAGAATGGAGAAGCGAATTTACCATTATCATCGGCGGAAAAAATTTCGGCTGCGGCTCGTCGCGCGAACATGCGCCGTTTGCGCTTCAGGTTGCCGGCATTGAAGCTGTTGTTGCCGAAGGCTACGCAAGAATTTTTTATCGTAATTCAATTGACGGCGCATTTCTTGCTCCCTTTGAAACATCGGAACATTTATATCAGGAAATTCACACGGGCGACGAGCTGGAACTGCACACCGAGACCGGTGAATTAAAAAATCTTACTCAAAACAAAATGTATCACTTAAAATCACTCGGAGATGTTCAGGCAATTATTGCTGCCGGCGGAATTTTTGCGTATGCGCGCAATGCCGGAATGCTTTCCCAATAAAGAAATTTTCTGCTAATAATTTGTGCAAAGCCTTGAAAATATATGCTGAATAAAAACATTGCAATTATCGGCGCCGGCAATATGGGAACCGCCCTTATCCGCGGAATTCTTGCGGCGAATCTCACCTCACCCCAAAAAATTTTTGCCAGCGGAACGCGCCTGGAAAAACTTGAAACCCTTCAAAAAGAAATCGGCATTGCCGTTACTACAAACAACAAAGAAGTGGCAAAACATGCCGAGATAATTATTCTTTGCGTGAAGGCGTATGTCATCCGTAAAGTGCTGGAAGAAATGCGTGAAGTGCTGCACAAAGATCAATTTATTATTTCCATTGCCGCCGGCGTAACCACCGAATCCATTGAAAAATTAATCGGCAAAAATATTCCGGTGGTGCGGTGTATGCCGAACATTGCCTGCACCGTCGGACTCGGCGCAACGGCTGTTTCGTTCGGCAAACATGTACATGAAAAGCAGCACGATATTGCCGTAAAAATTTTTGAAGCAACGGGAGAAGTTGTCGTCGTCAGCGAGCGGCATCTCGATGCCGTAACAGGATTGAGCGGAAGCGGACCGGCGTACATTTATATGGTTATTGAAGCACTGATTGACGGCGGCGTAAAAATGGGAATGCCGAGAGATATTTCCACAAAGCTGGCAATTCAAACTGTGCTCGGTTCCGCCAAGCTGGTAAAAGATTCCAATGTTCATCCCGCAATACTGCGCGATCAGGTAACGACGCCGGGCGGAACAACAATTAATGCCATTCACGAATTGGAATCGCACGGGCTCCGCTCAATGCTGATTGATGCCGTAGCAACGGCAACAATCCGTTCAAAGGAACTTTCAGAATTAATTAACAAGTAAAAACGCTGCGCTCGTAATATTTTTATGAAAAAAACAATTACCGTAATTCCCGGCGACGGCATAGGACAGGAAGTCGTTTCTGCTTCGCTTACTGTTTTAGAAACTATCGCTAAAAAATTCAATCACACGTTTTCTTATCAATATGCGCTTGCGGGCGGCGCCGCGCTGGATGCGAAGGGAGTTCCTCTTCCCGATGAAACATTGAAACTCGCAAAATCTTGCGATGCTGTTATTCTCGGCGCCGTCGGCGGACCGAAATGGGATTCTAATCCGCAGCATCTGAAACCGGAGCGCGCACTTCTCGGCCTGCGGAAAGAATTGGGATTGTACGCCAACATTCGTCCGGCAAAAATTTATTCCGCGCTGGCGGAAGCTTCAACATTAAAAAAAGAAGTTGTCAGCGGTGTGGATATTGTTGTAATGCGCGAATTGACGGGCGGATTGTATTTCGGCAAGCCGAGCGGATTTGAACGGCGGAACGGCGAAGAAGTCGGTTTCAATACCATGATATATTCCGAATCCGAGGTACGACGCATTGCTGTTGCCGCATTTGAAATTGCACGCAAGCGGAGAAAAAAATTATGTTCCGTTGATAAAGCCAATGTGCTGGAAACCTCCCAGCTCTGGCGGAAAGTTGTGCTCGAAACGGCAAAAGATTTTCCCGATGTGGAGCTTTCGCATATGTATGTTGATAATTGTTCAATGCAGCTCATCCGCAATCCCAAACAGTTTGATGTCATAGTAACGGAAAATATGTTCGGCGATATTCTCAGCGATGAAGCCGCCATGCTCACCGGCTCCATCGGCATGCTGGCTTCGGCATCGCTCGGCGGAAACGTTGCAATGTACGAACCGGTGCACGGCAGCGCGCCGGATATTGCCGGACAGAATAAAGCCAATCCGATTGCCACCATCGCTTCGCTTGCCATGATGCTCACCTATTCTTTTCATCTCAGCGAAGAATCCGACATATTGGAACAGGCGATTGAAAACGTGCTGAACAAAAACTTCCGAACGGGAGATATTTATACCGAAGGAACAACGCTGCTCGGCACAAAAGAAATGGCGGAAAAAATAATTCACGAACTCTCAACACTACATTAATCATTACGCGGCTTGCATAAAACAGAATTATGATTACCATGAAATTCGGCGGAACTTCCGTCGGCGATGTTCCCCGTTTAGAAGAAGTTGTTTCCATTGTAAAACAATTTTTAAAAGAGCAGCCGGTTGTTGTTGCTTCAGCAATGGGAGGGTTAACAAATGTGCTGCTGGAGACGGCACAGAATGCCGTTCAGCGAAAGACAGAACTCGTGCAGAATACCATTCAAGCAATGCGCGATCGGCACCATCACATTGCGCTGCGAATGATTACCGATGAAGCGCGGCGTTCAAAATTAATTCAAGATCAGATTACTTCTTTTGAAGATCTAACGCAGCTCTATAACGGCGTTTCCATGCTGCGGGAATTAAGTTCCCGTTCGCTGGATGCCATTGCTTCGTTCGGCGAGCTGCTTTCCTGCCGGCAGATTGCCGCGGTGTTTGAAGAAAACGGAATTCCTGCGCAGTTTGTTGATGCGCGGACGATGATTCGCACCGACGATCATTATCTTGAAGCGAACGTGGATTTTGCTTACTCCAACAATGCAATTGCCGCAACGCTGCTTCCCTTAATAGAAAAAGGAATTGTTCCCGTCGTTACGGGATTTGTTGCCGGCACTGAAGAAGGAATTACCACCACGCTGGGACGGAGCGGTTCGGATTATACCGCTTCAATTATCGGCGCGGCGCTGCACTGTAAAGAAATCTGGATTTGGACCGATGTGGACGGCGTGATGACTGCCGACCCGCGCATTGTTCCGTCGGCAAAAGTAGTTTCCGAATTAACATACAAAGAGGCGGCGGAAATGAGTTACTTCGGTGCAAAAGTTATTCATCCGAAAACCATGACGCCGGCGATTGAAAAAAATATTCCGATTCGAATTAAAAATACATTTAACCCTTCACATGCCGGAACGGTAATTTCGCATAAAGCATCGGGCGAAAATATTCCGGTGAAAAGCGTAACATCCATTGATGATTTAAGCATTGTGGAAATTGAAGGGAACGGCATGATCGGCGTTCCGGGAATTTCGGCGAGAATTTTTTCCGCGCTGGCGCATAAAGAAATAAACGTGATGATGATTTCGCAGGCATCATCGGAACACAATGTCTGCTTCATTGTGCCGCGGAAGGAAAGTCAAAAAGCGCTCAAGGCGCTGCGCGCCGAATTTGAATTTGATATGGCGCGAAAAACTATTGATGATATTATTGTTACGGATAATGTTTCTATTGTTGCCACCGTCGGCGAAGGAATGATCGGGACAAAAGGAATTGCCGGCAAAACATTTACCGCCGTTGCCGGCGCGAATGTAAATATTATTGCCATCGCTCAAGGCTCATCCGAATTAAATATTTCTTTTGTTGTGCAGCAAGCCGAAGCAAAAAAAGCGGTGCTGGCGGTGCATAATGCATTTCATCAGTAACGGAGTAAAAAATGAACGAGACAACATTGTATCAGCCCATTGCCTGTTCGGCGTACGACCGGCTTGAGGCGTTGGCGGTTCAAAAAACTTTCTGCACAATTCTTTTTCGGGAAGAAGGAAAAGAAAAAGAGATTAAAGGAATTATTGCCGATCTCTTTTCCAAAGAGAACGCGGAATTTCTTCGGCTTCAGAGCGGCGAAATAATCCGGCTGGATGCCGTTCTTTCCGTCAACGGAATCGCTGTCAGCGGAGCATGTGCCGTATGATGTCGCTCTTGAAAAGCATTCATTCAGGAAAAGAATATTCGCTTGATGAAGTCCGCTTCACCGCCGATGACGGCGAGCTTCTTGATGTCGTTCATGATTTTGAACAGGTGAAACAGCAATATAAAATCTCCAAAGAATATTTTGCTAAAAAACGTTCGCAGATAAACGGACAGCCGAGCGGCGGCGTCTGGCATTTCAAAGAACTGGTAATGCCGGAAATAAATGATGATTATATTATTTCCAAACAAGAAGGAAACACCCGTCTCTACCGGTCAAAAAAAATTTCGTCATGGCTCGGACTTTCGGCGGAACGGTTTTACTTAAAACATGAAGGAGAAAATCCGACCGGCTCTTTTAAGGACAGGGGAATGACCGTTGCCATTACCATTGCAAAATATTTAAAACAACAGGCGGTTACCTGCGCCTCAACCGGAAATACTTCCGCATCGCTTGCGGCATACGCCTCCGAAGCAGAGCTGCCGGGAATTGTACTGATTCCCAAAGGAAGCGTCGCCGTCGGAAAAATTTCTCAAGCGCTTGCCTACGGAACAAAAACTCTTGTGGTAAACGGAGATTTTGACGACTGCATGAGAATGATTCAAGAAGCGCAGGAAAAACTTTCGGCATATCCGCTTAATTCTATCAATCCGTTTCGTCTGGAAGGTCAAAAAACTATCATCTGGGAAATTTTGCTTCAGCTCGGCTGGAAAGTTCCGGATTGGTTTATTTTTCCGGGCGGAAATCTCGGCAACACCAGCGCATTCGGAAAAGCATTATTTGAAGCGTATCAATTGGAATTGATTGACCGAATGCCCCGCTTTGCCGTTATTCAAGCGGAAGGCGCCAGCCCGTTTTACAAAGCGTATAAAAATAATTTTTTGGAATTGAAAAAAGAAAAAGCGGAAACCATTGCAACAGCGATAAAAATCGGCGCACCGGTTAATTATCCGAAAGCTGTCCGCGCTTTAAAATGGACCAACGGAATTGTGGAAGCCGTCAGCGATGAAGAAATTCTGGAAGCAAAAGCGATTGTTGATTCTGCGGGAATCGGCGCCGAGCCTGCTTCTTGCGCAACGGTTGCCGGTTTAAAGAAGCTTATCGGAAAAGGAGAAATAAAATCCAAAGATACTGTGGTGGGAATTTTAACCGGAAATATTCTCAAAGATCCGCAGTGTATTGTTGATTATCATTTTAACAAAACAACACCGCTTGCCAATGCGCCGCATTCTATTGAAGCAAGCATTGATGAATTAAAACGCTTTTTGTAATTCTTTCTTTCTCTGCGCTGGTACGGAAAAAAATTTATGAAAATAAAAACTCCCTGTTCTACTTCCAATCTCGGACCTGGTTTTGATACGCTTGGTCTTGCGTTAAACCGGTATCTTATTCTTACGGTTGAATTGAACAAACCCCAAACACGTATTACAGTGGAAGGAAACGGCAAAGAACATATTGCAGCGGATGAAACAAATCTGGTGTACTGCGCAGCAAAAATAACCGCTAAAAAATTTAAAAAGAATCTCCCGGCGTTTCATCTTCATTTGCATAATGAAATTCCGGCGTACGGCGGGTTGGGAGGAAGCGGCGCGGCAATTGCCGGAGGAATTTTTCTGGCAAATGAAATTTTACAACTCAAGCTTTCACGCGAAGAAATGCTGAATATTGCGGTTTCCATTGAAGGGCATCCCGACAATGTTTCCGCCGCGCTGATGGGGGGATTAACCATCAATTGTTTTGATGAAGAGCGCACGGTGCGCTGCCGCAGCGTAAAAATTGAACAACCGCTTTCTGTTATTACCTGCTCGCCTCATTTTCAGGTGCAGACAAAACAAGCCAGAAAAATTCTTCCGCAGCAAGTCTCGCTGCAGGATGCCGTGACCAATATCGAAAATGTTTCCTCGCTCGTTGCGGCGCTTATCTGCGGAGATGTTGACGCGCTTCGGTATGCTACGGCGGAAAAACTTCACGAACAATACCGCGCAGCATTAATTCCGGGATTTAACGATGTAAAAAAAGAAGCGCTGAATGCCGGCGCGCTTTCCTTCAACATCAGCGGAGCGGGACCAACCGTTTTTTCTTTTGCGCGTAACAATGAAAAAGAAATCGGCGAGGCAATGCAGCGCGCATTTAGCAGCCATCATCAACACTCTTCGGTTGAGATTATGAATATTGAAAACAACGGCGCAATGAGGTGCGAATAATGGCATGGGTGTATTTATTTATTGCCAGCGTGTGCGAAATCGGCTGGGCTATCGGGTTAAAATATTCAGAAGGATTTACAAAACTTGTCCCGAGTATTTTTACAACTATCGGAATGATTGCAACATATTATTTTCTTGCGCTCGCGCTGAAAACAATTCCTGTCGGCACCGGCTATGCAATATGGACTGGTATCGGCGCCGTCGGCACGGCAATTCTCGGAATGATTCTCTTTAACGAATCAAAAGACCTTTTTCGAATTATTTCCATCGGATTAATTGTTGCGGGAATTATCGGATTAAAATTTTTCTCTTCGGAAACGATGCAATAATTTATTTGCTGAAATAAAAAAGGAGTTCGCCGTGAACTCCTTTTTATGTTTAAATCTTTTATTTGGTAACAGCGTTACGGATCGATGCGGTCTTCCATGTATGACTGCAGCTTCTCGCCGAAATATCCTCCCAGAAGAGAAAGAACAAATCCGCCGATCATCATTCCGATAATATAACCGATCGGAAGAATGGTGCGGTCAAATCCGATATAGAGGAAAACAAAATTTAGAATCATGCTGAACACTCCGGCAAGCGCCGCTTCCCAAATGGTTCTTCCGGGGGAATAGTACGCCGTTAATAATCCGGCAAGTAAAAAACTAGCGCCTAAGGACATAAAGATTCCGCCCAGTCCGAATTTTAACAAAGCAAATCCGCCGAAAACAAAAAAGGCGTTTAAGATAAAGGCGAGAATTGTTCCGGCGGCAATCCACCCCCATTGAAGTTTTTTTCCTGCCGCTTCTTCGGCAAGCTCTTTTGCTTTTTCTTCCGGTGTTACCTGCAATTCTTCACCAACCCATCCGCCGATAAAACCGAGAATAAGTCCGAGAACCGGCGCCACAATTTTATCGGTTGGTGAAAATTCTATTTCCATAACGTTGGAAAGAAAAAACCCGGCAAGCATTGCCGTGAAAATACCGCCGATCGCCGGCTCGGTTAATGTATATCCTGCTGATTTATAACCGATGATAATTCCCATAACAATAAAACCGAGCAGCGACATATAGGTTGGAACGGTTCCTGTGGAAAATGTTTTTCCCATGGCAAGATACAGCGAAACCGTTAAAAATACCCCGACAACAATTCCGACAACAATCCATTTCCAGCTTAATTTTTTTGAAGCAACAGCTTCTGGCATAGCACTCTCCTTAATAGATAAAAATTAAAAGTAGGGAAAACACAGCAAAAATTTCACTAATTCTTCTCTCAAAGTCAAGGGAACAAAAAAGAAATGAGAAAAAATCTTTTCCACGCTTTTTGTTGACTTTTTTCTTAACTATGTCATATTAGAAAGAGGAAGAAAAGGAGATTTTTATGGAAACAAACACGTTAGATCTAAAAGAGTTTGAGCAAAATATTATTGTCCGTCATTTGCGTATGGAAGATTACCAGTCGGTAACAGAATTACAGTTAAAATGCTTTCCCGGAATGAAGCCGTGGTCGCACGAGCAGTTTGCCAGCCAGATGGAAATATTTCCCGAAGGACAGATTTGTATTGAAATCAATAAACGAATTGTTGCTTCATCCAGCAGCTTAATTCTCGATTTTGAATTGTATTCCGAATGGCACGGCTGGGCGGAAATTGCCGACGGCGGATTTATCCGCAATCATAAGCCGGATGGAAATACGCTTTACGGCATTGAAATTATGGTCGATCCGGAATTTCGCGGATACAAACTTGCCCGCCGGCTGTATCTGGCAAGAAAGAAACTTGCCCGCGAAAGAAATATTATGCGCATTATTATCGGCGGAAGAATTCCGGGATACGGAAAATATGCCGAAGAACTTACCGCGCGCGAATATGTGGAAAAAGTTGTCAGCAAAATTTTATATGATCCGGTGTTAACCACGCAGCTTTCAAACGGTTTTGTGCTGAAACGTCTTCTTCCGAATTATATGAAATCGGACGAAGAGTCGCGCGGATACGCCACCTTTTTGGAATGGACGAATGTTGATTATGTTCCGAATCCGAAGCGGAGATTTTTGCCGGTTGCGCCGGTCCGCGTCTGCGTGGTGCAGTATCAAATGCGGGAAGTAAAAAGTTTTGAAGAATTTGTTTCACAGTGCGAATATTTTATTGATGTTGCTTCTGATTACAAATCGGATTTTATTCTCTTTCCGGAAATGTTTACCATGCAGATGCTTTCCTTTTTAAAAACCGAACGCCCGGCGCTGGTGGTGCGTGAGCTTTCAAAATACACGCCGCAATATCTTGAAACCTTTACCACCTTTGCCATAAAATATAACATCAACATTATCGGCGGTTCGCACTTTGCCGTGGAAGGAGACGATCTGTTTAATATTTCTTATCTCTTCCGCCGGGACGGAACAATCGGCAAGCAGTACAAATTACATATTACGCCGAACGAGCAGCACTGGTGGGGAGTAAAACCGGGAACAAGTGTTGAAGTGTTTGATACGGATAAAGGAAAAATTGCCATTCAAATTTGTTATGATATTGAATTTCCTGAACTATCCCGCATCGCCGTAGAAAAAGGGGCGCAGATTATTTTTGTGCCGTTTTCCACCGATGAGCGCTACGGATATCTTCGCGTTCGGTACTGCGCTCAGGCACGCTGTATAGAAAATCATGTGTACACCGTAATTGCCGGCTGCGTGGGGAATCTTCCCAACGTTGAAAATCTTGATGTGCATTATGCGCAATCCGGAATTTTCACGCCGTCGGATATTCCGTTTTCCCGTGATGCTATTGCCGCCGAATGTACGCCGAATATTGAGACGGTAATTTTTGAAGATCTCGATTTGGAACTGCTGAAGCGGAGCCGTCAATCCGGCACCGTGCTTAACTGGAATGACCGCCGTAAAGATTTGTATGAAGTGAAATATTTAAAAGAAACAAAAGATCCGCAGATTTTATAACACAGAAAATATTTTTCGCAGAATAGTTACCGTTCTCCGCCGGCTTCAATAGTTTCATTCTCATCATGATAATCGTCGGGGTTCGGGTCTTCGTCAAACGGAACCGGCGTGAGCGATTCGGAATCAACAATGCCGAGCAGCCGATCGACATTGTTGAAACTCCAATTTACTTTATTGCTTAATACCACAATGGAAGTTTTATCTTCCAGCCGGCGGACAAAAAGAGAGTTGTACCCGCGCCACCAGCCGGCATGATAGACAATCTTGCTTCCGTTATCCAGCACATCAATGCGCCAGCCGTAGCCGTAACTGGAATTATGGCGGTAATCATAACTGATTGGAGTAAACGCTTCTTCAAGCGTAGATTGTTTACAAAGTTTTTCGGTATAGAGAGACTGGTCCCACAGAAACATATCTTCAACCGTAGTATAAACGCCTTTATCGCCGACAACGCCGCTTAAAAAATCATCGTACGCTTTACGGCGGTTTTTGTTGTGGCCCACCGTCTGATATTCTATCGTTTTGCGGTTCTGCGGATTAAAGACAAACGTGTTGTTCATTTGCAGCGGCGTAAAAATTTTTTCTTCCATAAATTCATCGAACCGCATGCCGGTAATTCTTTCAACAATTGAAGCGAGAACGGCATATCCCGTATTGCTGTATTTGTATCGCTTATCGGGAAGGAATTCCATGTACGGTTTATGCTCAACCATCATTTGCAGCAAATCGTTGTTCGTCATATACTTGCTTTTTTTTCTCCAAAATTTTCCGGAGAAATACATATAATTGGGAAGTCCGGAGCGATGCGACAACAATTGATGAATGGTAATATTTTTATATGGAAACTCAGGGATAAACTTCTGCACCGTATCGGTAAAGTTCAGTTTTCCTTCGTCATGAAGCATCATAATTGCCATTGCGGTAAACTGTTTTGAAACCGAGGCAATCTGAAACGTAGAATTAATATTCAGCGGAATTTTTTTTCGTAAATCTGAATAGCCGAAGGAATGTTCGTAAAGGATCTTTCCTCCTTTGGAAATCAGCACATTGCCGTTAAATCCTTTTTGCGTGGAAAAAAGATGAAAAAGAGAATCCAGCCGCTCGGCAACTAATTCTTCTTTCGCCGCTTCGGCTTTTTCGGAAGAACCCGATGTAGGATTGTTTGCAGGAGCAAACAGCATCCATACGGTAAACAATAAATGATAAAACAAACCGCTCATTATATCCTTTTATTAGTGAAAAAACGGACGTGATAAGATACAAAATTCCCAGGAGTTTGGAAATATTGATTTTTCTTTGAAGGAAAAATTACCGTAACGGCACAGAAAGAGAAAGCTGCATACCGCCGAACGGCGAGGGAACAACACCAACAGAGGAAGAAGAAACGCGGTGCAGATACGGAATGCCGTATCCGATTGTTCCGCCGACCAGCGCGCCGAGCAGAACATCGCTCGGAAAATGTGCGCCGGAAAATATCCGCATCAGCCCGACGGCAGAAGCCGCGCTCATGGAAACCGTCCACACGGCAGTTTTGTATTTCGAGTTCGGATAAAAATCAGAATAGACAACAGCCAAAAATGTCATTGATGCAAACGACCACGTTGTGTGTCCGGAAAAAAATGAGCGGTTTGCTTCATCATCCTGTTGTAATTTTAACGGCGCATTCGGGTTATACAAATACGGACGAATCCGTTTTGCCGGTCCTTTTCCGAGTGAAGGAAGAAAAGTTGCCAGCAGCGCCGTTTCAGCATACATTGTAGAAATCGTCTGCCAGTCACTGCCGATATTTTTATCGAACAAGAGCAGTCCCGCCGGTGCAACAATGCACGCACCGACAAGAAGATCGCTTGCCTGAGAAAGTTCTACGGAAGCAAAATTTGTTGCCCAGCGGTCGAATATGTTAATGGAGTTTTTATTCAGTGCGAAACGCTCTGCCGGCGTAAGAACATGAAGTGAATCATTTAATGAAACGGCAAACAGCGAAATAGCTGCGCTGCTTCCCATAATAAGACCGTCATTTTTCCAGGAAATGCTGTACGGAGACTGCGCAAAATTCGGCGCGGAAACAAACAGCAAAAGAAAAAAAACGGTTGAAGCGTTCTGCATTACCTGGCGGCGCGGGATTCGTAATCTAATCCTATCAAATTACGATTGACCCAGATAGTGTTTGCCTGCGAGAGGGCTTTTTCAAGAAGAAATTTTGCCACGACTTTTTTTAACTCTTTTCGTTCCTCTTTGTTTAAGCGAAACGAAGAAAGGTCGAGAATGCCGTTGGAAATTTCCGGAACTAATGATTTATCGAGATCCATAATTTTTTTGTGTATTAAATAATCGCGGTAGAGGTGCAGAACGAAGATACAGGAAAAATCTTTAAAAGCACAACAAGAAAATTTATAATAAAAATTTCTAATAATTGATTGAAAATATTTTTCTTGACAGAAAGAAAATTCTCAGCCGCAGATCCGGGTGATTTTTTTTATACACAACGGTTTCAGCGGCGGAGAAAGATTTAATCCGTTATTGCACCGCGCGAACTTGATGAAACCTGCTTTGCATATTTTGCCATTACGCCCCGGGTATATTTTACCGGACGGGGTTTCCACGCAGCTCTTCGTTTTGCAATTTCGTTTTCATCAACATTTAATTGTAAAAGATTTTTTGTTGCATCAATCGTTACCGAATCTCCTTCGTGAACAAGGGCAATGGTTCCGCCGACGGCGGCTTCCGGCGCAACGTGACCCACAACCATCCCGTAGGTTCCGCCCGAAAATCTTCCGTCGGTAATCAGCCCCACTTTATCGCCGAGTCCGATTCCGATAATTGCGGAAGTCGGTGCAAGCATTTCGCGCATGCCGGGACCCCCTTTGGGTCCTTCATAGCGGATAACGACAACATCACCGGCTTTTATTTTGTTTCCGGTTATTGCATTCATGGCTTCTTCTTCGGATTCAAAAACGCGCGCCGGTCCGGTGATAACGGGATTTTTTACTCCCGTAACTTTTGCTACAGCTCCTTCGGCGGCGAGATTTCCTTTTAAAATTACCAGATGCCCTTCTTTGTAGAGCGGCTTATCAAACGGATGAATAACTTTCTGATCGGCACGGGGCTGAGACGGAACATCTTTTAAAACTTCCGCAATGGTCTGTCCGGTTATGGTTAAACAATCGCCGTGCAGCAAGCCGTGGTCGAGAAGTATTTTCATCACCTGCGGAACGCCGCCCGCTTTATGAAAATCAACAACGAGATATGTGCCGCTCGGTTTCAAATCGCAGAGAACGGGAACGCGCTTTCGGATTGTTTCAAAATCTTCAATGGTGAGCGGAATATTTGCCGCATGAGCAATGGCAAGAAAATGCAGCACGGCGTTGGTAGAACCGCCGACAGCGTTAATAACGGTAATGGCATTTTCAATGGATTTGCGCGTGATAATATCGAGCGGACGAATATTTTTTTTCAGTGCGTTCATCAGCACTTTTCCGGATTCGTAAGCGCTTTGATATTTTTCTTTGTCTTCCGCCGCCATGGTTGAAGAATACATTAAACTCATTCCCATTGCTTCAAACGCGGAAGACATGGTGTTTGCGGTGTACATTCCTCCGCACGATCCGGCGCCGGGACAGGCATGATCTTCCACATCTTTTAATTCGTCAATCGTAATTTTTCCGGCGCTGAACTGACCGACGGCTTCAAAGGCGCTGACGATATTGAGATCGCTGCCGTCTTTCGGATGATGTCCAGGTTTAATTGTTCCACCGTACACATAAATTGCAGGAATATTCATGCGGGCAATAGCAATCATTCCGCCGGGCATATTTTTATCGCATCCTCCAACGGCAATCACGCCGTCCATACATTGTGCGTTACAGGCAGTTTCAATAGAATCAGCAATGACTTCGCGCGAAACGAGAGAAAATTTCATTCCTTCCGTTCCCATAGCGATGCCGTCGCTGGCAGTAATGGTGCCGAACATTTGCGGCATTCCGCCGGCTTCTCGAATTCCTTTTTCTGCTTCCGTGCTTAAATCTCCCAGTCCGAGATTGCAGGGAGTAATAGTGGAATGTCCGTTTGCCACGCCGATAATTGGTTTTGAAAAATCGTTGTCTTTAAATCCGACGGCGCGAAGCATGGCGCGGTTCGGAGTTCTGTTGGTTCCTTGGGTTATTATTTTACTGTGTTCGTTCTCCATGGTTTTTCTTTTTTCTGTTTCTCTGAATTAATAGATAGTTCATTTAAAATGTACTTTTTTTTACGGGAATTACAAACAGCCGGAGAGAAAATCATTTATCTTGAAAATATTTTTATTATCTTCATTCGTTTTTCCATCAGTGCTATACTGTGGATGTGGCGTCTGTCACGAAAAACATTGAAGAGATTGCTATCTTTGAAAAGTTTTGAAATAAAAATAAATTTCGCGGTATCATTTTTCTTAAACATTTTTTAAAGGAGTGTGTAATGAGGCAGATTAAATGGGTACTCTTTATTCTGTTAATCACGGCGGTAAATTCTTTAACGGCTCAAGAATGGGAAATAGTCGGTTCCACCGGATTTACTGCCGGAAAATCAGATTATCCTTTTCTTGCCGTTGATAATAACGACATACTGTTTACGGCGTATAAAGATGTTGCGCATAGCGGCAAGGTATCGGTAATGAAATATAACGGTTCAAGCTGGGAACTTGTCGGTGCGGCGGGGTTTTCTCCCGGAGTTGTATCGGAGTTATCATTTGTTATTGCCAACGATGGAACACCTTATGTTGCGTATAGAGACAGCACCAATGGATATAAAGCTACGGTGATGAAATACAGCGAAGGAAGCTGGAATCTTCTCGGCAGCGCCGGATTTACTGCGGATCAGGTATCGGATATTTCCATTACCGCCGCCAGCAACGGAACCCCATACATTGCCTTTATCGATGCAAGTTCTTCCAACAAAGCTACAGTTATGAAATATGAAGGGGGAAGCTGGAGTACGGTCGGCTCACCGGGATTTTCTTCATCGATAGCGTATTATAACTCTATCAAAATAAATTCCAGCGGAACAGTATATGTTGCTTACCAAGACGGCGGAAACAGCAATAAAGCAACCGTAATGAAATACAGCGGTTCAAGTTGGGAAGTTGTCGGCACTGCCGGTTTTTCTGCCGGTTCAGCTACTTACATATCTCTTGCCATAGCCGGCGATGGACATCCGTATGTTCTTTATCGAGATGCCGGTAATAGTTACAAAGCAACATTGAAAAAATTTAACGGCTCAAGCTGGATAACAATCGGCTCAGAAGGATTTTCTTCAGGAGAAGCTGCCAATACATATTTGGGTTTAGGAAGTAGCGGAACTCCGTATGCGGTTTTTGCAGACGAGGGAATTGGAAACAGAGCAACCGTGATGAAATATAACGGCTCAAGCTGGGATATTGTCGGCTCAGCAAAATTTACAATCGGTACGGTGGATTATACAACTCTCGCCTTTACCAGTGATGGAACGCCGTATATGGCGTACCAAGACGGCGAGAATGCAAAAAAAGTAACGGTGATGAAATTTAATCCTTCATCTCCTTCAAAACAATGGTGGGATATCGGAACGCCGGGTTTTACCGGAGGAAGAATTGATTATCCTTCAATGGCTGTTGATAACAACGGAATCCTCTATCTGGCGTATCGTGATTATGCCGATTCATATAAAGCCACGGTAATGAAATATAACGGCTCAACTTGGACAACTGTAGGAGCCGGAGGATTTTCCGCAGGGAGAGCAGATTTTATTTCATTGGCGCTTGATAACAGTGGAATGCCGTGTGTTGCCTATACTGATTACACAAATTCGTACAAAGCAACAGTGATGAAATATAACGGAACAAGCTGGGAAGAAGTCGGCTCCGGCGGTCTTTCTGCCGGCGCAGTGGATAATACAACGATGAAAATTGATTCTGATGGAAATATTTATGTTGCGTATAAAGATTTTAATAAGTCAGAAAAAGCAACCGTGATGAAGTATGATGGTTCAAGCTGGGGAGCCGTCGGCTCTGCAGGATTTACTTCTGGAAAAGTTGATTTTCCTTCCTTAGCAATAGATAAAAATAATAATCTTTATCTTGCTTACCAAGATCAGGTGAATTCATACAAGACAACGGTAGTAAAATTTCTCGGCGGCAGCTGGGGAACAATTGGAGGAAGCGGATTTTCGGAAGATCAAGCATCCAATATTTCTCTTGTTGTAACAAACAACGGAACTCCGTACGTAGCTTTTAGGGATTACAAAAAAAGCAACAAAGTAACCGTAATGAAATATACAGGATCAGTTTGGGCGAATGCCGGTTCATCGGGATTTTCCGATGGTGAAGTATATTATCCTACGTTAGCAATTGATAAAAATAATATTGTGTATCTCGCGTATCAAGATTTATCCGATTTAAAAGCGCACGTTAAAAAGTTTATCGGCTCGGGATGGGAAACAATCGGCGCAGATGGAATTTCCGACGGAAGCGCTGATGCTGTTGGGTTAACAATCTCCCCGAATAATGTTCCGGTTGTGGCATATTACGATTACGGTATTAGAAATAAGACGTATGTAAAACAATTTTCTGTTAATCAAAGCGATCCGCTTCCAGTAGAGCTGTCGGCGTTTTTTGTTACGCAGAACAGCAACAATGTAACGCTTCACTGGCAGACCGCCACAGAAATCAACAACGCAGGGTTTGATATAGAAAAACAAACCGGCAAAAACGGAGCGTGGAAAAAAATAGGCTTTCAAGAAGGAAGCGGAACA
>JACFMZ010000046.1 GCA_019455105.1 Bacteroidota bacterium | reverse complement strand
CCGAAGCTGCAAAGAGCCGTATCCTTGATGCTGATGTAGCGAAAGAACAGATCCAGGCTTCCAAGCTGCAGATCTTGCAACAGACTGCGACAGCTCAGCTTTCACAAGCGAATGCTTCTCCGCAGGCGTTCTTATCACTCTTCAGATAAGATAAGTCAATTCCGGAAGGCTTCACATGGTGAAGCCTTCCGTTTATTAATTCCACAGCGAGCCAGGAACTTATCAATTAAGGGTTAGAGTATGTATGCATTTCAACAACATTCACCGGAAACCGCAGTTGCCGCAGCAGGGAGCGTTCCGCCGGCAGGGCGAAACAGCGCGGCAGCGCGATATAAAAAAGAGGATTCTTTAAATCTTACACCGGTACAGATTATTGCAAAAATTTATGATGTTGCTCTTGTGGCGTGTAAAAAACAAGATACCGATTTAGCACGCCGGGCAATTAACGAGTTGATTGCGGCATTAAATTTTGATTATCCCGAAATTTCTTTGGGATTGTATCGTTTATACGATTATGCAAAACGAAAATTGCGTGAAGGGAAAACAGAAGAGGTAGTTTTTCTTTTGGAAGAATTAAGAAAATCATGGGGAGAGGCGTTTCGTTTAGATAAACATGGAACAGAATAAACCATCGCCGTTCGACGCTGAAGGCGATGGTAAACCGGCGGTAACGATGCGCATCGCTGCCGCGGTATAAGGAGTAAAAGTTATGGCAGTATCAGGTGTTTCTTCTTCAGATATGTCGTCAATGCTTGCGGGGTACAGGGCAAGCATCAGTAAACCGGTATTCACTCTGCAAACCAAGAGATCGAGTTTGCAGTCTCGAGTAACGGCATTATCTGATTTGAAGACGAAACTCAATGCGCTGCAAGCAACCGTTTCCAACCTTGCAAAGTCGGGAAGTGAATCGGTGATTAATTCGTTTTCAGTTGCTTCAACAAAAGAATCCGTTGTAACAGCCAGCGCGACGGCGGTTGCTGCGGAAGGTTCGCACACTATAATGGTTTCACAAGTGGCAAAGAGCGATACTCTTGTAACCAACAGAATGACCAGCAACGCTACTACGATTGTCGACAGCGAAGGAGCGGGGCAAAAATCATTTTCATTAACGGTGAACGGCGTAACGAAAAATATTTCGATAGAAATTTCTGCCGGTGATACGAACAAAGATGTGCTGACAAAAATTGCCAATGCTGTAACCGTTTCGGATGCCGGAGTCTCCGCTTCAGTAGTAACGGATACGGCGACGACTTCTAAATTAATGTTTGTCAGTAAAGAAACCGGCGCTTCAAATGCTATTTCGCTTGAAAATATCAGCGGAACATTGCTGGATGAACTTGGATTAACGGCAGCTGTTCTTTCCGGAAGAGACCAGGCAACAGCGACAACTGCCGGTTTTTCTTACACCGCTGCGGATTCGCTGAATGCAAAATTTAATTTTGACGGAATTGATTTCGTGAAAGAGACAAATTCCGTTACCGATGTTTTAAGCGGCGTAACGCTGAATTTAAAAGGATCTCAGAGTCCGACGGATTCGGTAATTACATTAACCATTGCTGCAAATACCAGCGGCATAACAGAGAAGATTCAGGAGTTTATAAAAAATTATAACGATGTTCTTACGTATTTAAATCAAAAAACAGGAATTGATCCTGTAACAAAATCTCGTCAGGTTCTGGCGGGAGATACGGCAATTACCTCGTTAAAATATAATTTACGAAATATCGTCAGCAGTGTTGTTTCAAGCGTAACAAGCGGCAACCCGACAATTTTAGGTGCAATTGGAATTGATACGGCGCGGGACGGAACCTTATCTTTAAAAGACCCGGACTTGTTAAAACAAAAACTCAGCTCCGTGAAAGCCGTCGGCGATTTGTTTAATTCAAGCGAGGGCATTGCGGTGCGAATGAAATCATTGTTAAAGTCGATGCTGACGTACGGTTCAGGACAGATTGAACTGGTTACCGGAAATCTTAAAACACAGATTTCTTCAATTGATGAACGGATAACAAACTACAATAAGCGCATCGATCAGCAGGTACAGCGGTTCCAAGATCAATTTTCAAATCTTCAGGCGCAGTATCAGCAAATTATGAGTCAGCAAAATATGATTGCGAGCATTATGAGCGGAATGTATTACCGATAAAATTTTACCAAAATAAACAGACGCATGGCACAAGATATACAACATATTGAAATGAGACCGGTTCAGGCAATCCATGCTGCTGAATTACAACCGCAGGCTCAGGATGAACAGAAACAGCAGAGCGCAGAAGAGCGCCGGGCGGTGCGAAAGATTGTTTCAAGCCTTAATGAGATGGTGCATTCTTCCGGAGTGAAAATTTCTTTCAGTGTTGATGCGTCGTTAAAAAAGACCATCATTAAAGTTATAGACGTTGAGACGCAGAAAGTGATTCGCCAGATTCCTTCGGAAGAGGTCTTGAAAGTTTCGCAAAATATTCAGAGCATGATGGGATTATTGTATGACGGAACAGCATAATCAGCCGACAGAACTTGTCAATACGTTAACGGAACTCGTTACCATCTCCGAGCAAATGGCGGAATGTGTCGCGTTGCAGGAATTTACCGTGCTGGATGAAAAATCCCTGCGGCGAAGCGAAATTATTCACACCCTGCAGCGCATTGTTCGTGAACGGACGGCGCCGGTAACCGGAGAAGAAAAAGAAACCGTTGAGCTTCTTCATCGCTCGTTAAACAATGCCTCGCGCAAGCTGGAAAAAGCGATGCAGGATGAAAAAATGAAACGATTGAACATTTTATTAAATTACAAACAGCAGTATAAATATTTACAACAATTCTAAAGGTGCCTTATGGATATTAAACATGTAACACTGGCGAAAGCCGTGTATGACCAGCAGCCCTTAAAAAAGAAGCAAAACAAAGAAGAACAATCGGCTTCGGTGAAGGACGATTCCATTCAATTATCGCCCGAAGCACTTCAACGGTATCAATCCGATGAAACAAAAAAACTCGATGCCGTTCAACAGCGTCTTGATTCAGGGTTTTATTTTACCGATGAAGTAACGGAAAAAGTTGCCGACATTATCGGCAAGCAATTTTCCCATTCTTAAAACATATTCAACCATAGAGCAACGTTATGCGTTCCGATGAAGAAGTATTGATGAAAGGATTACAGATTCAGCACAGGATTATTGATCTTAATGCCATGATGAACTCCGGGCAGGGTAAAAATCAATTAACCCTTTCGTTTGATATGTACTGTTCATTGATGGATTATATACTTCTTATCAATCATTCATCTCAAGAGCGGGATAAAATATTAGAGGAACTCATTCTGCGGGATGATTTGTTGTTCGATACAGGAACGATGCAGTTGAAGATACTTGTCGATTTCTTTTTACCCGCGGAAAGTATTTTAATTACATGAATTGTCAGCGCTGCCGCACAGCGAATCTGTTTCCTTTTTTCTTCAATCATCGTATATTGGCATAACAATAAACAGTACGAGTGATGGAAGAAATATCTATTCTTATTGCCGAAGATCATGAACTTGTCCGCCGGGGGATGATAATTCTTCTTTCCCTATTTCCGGAAATGAAAATTGTCGGAGAAGTCGGGAACGGACGCGATGCTGTTGCCAAGACTCTTGAAACCTCTCCCGATATTGTGATTATGGATTTGAATATGCCGGAAATGAACGGCATTGAAGCTACCCGCCAGATTAAAAAAAAATTACCGCACACAAAAGTTCTTATTGTTTCTGCGTATAGTGATGATCAGTATATTCTGCAGGTTCTTCATGCCGGCGGAAGCGGATATTTATTAAAAACTACTTCAACGGAAAATTTACGAACAGCGATTCAACAGATTATGACGTCGTCGGAGTTTTACTGTCCTCATCTTACCTTAGCCGCACTGGCGGTTCTTCAGCAGAAAGCTCTTCGAGAAGGGACAGAAGGACGCGCTCAGCTTGCTTCACTAACGGCAAGAGAGAGGGAAATTCTTCAGCTCGTTGCGGAAGCAAAATCACATCAGGAAATTGCCGTCCTGCTGAACATCAGCGTGAGAACCGTAAGCACACACCATACAAATATTCTTCGTAAATTAGGGTTACACGATTCGGTAAGTTTGGTAACCTTTGCCATTAAAAACGGATTGGTAGTAATTAATAAATAGAATAGTTTCTTTTCATCACTTCGTTGAAAATCTCTTTCTCCTATTGTTGCCTCGTTACACTTCGCACTTTCTTCAATAGATAATGTTTTATTGTCTATAATTCTGCCGTTGTTTGCTGGCAGACAAAAAAATATCATTTCTCTCTCCAAAGCCCTGAGTTTTGCCAAAAATTCAAATATCAGCTTAAATTTTATCATTTTTAAAATACGTTTTATAGCGTATTGCAAACAGTTGGCTAATAGTGTTATACTTTGTGAAGAAAGTTAGACATCATCAAAAAATAAAATTAATGATATGCAGCTATGAATGCAGAAACCGAACAACCATCCCGACAGGAAAAATTAAAAATTCTGGTTGTTGATGATATTCCCGAGCAGACATTTCTTCTGGAAGATGTTCTGACCGATCACGGGTATTTTGTTTTGAGCGCGCAAAACGGAGAAAACGCTCTGCAGATTGCCGAGCATGAGCGCATTCATCTTATTATCACCGATGCAATGATGCCGAAGATGGACGGCTTTCAGTTATGCAAAGCGTTAAAACAAAATCCTGCAACAAGTCTTATTCCTGTCATTCTCTATTCCGGCGATTATATTGATGATGAAGATCAGGAGCTGGCAAAATCTATCGGGGCGGAACGGTATGTGGTGAAAATGGGAGGCATCAATCCTATTATTTCTGCGGTGCAGGAAGTTCTCGGTCATCATCATGCCGAAGAAGAAGAAACAGCGGCGGAGCCATCCGTTGATGATCGGGCATTTATTGAACGCCATTACAAACTGCTGGTAAAGAAACTTGAAGAGAAGATGAACAATCTCGAAGAGTATTCCGCGCAGTTAGTAAAAACAAATACCGAACTGAAACAATCCGAAGCGCGCTACCGCCTGCTGTTTGAACAGGCGCAAATTCTCATTTTTGTTTTTAACGGCGAAGGAAATCAGGTTCTCGATGTCAATTCCTGCGCGCAGCAGACGCTCGGCTATTCGCTGGATGAAATTATTGCCATGAAAACTCTTCCCTACGCCGATGATGAAAGCAATGACGCGATATCCGTTTCTCAAAAATTTTCCGGCGAAATAAATGTGCGCACCAAAGAAGGGAAAGTCATCTGCCTGGAAGCTTCCACAAGTATTATAGAATTTGAAAACGAGCATCGCCTGCTGCTGGTGGCGAAAGATATTACCGAACAGAAAGCGATGCTGGAAAAATTATTTCATGCGGAAAAGCTGACTCTGCTCGGCACTATTGCCGCCGGAATTGCCCACGAAGTGCGCAACCCGCTGGCGGGAATAAAACTGAATCTTCAATATTTAGAAATGAAATACGGCGATGCATTTGAAGATATTGAAGTCATCCGTCTCGCCGTCAGCGGAACGCAGCTGATTGAAAAAGTTATTGAAAACACGCTGAACATTGCCCGCTCCGCCGGTCCCGATGTCCGCGCGGAAAGTATCAATGAAATTACGCTGCAGGCGCTGAATTTACTGGCGTTAAACATTCACAAGAAAAATATCGATCTGCAGGTTCAGTACGCCGACGAACTGCCGGAAATAAAATTAGATTCAAAACAAATTCTTCAGGTGATTCTCAACATTCTTCGCAATGCCATTGAAGCGACCCCTGAAGAAGGAACCATGACCGTAACAACATTTCGGAAAATTTATGACAACAATAACTATGTGGTGCTTTCCATTAAGGATAGCGGCGCCGGCATTTCCGACGAGTATTTGAAAACGGCATTTGAATTATTTAAAACAACAAAAACCACCGGCACGGGACTCGGTTTAGCACTTTCCAAACGCATTATGAATCAGCATTACGGCGACATTAAAATTTTCAAACCTCGCGAAGGAGGAACAGAAGTGCAGTTATTATTTCAGCAAATAGAACACAAGCAAAAGGGAGAATCATGGCAAAGGGAAAAATCTTAATAGCGGATGACGAAGAGATTCTGACGGCGTCTCTTCAAAAAATATTATCGAGTGAAGGCTATTCCGCTTCCGTGTGCAACCACGGGGACCAGTTCTTAACAATGGTCAGCACAACAAATCCGGAGATGATCATTCTCGATATTTATTACGGAGAGTATAACGGTATCCGGCTGCTTACGCAGATGCGCGCGCAGGGAATTGACATTCCGGTAATTTTAATGACGGCATACGCCGAAGTTTCGCTTGCGGTGCAGGCAATGAAGGAAGGAGCGTATGATTTTGTCGTGAAGCCGTTCGATTTGAAACATCTTTCCGTGCTGGTGGCAAAAACAATGGAATACGGAAGACTGCAGCGGAAAGTAAAAGTGCTGGAAGAAGAAATTGAATCGCATAAACCGAAACACGGCATTATCGGAAAGAGCGCCATTATCCGCCAGCTGCTTGGCACGGCGGAACGGCTTGCGGTCGGCGAAAATACTACGGTCTTAATTGAAGGGGAAAGCGGAACCGGCAAAGAATTGTTTGCGCACTTTCTGCATCAAAAAAGCCCGCGCGCGGATAAACCGTTCATCACCATTAACTGCGGAGCAATTCCGAAAGATCTTGCGGAGTCCGAATTTTTCGGTTATGAAAAAGGAGCGTTCACCGGCGCGTACGAACGGATGAAGCAGGGAAAATTTGAACTTGCCAGCGGCGGCACATTGCTGCTGGATGAAGTGGGAGAGCTTTCTCAGGAAATGCAGGTAAAGCTGCTGCGCGTGCTGGAAGATCAAAAATTTTACCGGCTCGGCGGAACAAAAGAAATTAATGTTGATGTGCGCATTATTGCCGCTACCAACAGAAACCTTCAGAACGAAGTAGAGCAGGGAAGATTTCGCGAAGATTTATTTTACCGGCTGAATGTTGCCGTTATCCGCATTCCGCCTCTTCGCGAACGGCGCGAAGATATTACGCCCATTTCAATGGCGTTCCTGCAGGAATTTTCGGTAAAGTTTAATAAAAAAATGCCGGTGCTGCAGTCGGAAGCGGTGCAATTGCTGGAAAATTCTTACTGGAAAGGAAACGTGCGCGAATTACGCAACATTGTAGAACGCGTGGTTCTTCTTTCGGATGCGGAAACCTTAGGGCGCGAACAGTTTTCATTTATGAATCCGCCGGCGCCGATGCACGGCAGCGGAGGAAAAATTAACGGAAAATTTTCTCTCGTCATTCCGTCGCAGGGCATTTCGATGAAAGAAGTGCTGCGTGATCTTATTCTGAAAACTTTAAGCATTACCAACGGCAACCAGGTGCAGGCATCAAAAATTTTAGGAATTACCCGCTCAAAACTGCGCTACCGAATGGAGCAGCTCGGCATTCAGCCCGAGCAGCGAGGATATAAAGTAAACGCATAAGAAAATTTTTTCCCGAGGTTTTCAATGAAGGCTAAAATTTTAATGTTTCTAAAAAATGTGCATCGGCAGCACGCCTATTTAGGCGCTGCGGCGATTATTTTTATTTTTATTGCTCTTTCGGAATTACAGCTGATTAACTTTCGGTTTATCGGCACCAATATATTCGGCGCGCCGCTGCCGGCAGTGTTAATTCTTTTTTCCGCGCTGCTGCGAATTGTTATTGTCTTTATTCTCTTACGCATTACGCTTCCGATACGGTATAAAACTCCTCTTATTATTTTAGCGCTCGGATTCTTTTCTTCTTCTATACGGTTTTTACTGGGTTTCCAAAATAATATTTTAAATTACAGCACCTCTTTGCAAAACGAAATGATTGTTTCCTTTTTAGGAAGCGTGTTGTTTTTTCTTGCCGCTATGCACGGCAAACCGCTGATCCGTCTCTTTCAAATCTATACGGCTAATCTGGAAAATAAAAATAAACAGCTGCGGGATATTTTTGAAACCGGAGGCGCGATAAAATTTATTCTCAATCCGGAAAACGGACAGATTGAAGATGTCAATTCAGCGGCGTGTAATTTCTACGGCTATACGTATAAGGAAATGGTAACAATGAAAATTGCACACATCAATATCCGTCCCGAAAAAGAGATATTTGATGATATGCAAAGAGCGTTAGAGATGCCTGAAATTCATCTGATGGTGAAACACCGGCTGGCAAACGGCGAGGTGCGTGATGTTGAAGTTTTCGGCAGTCCCTTTGAAACGGAAAAAGGGAAGCGTCTGCATGTGTTGGTTCACGATATTTCAGAACGGCAGCAGTATGTGCGTAAGTTAGAAGTCAGCGAAAGTAAATTCCGTGCAATTATGGAAACATCGCAGGATTTTATTTATATCGTCAATGAACGCGGAGTACTGGTTGAATCAAATAAAGCATTCTTAACCCATCTCGGTATTACCGAACATGCTCTCGGAAAAATCAGCGTGATGGAATGGGATGCAAAATATACCGCCGAAGAATTAACCGAGCGGTTAAAAACGTTGATCTTTCAGGGTCAAATTTTTGAAACCGTTCACCGGCGCAGAGACGGTACCTTAGTTCCGGTTGAAATAAGAATTAACAATGTGATTATCGAAGAAAAGAACTTCCTGTACTGCGTAGCGCGGGATATTACAAGAAAGAAAAAAGTTCTGGA
This sequence comes from Bacteroidota bacterium, assembly GCA_019455105.1. Taxonomy (GTDB): domain Bacteria; phylum Bacteroidota; class Ignavibacteria; order UBA10030; family UBA8401; genus JACFMZ01. The sequence goes on along the minus strand of JACFMZ010000046.1, from coordinate 13,745 downwards.
AGAACTTCAGCGGTCCGAAATATTATTTAGGAATGTGTGGGAACAGTCGAAAACAGGGCTTCGCATTACCGACGGCGAAGGAAAAATTGTGCAGGTGAATGATGTGTACTGCGCACTGACCGGCAGATCGCGCGAAGATTTAATTGGAAAATATTTATCGGTTCTGTATCCCGCGTATCGAACGAGCGAAGTGCTTAATAAATATCGGGAAAATTTTCGGCAAAAGGTCGATCGGATTTTTTCGGAAAAAGAAATTGAACTGTGGAACAAGAAAAAGGTTTGGTGGAACAGCACGAATACCATTATTGAAATTCCCCAGCAGGGAGCTTTATATTTACATACCATTTTGGATGTTACGGAACAGCGCCGTTCTCAATATGAGCTTGAACAGAAAAATTTTGAGAATGGATTTCTCGCTGACGCGGCATTTCAACTGAACCATTGCGCGGCGAAAGAAGAAGTGTTTTCGTTCATCAGCGCTTCGCTTCAAAAACTTCTGCCGGAAAAAATTATTATCATCAACCGAATTACTGATAACGGCGCGCATTTACAATTAGTTGATATTCTCGGTTTGGAAGAAGGAACATTAAACAAAATTATTACCATGCTTGGGTTTTCTCTTCTCGGTAAAAAGTTTGATATCATAGAAAAATTTATTGATTCCTTTAACTCTCCGAAACTTAAAAAAATTACTGAAGGATTCAGCGAGTTTTCGGGCGGAGTTATTCCGCCGGTTGTCGGCATGCAGGTGGAGCGGTTCCTTAACATTCAAGGATTATATAATATTGCTATTGCTCAAGATTCAGAAGTTTTCGGGTTTATCGGCATTATTGACCTGGATGAAACGAAGCCGATCAACTCAGTTCTGATAGAATCGTTTATGCAGCAGTGTTTTATCACCTTAAAAAAATTACAATTGCTTCGTTTGCTGGAAGAGAGTGAAATTTTCCGGAAAACAATTCTTAACAATATTCCGAACGGCGTTATTGCTGTTAGCCCTGAAGGAAAATTTATTTATGCCAACGAAAGAGCGCAGAGCTTATTCGGCGCGCCGTTAGAAAAACTTTCGGAAATATCTTCCTTCGATCCGCGATGGAACAGAAAAGATGCAAAAGGCAATCCCATTTTAATTGATGCGCTTTCTATTGCGAAAGCTTTAAAAGAGCAGGAAGGCGAATTGAGAAATGAATATTGGATTACTTCGCTCAACGGCGAAGAACATTGGATTTCTGTTACTTCCTCCCCGCTTTACGACAGCCACGGAGATGTTATCGGTGCAGTCGGCTCTGTCGTGGATCTTACAGAGAGACGAAAAACCGACCGACAGCTTCATTTGCAGCATATTGCCTTGGAAGCGGCAGAGAATGGTATTGTTATTGCCGATAAGCAGGGGAAGATTGAATGGATGAATAAGGCGTACGAAATTTCTTCCGGGTATTCGCTTGAAGAAGCTGTCGGAAAAAGCGTTGAAAAGCTTGTTCATTCCGACCGGCATGAAAAAGAATATTATGAGAAAATATGGAAGACCATACTTTCCGGAAAAGCGTGGCACGGCGAATTGATTGAACGAAGAAGCGACGGCAGAGAATTTATTGTTCATCAAACGTTAACTCCGGTAAAAGATAACGAAAATGAGATAACGCATTTTATCGGCATCAGCCAGGATATAACGGAAAAAATTAAAAAAGAAAAAGAAGCCGCGCAGAAAGAGCGGCAGGTGCGCGCAATGTTCGAGCAGTCTTCGCTGGGAATGGTGATTACCGATCTTCATTTTCGCTTTCTGCAAATTAATAAAACATACTGCCGGCTTACCGGTTATTCGGAAGAGGAGTTGGCATCGCTTACATTTAAAGATATTACTCATCCGGATGATTTATCATTAAGCACCGAATTAGTCAATCAGTTAGGTGCCGGAGTGAGCGAAAATTATTCTTACGAAAAACGGTATATCCGCAAAGACGGCGAAACGGTGTGGGTGAGCGCAAGCGTAACGCTGATTAGAGATGAAGAAGAACAGCCGAAATATTTTCTTGCGGTAGTGGAAGATATTACGGAACGAAAACAAAATGCATTAGCCGTCAGCAAACTGGCGCTGTTATCTCTTGAAGCGGATGAAAACCATGTGTTACAGCATTTAGTCCGCAATTTGTATGAAGTGCTGAATATGAAGGTGATTCTTCTCGGGTTGCTGTCGGAAGATAAAACAACAATAGAAACTCTTTCGGTGCAAATTAACGGCAAAGCGGTTGATAATTTTCAATATGAAGTTGAAGGCTCTCCTTCTGAACAGGTGCTGGAAAAAGGTTTTATCTGTTTTGAAAAATATGCAGCGGAGAATTTTCCGGATGCCGTTTTAATGAACAGCCATCACATTGAATCGTATCTGGGAATGGCGTTAGTAGGAAATTCCGGCGAAAATATCGGCGCCTTAATTATCTGTGATGATAAAAAATTTGAAAACATACAAAATCTTCAATCTATTGTTTCATTATTTGCACATCGGGCGGCGTATGAGATAGAAAGAAAACGAAGCAGCGAGCAGATAAAATTATCGCATGCTAAATTAAATAATGTGCTGGACCATCATCCTGATGCCGTGCTGATGGTTGATGACCGGAAGAATATTGTCTATCTCAACAAACAGTATATTGATTTGTTTCTGCCGAACGGCAATCCGGAAGAGTTTATCGGTTCCGACAGCGGGCAAACTTTTGAATCGTTAAAAAATTTATTTGCTGCGCCGGAAGAGTTTACAAAGCAGAACGGCGCGGTTGAAGGCTCGGATTACCTGCAGATGGTGGACGGACGAATTTTGCATCGCAGTTATATTTCCATAAAAGAAAAAACAACAACGCTTAATCATCTTTGGACATACCGGGATGTCACTGAGCAGCGAACACAAGAACAGTTATTACAGGATAATCTACAAATACTGAATACGTCTCAGCGCATTGCCCGTATCGGAAGTTATCGGTTGGATATTAAAACCGGAATTTGGAAAAGTTCTGAAATGCTCGATGCTATTTTCGGTATTGAAGAATCATTTCCGCATACTGTAGAGACATGGGCTTCGATGATTCATCCTGATTGGCAAAAAATAATGACGGATTATTTTGCGGAAGAAGTTCTCGGGAAAGGAATACGATTTGACAAAGAATACCAAATTATCAATCAAGCAACGAATGTTACACAATGGGTGCACGGATTAGGAGAGTTAATCGTTGATGCTGGCGGTGTTCCTCAAATAATGTTCGGTACTATTCATGATATAACGGAACGAAAAGAGTATGAAAAAAATATTATTGAATCGGAGCAGCGGTTTCGATCCATTTTAGAAAATGTTTCTCTTCTTGCTGTTATCTTCGATACATTCGGGAATATTATCCTGTGCAATGATTTTCTTTTAAATCTCACCGGCTGGAAACGGGATGAAATTCTCGGAAAAAACTGGTTTGATATTTTTGTTTCGAAAGAAATTAACAGCGGGCTAAAAGAGTATTTTATCTCCCTTTTGGAAAACAATATTGTTTCTTCATCCTATGAAAATGAAATTCTCACCCGTACCGGCGAAAAAAAGTTAATCCGCTGGAGCAATATCGTTATGCGGAATGAAAATAACCAAGTAACAGGGTTAACCAGCATCGGCGAAGATATTTCAGAAGAAATGACAATAAAACGTGCATTGATGGAGAGTGAAGAAAGATACAGCGCCCTTGTGCAATCTTCCATGGATGGGTTTACTATTACGGATGAGAACGGAAAATTTTTATTTGCAAACGACGCGTATCTGCTTTTAACCGGCTATTCGCGCGAAGAACTTCTTGCAAAATCATTGGCGCAAATTGAGCACAAGGAAAATGCTGCCGAAGTAAAATTTCATTTGTATAAGATTCTGCAAACCGGCGTTGATCGTTTTGAAACACAGCACAGAAAAAAGAACGGCGATGCTGTTGACCTGCTGGTAAATGTTACCTACATAAAATCGCAGAACGTCTTTCTGAGTTTCTTAAGCGATATTACAGAACGCAAAGATGCCGAACAGCTTTTAATTATTCAAAATAAAATTTCTGAAACATTAAAATATACCTCTGAGCCGGAAAAGGCGTATCAGCATATTACCGAAGCAATGCTGAATATTGAAGGAGTAGATTTATCCGGACTCTATATCGAAGATCCGGAGACGGAAGATTTTATTCTTTGCGCCCATTTCGGTATGCCGGAGGCGCTGGCGGAAAATGTTTCCCGATATGTGAAAAACTCCGACCAGTGGCATCTGGCAATGGAAGGGAAAGAGCTCTTTAGCAGTTTTCTTTCGGTTCTTCCGAACAGTCCGGCAAAACCAAAATGGAAAGATCTGCTGAAAGGTTTCGGAATAGTTCCATTATCCTTTAATAATAATGTCATAGCGGTTCTCAGTGTCGGAACGACCGGAGCGCCGGAAATTCCGGAACGCTCGAGAAAAATCATAAAACTCGTCTCCGCGCAAATTGCGGAAATTGTTACGCTCATAAGAGCAGAGGCGGTGCTGCGCGAATCGGAAGAAAATTTCAAACTTATCTTTGAAAATTCTCCGCTCGGAATTTATGTTGCCCGGTTAGACGGCCAGGTGATCGACGGCAATCCGGCGCTGATTTCTATCTTAGGTTCTCCTTCTCTGGAAGCAACAAAATCACTGAATGTGCTGGAATATCCTCCGCTCATTGAAAACGGATATACCAAAGCATTTTTAAACTGCATCCGATCCGCAAAAACCGTTAAGCTTGAACTCGAATACACTTCCCACTGGGGAAAAAAAGCCGTTCTTTCGAGTTTTATTGTTCCGTTAAAAAATAAAAAAGGAGAAGTCGAAAAAGTCTATACGCTTATTGAAGACGTAACGGAAAAAAAATTATATGAAGGAAAACTTGCACAGGAGCGGAATCTTCTCCGCACGATTATTGATTCTGTGCCGGATAGAATTTTTATTAAAGATACCGAAGGACGTTTTCTACTTAACAATAAAGCGCATCTTGCTTCTCTCGGCAATAAAACTCAGGAAGAAGTGTACGGTAAAACAAGTTTTGATTTTCGAGAACAATCCGACGCCCAGGAATATCAAAAAGACGATCTTCAAGTATTCCGGCAGAAAGAACCAATTCTCAATAAAGAAGTATTAATGCCTCATTTCCCGCAGCAAAAACGGTGGTTTTTATCATCAAAAATTCCGCTTCTGAATGAAGCGAAGAACGTTACCGGTCTGGTCGGCATTGCTCATGATATTACGGAACGAAAACACTATGAAGAGACATTAAAGCGGAATGAAATTTATCTGCGGGGCACATTAAATTCTACCGACGACGGAATTTTGGCGGTTGATAAGAACGGAAAAACTTTAAACTTCAATAACCGCTTTGTTCTTATGTGGAAGCTTCCGGCTGCCGTTATGGAAACAGGAGACGATGCAAAGATAATTTCTTACGTGCTTGAGCAATTGGAAGACCCGGAAGCTTTTTTGAAGAAGACCAAAGAGCTGTATGGTTCATTCGATACAAGTTTTGATAACATTAATTTTAAAGACGGCAGGGTGTTTGAACGGTATTCCATGCCTTTTGTGCTGGACGGCGAAAATGTCGGGCGCGTCTGGTCGTTCCGTGATGTTACGGCGAGAAAGACCGCGCAGAAGCAGCTTCAGGAAAGCGAAGAAAAATACCGGCTGGTTGTTGAAAACGGCACGGAAGCAATTTTTGTGGTGCAGGACGGCGTGATTAAATTTGCCAATTCAATTTTTGCCGATAAAATAGAACTACCGTTATCTTCTATTATCGGCAGGCCGGCAGCGGATTTCTTTTTTGAAAAAGACCGTAAGCGGATTGTTACCATGCATCGGAATATTCTTGCCGGCAGATTAAAAGAAAAGTCTATTGAAAACCGTGTTCAAACGGCAACCGGAAAAATCTTTTGGGTTGAAGTGAATGCGGTAAAAATTCAGTGGGGAGGAAGATCCGCAAGTTTAAATTTTGCCGTTGATATTACCCGCCGGAAGGAAGCCGAACAGCAGCTCATTCTTTCGGAAGAAACCTATCGGAATCTTATTAATAATATTGAAGAAGCAATTTATATTCAGGATGAGCAGGGAGTTTTTCTTGATGTTAATAAAACGGTTGAAACAATGTACGGATATCCGCGGGAATATTTTATCGGCAAAACGCCGGAGTTTGTTTCCGCTCCCGGAAAAAATGATTCGTTAAATTTACCCGAATTACTTCAACAAGCATTTAACGGCGAGCCGCAGTTGTTTGAATTTTACGGAATAAAAAAAGACGGCACGGTATTTCCCAAAGAAATCAGTTTAACGTCCGGTTCGTATTTCGGCAGACATGTAATTTTTGCCGTTGCCCGAGATATTTCGGAACGGGAACTCTCCCGCAGTATTGCCGCCGTTCGGTATCGAATCAGCGACTATGCGCGCGAACATTCGCTGACGGAAGTTATCCGCCGAACATTGGATGAAGCCGAAGAGCTGACACAAAGCAAAATCGGATTTTTCCATTTTGTGGATGACGATCAGAAAACTCTCCATTTACAAACCTGGTCAACCAACACGCTGGCATCATTCTGTAAACTCAAACCTGAACTTGTGCATTATCCCATCAACATGGCGGGCATTTGGGCAGACTGTGTGCGGGAAGGAAGACCTCTTATTCATAATGATTATCTGTCGGAGCCGAATAAAAAAGGTCTGCCGGAAGGACACGCGCCGGTGGTGCGGGAAGTTGTTGTGCCGATTATTCGTAACGGAAAGGCTGTCGCCATTCTCGGTGTCGGAAATAAAGAAATTAATTACGATAAAAATGATGTGGAAATTATCAGCCAGTTAGCCGGCATGGCATGGGATATTGTGCTGAGAAAAAAAGCGGAAGAAGCATTAAAGCAGAGCGAAGAGCGCTGGCGTTACGCGCTGGAAGGATCCGGAGACGGCGTATGGGAATGGAGTTCAACGGATAACAGAATTTACCGCTCTCACCGGCTGAAAGAAACTTTGGGATACAGCGATGACGAACTTAATGAATCCTTTAACGACTGGGGCTCCATTGTTCATCCCGAAGACGTAGAATTACTTTCGCGTGAGCTGAGAAATCTTATTAACGGCATCTCGAAAAAATTTGCCATTGAATACCGGATGATTTGCAAAGACAAAACCATAAAATGGATTTTCGACAGAGCCAAAGTAATGGAATACGATGCGGAAGAAAAACCATCCCGTGTTATCGGCACCCACACCGATATTACCGGCATGAAAACCATTCAGCACCAGATACGGGAATTGAACGATACGCTGGAGCAAAAAGTAGAAGAACGAACGGGCCAATTGCAGGAATTAAACAAGCAGTTGGAATCGTTTGCGTACTCGGTCTCGCACGATTTGCGTGCGCCGCTTCGCGCTATTGATTCGTTCTCAAAAATTCTGCTGGAAGACGAATATGAAAAATTATCGGAAGACGGAAAAGACTATCTCCACAAGGTCCGCAATAATACCGGCAGAATGAATACGCTGATAGATTCGCTGCTGCAGTTTTCCAGAATGAGCAGAGCAGAAGTTCATAAAAAGAAGTTTGATGCGGAACAGCTTGCTTCTTCCATTGCCGATGAATTACTGCGGCTGGAACCCGAACGGACATTTAAACTTCATGTTGACCGTTTGCCTCAGGCGTACGGCGATCCGGCGCTTCTGCATCATGTCTTTTTAAATTTTATCGGCAACGCCGTTAAATTTACGAAAGAAAAAAATCCGGCAGAAATTACCATTGAATGTTCGGAAAACGAGCATGAACTTATTTTCTGCGTAAAAGATAACGGATGCGGTTTTGATATGCAGTATGCGGATAAATTATTCGGCGTGTTCCAGAGGCTTCATTCGGAAAAAGAATACAGCGGAACCGGTGTCGGGCTGGCAATTGTGCAGCGCATTGTCAGCCGGCACGGCGGAAAAGTGTGGGCGGAAAGCGTGCTGAATGAAGGAGCGGCATTTTATTTTTCACTTCCGAAACCAAAACAGTAAACGGAAAACAATAAGATGACATCACAAGAACTAATTATTATTGAAGATGACGTGAATGATTTTGAATTGACGTCGCGTATTATTCAGCGGGGCGGCTACGACTGTTCCCTGAAATGGCTGAAAGACGGAACCGAAGCGCTTGCGCATTTTCCGGTTCTGCATACAGCGCTTGCCGGCGAAACAAAACCGGCGAAGCGTCTCATTCTGCTGGATATTAAACTGCCGAAAATTGACGGACTGCAGGTGCTGAAAGAATTGAAAGCCGATGAAGTTCTTCGAAAAATTCCCGTAGTGCTGTTCAGCTCTTCAAACCAGGAACGGGATATTGTTCAGGCATATCATCAGCATGTTAATAGTTATGTTGTTAAACCGATTGATTTTGACGAATACTCGGCATTAATTCACACCATGCTGACCTATTGATTCAGCGTGAACACCAGCCCGGCACAGTAAGGAAAGAATTATTCTATGAAAACTCGAACATCTATACTTTTAGTGGAAGATAACGAAGATGACAGCGCGTTAATACTCCGCGAATTGAAAAAAGAAAAAATCTCTTTCGAGCTTGAGCAGGTGGATACGGAAAAAGATTTTCTGGAAAAAATTTCCGCGCGTCATTATGATATCATTCTTTCGGATTTTAATCTTCCGCAGTTCAGCGGCGCGCAGGCATTGGAATTATTAAAAAGAGAAAAACCGGAAATACCGTTTCTGCTTGTCTCCGGCGCCGTCGGCGAAGAAACTGCCGTGGAGATGTTAAAAGCGGGCTGTGTTGATTTTATTATGAAGAATAATCTCAGCCGGCTTCCTTCGGCGGTGCTTCGCGCGATTCGTGAAGCGCAGTCTCAAAAAGAAAAAGCCGAAGCGCTGGGGGCGCTGCGCGAAAGCGAGCTTCGGTTCCGGCGAATTGCCGATAACTCTCCGTCGCTGATTTGGATGACCAACGAACAGAACGAATGCGTGTATGTTAATAAATTGTGGCTCCATATTACCGGCATGACGGAAGATAAAGTTCTCGGCGCAGGATGGGAAAAAGCTGTCTTCCCCGATGACTTGGTGCTGTGGAAAAAAGAGATGCAGAGAGCCGTGGAAAAACGAAAGCCGTACGATGCCGAATACCGGCTGATGCATGCCGATGGTTCCATCCGCTGGGTGCTTGAACGTGGCACGCCGAACATTTTAGCCGACAATGAATTTGTCGGTTACATCGGCTCCTGTATTGATATTACGGAGCGGAAAAAAATGCAGCACATGGTGCGGCAGACAACCGAACTGCTGGATACATTTTTCCAGCAGTCGTTAGACGGCTGTTATTTTATTATGCTGAAGGAACCGATGGATTGGTTTTTACAGCGGGATAAAAAGCGCGCCGTTGATGAAATTCTCCGTACCGGCACCGTTACCATGGTAAATAATGCCGTAACGCATCAATATAAAAGTCAAAACAGCCGAATTATCGGGACATACCTGCAGAGTTTCTTCCGATGCGATAACCGGGAAGAATTGGATAATTTTCTTTCGAATCTTTTTTCCGGCGGCGCTACCGGCTACTCGCTGACGGTAACTATTAAAAACAATTTAAAAATCATTGTCGAAGGAAATGCCGTCTGTTTATACGATGAACAGGGAAAAATCACCGGCTTCTTCGGCATACAGCGGGATATTACCACGCGCATGAAAGAACAGGGCGAACTGGAGAAAAACAAAGAACGCTTTTTGAAATTTTTCGGCGAAGATATTAAAGGCGATTTTATTATTACGCCGGAGGGAACGCTGGAACTCTGCAATGATTCCTTCCTTTCCATTTTGCGCTATGCACACAGAGATGAACTACAAGGAATGAATTTTAAAAAATTCTTTCTTCACGAAAGCGAATTTCCGGCGTTCATTGAAAAGATTAAACGGCAGAAGAAGATGGAAACGTTTGAAGTGCAGTTTCAAAAAAAGGACGGTAAAGAATTTACGGCAGGCATTACCGCCGCAGGATATTTTTCTTCTTCGGGCGAGATGATAGAAATTATCGGCTCGCTGCAGGATGAATCGCAGCGTGAAGAGATTGAAAATCACATGGTGCAGGCGCAGAAATTGGAAAGTATCGGAACGCTTGCCAGCGGCGTGGCGCACGATTTTAATAATGTGCTCAATAATATTTTCGGCTTCAGTCAGCAGCTGATGAAATATTATAAAGATACCGCGCGCGTGCTTCGCTATGCCGAAACCATCAGCCGCTCCGCCGAACGCGGAATGGATCTTTCCATGCAGCTTCTTTCGTTTGCCCGCCAGCGCAAAGTGGAATTTGCCACCGTTGATTTGAAAAGCATTGTGAATGAAGTGGTAACAATGTGCCGCAATACTTTTATGCAGACGGTCAACATTTCTACGGTTATTGATGATGATCTCTGGAAAATTAACGGCGATCAGGGAGCGGTCTATCAATTGCTGCTGAACATGTGCATGAATTCGCGCGATGCCATTGTGGAACGATTTAAAAATGTTCCGGGACAGTTAACGGTGGAAGTTCGTAATATGCTAGTGACGAACGATGCCATGCAATGGTTCGGCGATACGCCGACACACAGCGTAGAAATTATTCTCCGCGACAACGGCTGCGGCATGCCGCCGGAAGTACGCGAACGTATTTTCGATCCCTTCTTTACCACCAAAACCGATATTAAAAATCGGGGGAGCGGATTAGGAATGACGGTGGTGTATAATGTTATTAAAAGCCACAAAGGCGCTATTACGGTGAACACGAAACCGGAGAACGGTACGGAGTTTCGCATTTATTTTCCGGCAGTTGATTATTCCGTAAAAGAACTCCCCGCTGAATCGGAGAATAAATATCATTCGCGCCGCAACGAACTTGTTCTTCTTGTGGATGATGAAACGGCAATGCGCGAACTTGGAAAAGAATTATTGGAAGAAGCCGGATACAGAGTGAAGCTCGCTTCCAGCGGTCCTGAAGCGGTGGAAATATTTAAAGCAGAAGCCGATAAGATTGATCTTGTGGTGCTGGATATTGTTATGCCGGATATGGACGGCGGACAAACGTTTCTGGAGTTGAAAAAAATTAAAAATAAATTTCCGGTCTTCTTTTGCAGCGGCTATGTTTCCGAAGATTTAATTACGTCGCTGCTGCAGGAAGAAAATCTTAAAGCACTTCAAAAACCATTCCGCGCAGAACAATTTCTGCAATTTGTGTACGAAACGCTGGGGCGGTAATCTGCCGCCCCTGTTTTCCCTTTCCGATGCTCAATAGTAACCATCTGCAAAAAATTGGGCAGACCTTTCTGCGTTTTTATTTTCCTCTTCTTAAAAATTCCTAAAAAATTAAAAAAAAACAGCATTTTTTTTTGCGCAAAGAGTGGCATAGGAGTTGTAGAAATAATAGACAACGTTCTGGGGGAACATACAATGGAAAAAGAGTCATTTAATTATTTCAAACAATGCAGTCTTTGCGGCACCACGTGGGAAACGGCGGAAGATTTTCTTAACGATCCGTCGTTACAATTAAACGGTTATCAATTCAGCGCCTACGCTCACCGCTTTGGAAACGGAAACGGACTGCTGTTATTTACTCACAAGAAAGGAAATTGTAATACCACTTTAGCAATTTTCGCACGGGATTTTAAGGAGAACGATTTTCCGAGAAATAAACCGCATCTGGAAGATTTGGTTAAAGGATAAAAGAAAAAAATATTTTTCTGCATTTACTGACTTTAAAAAGTTCAACTCCTTCTTCGACATTCTTGGCAGTGTACAGAATGTCTTTAAAGCCGGCAGATGATTCTTCTTGGCAAGAATTATTATAGAAACGCCTGCATCGTTTACTATTCTCCACCGTCAGGCATTCAGCCAGTTTTTTTCTTCTCTTCCTCATTCAGAAATTTCTCAACTCCATATCTTTCTAAATAAATACAAGAAAAAATGTATTTCTGTTGTTGGTACAATAGTTGTAGAAAGATTCAACACAGCGCAAAAAAGTCATCCAGAGCACATGCCGATGTAGTTTATCGGCATACGTCGAAGGATGACTTCACAAATGTAACCTGCGCCTTGTTCGCCATGGTTGTCTTTTATAATTCGCGTAACATCAGCGAATAAAAATTTTAGAACAATAAGCTGGGCATAATTAACTAAATCCAAAAATAATGATGAGGGATAAGTATTTAAGAATGAGATTCCTCGCCTCCTACGGAGGCTCGGAATGACAAAGGACTCGAGAATGAAATTTTTTGCTACTGATTATTCACTGTCATTCCGAAATCCCAAAGGGATGAGGAATCTAAAGAGTGATGAATGTTCGAGAATGAGATTCCTCGTTACACTCGGAATGACAAAGGAATCGAGGATGAGATTCCTCGTCGCTCTGCTCCTCTCTACGAGTCGTAGACGGAATGACAAAGGGCTAAAAAGAAAGAAAGCGTTACCGTTAAATTAAAAGAATCATAATCAATCAATAAATAAATCTGGAGGAAGTTATATGGCAGAAGCAAACACAAAACAGGCAAGTTCCGAAGAACTTCTGCAGCTTGTTAGTTTCAATATCGGCGAAGAAGAATTCGGCGTGGATATTCTGAAGGTTCAGGAAATCATCCGCATTGTAGAAGTTACTCGTGTTCCGAATGCGCCGGAATATGTTGACGGCGTCATCAATCTGCGCGGAAAGGTCATTCCCATTATCGATCTTCGGCGGCGCTTTGGAATGGAACGGAAGGAAAAAGATAAAAACACACGCATTATTGTGGTTGAGCTGAATGGAAAAGTGCTCGGCTTTGTGGTGGATGCGGTGAGCGAAGTTTTGCGCATTCCGAGAAGCGTTACCGAACCGCCGCCGTCCATTATCGCGGGCATTGATGCCGAATATATTACGGCAATCGGCAAGCTGGAAAACCGGCTCTTAATTCTTCTTGATCTTGAACGAGTCTTATCAGTTGAAGAACAAGATGAAGCGGCAATGCTGGCAGCATAAAAATTTTAATTTCTTAAAAATCTTACACAATAAAATATAAAAAATCTCTGCAGCGAATTACATCGTCTTCAGAGAAGCAGCATTAATAAATAAACAAAAAATAATTTAGAAAGGGAGATAGTTATTATGAAGTGGTTTTTAGACTTAAAACTGGGTACAAAACTGATTTCGGCATTTCTTGTAATTGCAATTATCGGCGCCTATGTCGGATACGAAGGAATGACAAGTCTAAAGGAATCGGATGATAACGATACAATAATGTATGAACAAAACGTTAAGATGATTTCTGCCATCAGCGATATACGAGGAAATTTTCAACGACAACGCGTTCATTTGCTGGAACTTATTCTTGCAAAAACTGACAACGAACGAAGAGAGTTAAAAAAGAAAATTACTGAGCGAACCGATGAAATTACAAAATCTTATGATGAAATAGAAAAGAAAATACAAATAAGTAATGTAAAAGATGAATATAACACGCTTATTGATATTCGAAAAGATTTTCATTCTGTCATGGAAAAATTACAAGAGTTAGCAATGAACGGAAAAACAAATGAAGCACTTGCTTATTGGAAAGGTGAATTTGACCAATCTCGGACTAAATATATGAATGAACAGATTAAAATGGATGATCTTCTTGTTGATCGTGCCGGAGAGAGAAATAAACTTAATTCAGACCTTTCTGACAGTTCCATAATGTTAATGCTCTATGCAACAATTTTTAGTTTTCTCTCC
>JACFMZ010000045.1 GCA_019455105.1 Bacteroidota bacterium | reverse complement strand
TCAAGATCAAAACGGGTACGCTGTTCCAGGCGCTGCGCTTCCACATACTTTCCCAAATCGCGTAATTCTTTTAAGCGCTCTTTTAATTCAACGTCAATCAACTTTATACCCCGTTCCAGCGATTCGCGGGTGGTAACAAATTGTTTCGCGGGATAAATAACATCATAATCAGTTTCGCCGCGAACATTGCCGGTTAACGGGTCGATATATGATATTTTTTCTATCTCATCGCCGAAAAACTGAACGCGTACGGCTTCATCATTTTCATACGCAGGAATTATTTCAATCACATCGCCGCGCACCCTGAACGTGCCGCGGGAAAACTCGTAATCGTTTCTCGCATAATAGATATCAAGAAGTTTGCGTAAGAATTTATTCCGGTCAATTCTTTCTCCTTTTTTTATCACCACCATCTGTTCAATCCATTCATCCGGAGCGCCGATGCCGTAAATGCTGCTGACCGAAGCAACAACAATAACATTTTTATTTCCGCTCAACAGGGCGCTTGTCGCTCGGAGTCGTAAGCGGTCAATTTCATCATTCACCGAAGCATCTTTTTGAATATAGGTATCCGTCGTCGGAACGTACGCTTCCGGCTGATAATAATCATAATAGCTGATAAAAAATTCTACGTTGTCTTTCGGAAAAAAGCCTTTAAATTCGGCGTAGAGCTGCGCGGCTAATGTTTTATTGTGAGACATTACCAGCACCGGTTTATTGAACTGTGCAATCACATTGGAAATGGTAAATGTCTTTCCGCTTCCCGTAACGCCGAGAAGCGTTTGAAATTTATCTCCGCGCTTAATTCCTTCCACAAGCTGGCGGATGGCTTCGGGCTGATCGCCCTGCGGTTTGTAATCGGATATTAATTGAAATGACATAAAAATTTTCGTAAGACCTTCGAATGACTTTTTCAGCAGCCGATCAATTATCCGGCTTCATTCAATGTAACTTTTTTTCTTTAATAAAAGTTCAAGCAGATTTTACTTTTTCTTCTTCGGCGGAAAATAGACTCCCTTCAAATCCGTGCCGACCATTCCGGCTTTGACTGTTCTTTCATCAACCGGATTGAGTGCGCGAATCATTGCCGGAGTCATCAGTTTTGTAACCGGTATATAGCTTAATTGTAATCCGATTGTTTCCATCAGCTCGTTGTTGAATTGATAATTTTGATATTTTTTTAAATTTAACGGAACGGTGAATTGCCGGAGAGAATATTCCTTATCCATATTATAGAAAGAATGAAAATACGACATGACGAGTTCGCGCAAATTTTTATAGAGCGGCTCGCGAAAACGCAGCCCGGCGAAATTTGATTTTGCAACGGCTCCGAAAAATCCATTCTTCTTAAAAATTGCAATCACATGATCGTCATCCCGCACTGCCTGCATATCAACAATCAGTGGAGGAAAACCAATCTGCTCAAGCATTGCCGCTGCAAACACGGCGCCGTCGAAACAATGCGCTTTACGGTCTTTCAATACGGCGCGCGGGCAGCGATAACGGGGTTCTGTGCTGTACGGAATTGAATCAAGAAACTGTTGAATCTTAAAAGGCGAAGAAAGTTTTTTTATTACTGCTTTCTCTTCTTTTTTCCAACTCATAGTTTCCTGAATCATTTTTGCACAAGCATTTTTTTGGTAACAAAAGAATTGCCGACCTGCAGCCGGTAGAAATACGCGCCGGAAGCATACTGACCTGCGTTGAATGTTACAAAATGATTTCCGGCAGATTGCACGGAATCCAGCAGAATTTCTATTTCTTTTCCTGCCGTATCAAAAACGGATAGTTTCACTTTTTCGGCAGCCGGCAGTTTATAGCTTATCACCGAAGCCGGATTAAACGGGTTGGGATAATTTTGAGCAAGAAAAAATTTTTCCGTCTTTGCTGTTTCCTGCCGCACACTCATCGGCTTTTCTAATAAGCCGGCATTAGCCCACGCCGTGTACCACAAACTGGCAATTCGTATTGACGCTGTTTGGAAACGCGCTTTCGTCATTTCGCCGAGCTGCTGCCACATAATGGTATAATATTGCGAATTGTACACACCATTGGTCTGCGCTTTCGCAAGATTATCGGCATGAAAGACTGAATCCTTTAAAGCGTTTGATTCAAGAATAATATGGAAAGCAAAACCAAACACATCGCTGATATAACGCACCGAATCTTTTGTAAAAGTAAATTCATTTTGAAAATTACTTATCATGTTCGATTCATATCGGGAATGAATTCCATTATTACCGGTCTCCTGTCCGTTGTAATTCCGCGCCGCATGCAGAGGCTGGTGCGGATCGGCGACGTAGTGCCCGATATCGGATGCTGTTTGGTACGCATTATCCCAATCTCCGCGTCGTAACTGGTTTGTCAGAGAATCCATAAACCACACGACCGCCCAAGGATTAGTGCCGTCTTCTCTTACTCGCGCTCTTCCATACGTAGAAATCAATGTATCTAAACTTCGGGTTAAGTTTTTAAAATTTGGATAATCATCCACATCTAAAAAATGTCTCCAATATTCTGCATAAATATTTGTATCGTTCTGACGCAGCGGCGCGCGGGAATCCGGATCAGATGCGTGCTGCTCAAAAAACGACTGCTGATTAATAAATTTTTGCATAGAAACGGGAAGATGAATTACAGCGTTTTTATTAATCATTTTATGACCGACAGATCCCCAGCCAAATACTGCTTGAACAAAAGCAAAAAATACAACAACCTTTTTCATTAAAAAAATCTCATGATAAGTTTTAGATTGAGTGTGATAAATAATATAGAAGAATTTCTGCGGAAGATAAAGAAGTTATCGTAACTATAATTACATTCTGACAGAGTATGCGGCGCGGCGTGCATTTAAATATTATTAAAAATTGAAATATCTGAAAAACCATCTCCACATCTAACTCAGCCGCACCAATCTTCTGCACCGGAGATTTTTCAGATATTTCAACGTATTAATTTTGTAACTCTATAGACGTTAGACTTGTTCTTTTCGTTTAACGAATTAAGAAAAATTTTTGCTCTGCTTTTCTTTTTTTATTCTCCTTTACTGGCATCTTGTGCAAAGGCAAGATTTCCTTCTTCCGTTTCCAGTAGAACTTCTTCCGGCGTTCCAAATACTCTTGCTTTGTGATCATCAAACTCCCCTTCCCAGCGGGCAACCACAACACACGCCAGACCGTTTCCCAAAACATTTACCGATGTGCGAGCCATATCCATCAATTCATCAACAGCAAAAATTACGGCAACGCCTTCCAGCGGAAGACCGAAGGAATGCAATGCGGCAAATAAAATAACCAGAGAAGCACGCGGAACCGCCGCAATACCCTTTGAGGTAATCATCAGCGTCAACAGAAGCATCACCTGCTGACCGATATCAAAATGAACGCCGGACGTGCTTTCCGCCGCCTGTGCAACAAAAATTGCCGCCACGGCGAGATAAAGCGTACTTCCATCTAAATTAAAACTATATCCCGTCGGAATAACAAAACCGACAATTCTTTTCGGAACGCCGATTCGTTCCATCACTTCCATTAATTTTGGCAGCGCGCTTTCGCTTGAGGTGGTAACAAATGCCAGCGTAAACGGTTCGCGAATTGCTTTAAGATATTGTTTAACGGGAAGTTTAACGATATACGCAACCGTTCCAAGTACAATAACAACAAAAATAATCAGTGCCAGATATAATGTTCCCACCAGCATACCGAGATTGACTAACACGCCGACCCCCATGTGTCCGATTGTTGTTGCCATAGCGGCGCCGATTCCGTACGGAGCAAACATCATAACATAACTGGTAAATTTAAACATCACTTGAGAAAGTGAATCGGCAAAATCTAAAATCGGCTGACCTTTTTTTCCCATTGCGGAAACAGCGAAGGCAAAGAAAACAGAAAAGACAACAATCTGCAGCACGTCGTTTCTCAGCATTGAATCAATAATATTAGAAGGAAACGCATGAACAATTGTTTCGGTCAGCGTCATGGGATGGTTTTCTGCAATTTGTCCCATCTGCACCATATCGCCTTTTAACTCTACGCCGTAACCAGGTTTTGTGGTATTAACAACGACCAAACCTACAACGAGCGCAATGGTCGTTACAATTTCAAAATAGATAAGCGCCTTAATTCCAATACGTCCGACTTTTTTTGCACTTCCTCCGCCGGCAATTCCCGAAACAATACTTCCGAAAATTAACGGTGCAATAATGACTTTGATAAGATTGAGAAATATTGTGCGGAGAAAAATTGTTTCCTTTGCCCAATCGGGCGCAAGCCAGCCTAAGAGAATGCCGGCAACCAAACCGATGAGAATTTGTTTTGTCAGCGAAAGATACCACCACGGTTTTTTATCAGCCATATTTACTCCATTGCGGGCATGCCGATTGCCGCCCATTCTTCTTTTGAAGGTCCATAGATTCCGGGCAATGTTAATCCTACTAAGCGCATTAGAACCGTCATCTGCGCTCGATGATGTGCTTGATGAGTAATAATGGTAAAAAGCACCTGCCCGATTTTCCACTTCTCTCCGTATAACTCAACTTCCTTTGTCAGCATCGAATCATTCCAGTGAGCGGAAATAGCAGATTCTAATTCATCACATGCCTGCTTGTAGTTCGTAAGAATATCTTTCACATTGTTATAGCGTAAAACTTCATCGTGATATTCAATATTCAGTCCCGCACGAGACGGCATTTCGCGCAGCGTTTCAATAATATGGCCGGCAAGTCTCCCCAGCGAACGAAGATTGTGGTTTTTCTTTTCTTTCAACACGTTATCTGTTAACGCGGAAAAAACTTTTGCAGTTGCTTCCCGCTCATGTTTCCATACATCAAAAAAATCCGAAAGTTGTCTGAACATAGGCTATCCTTTCTTTACAATCATTAAATGCGACGTGCAGGTTGCCGCTAATTTATTTTTTGAATTTACTGCTTCCGCGCTGATGTGAAGCGTTGAGGCTCCGCGATACACAACACGAGCGGTAATGGTAAGAGTGTCTCCTTCCATTACCGGACGGATATAATTGGTATGAATATCTAAACTGACACAGGTTGTTTTTGCTGAGAGATAACTGAGCGGACCGATAACATTATCAAACGCCGCCGTGATAAAGCCACCCTGCATAGATTTTGCCGGATTGAGATATTCCGACAGAACGGGAAATGCAATTTTCAACATTGTGCGGGATTCGTAATCTACATACTCCCCCTTCATAAAAGAAAAACAATTCGGCGGAAGTTTTACCTCCGGAAATTGTTCTGCCAGTTCTTCAAATTCGGAATTTAGTTTTTCCGTGTTTATCATTGACAATTGACGATTTTCAAATTTCAATTTTTACTTTTGTAGTTTTTTGATGCAGTAATTTTAGAAGCAGAAATAATCTTCGTGATTTGATTTACTTCATTTTTCAAATCAATCATTTTTTCAGATGGAATTAATCCTGCGTCAATAATCATTTCAATCCAAAATTCCGTTTCATCGGATTCTTCTTCAACAATACCTAATTTATAGATAAAATCTGCTTTTGATTTGGCTCTACATGCCGCTCTATAGTTTGCCGCCGTTGAGGTTGATGATCGTAGAATTTGATCGGTAAAAACCATTGAAACTCTATTTTTCGGCAGTGATTCTACCATTTTAATAACTCTCAGCGCCATCTGTTTTGTTCTATTTTTCATTTCTGATTCGTTCATTACGCTCCCAATCGAAATTTGAAAATTGAAATTTGGCATTCGAGCTTTTAAATCAAAAATTTTCCGTCTTTCATAATCATTTGTTCATCAAACCACACCGTGGGTAATTTTACCAGTCCGTCTAAATGACTTGCAACGCGGACTGTTCCTCCCATGGATTTATTATCGCCGAAAGCAATATGAATTGTTCCCATGACTTTTTCATCTTCAATTATTTTTCCGGTGATAATTGCTTTATCGTTTGTTCCAATTCCGAATTCCGCAACATTGTACGCATCTTTTCCGTGAGGCTCGAGAAGCTGTTTAAATTTTTTCGCTTCTTCGCCGCCGGAAATTTCCGTGGCATATCCATTGTTAACCGTAATGGTAATCGGCGTTTGCACAATTCCAACACCCGCCATAGAGCCGTCAACAACAACTACTCCATTGGACTGATGTTCCAGCGGTGCAAGATAAGCTTCACCGGTCGGAAGATTTCCCGATTCTCCTTTTTTATGAAACAATCCCGAGCTTGCATGAGCGGTTCTTCCTTTTATCGGCATGAAAATATCCGTGCCTGCCGGAGAAGTAACACGAATAACGGAAGTTTTTTCCATTAACGCACAGAGCGCAAATGTCCGCTTGGCAATGGCGTGATAATCGGCATTCATGCAGCGGATCATTATCTCTTCCGTTACTCCGGGGAGCGTTGCGATACGGGCTCCTAATGCACTGGCGTTTCTTCTTGCATCGGTGTGTGTTAATGATTTTGAAGTCGGACAAAAAACAATATCAAATTTTTTCATTAACTCGGCAATCTCATCAGGCGGTTCTTCGCCGTTCGATTTTCGCGGAAGAATTTCCGTCAGCAGTACGTTATTGCCGAAGCTTTTTACCGCTTCCCAAAGCGCATAGCCGAGCGTGCGGAGCGGTTCATCCGTTACAATAAGAATTTTCTCATTCTGCTTTGCTCCCATACAATCCCGAACAGCAATTTGAGAAGCAGAGAGTAACTCTTGAGAAATAATCATAAGCGTTAAATGGTAAATGGAAAATGATAAATGGTCGAAGTTTTAATTCTTCGACTTACGATAACGAATCAACCCACTGAGCAGCGAATCAACTTTATCAATTTGTAATTGCAATTTATTTTTTTCGTCTATACTGATAAAATTTAATTTTAATACGATTTCAAGCTGTGTATCTAACTCACTCAAAGAACCTCTTGCTATAACAAAAAATTGGATAGCATCTTTTGCACCTTGTCTTGCCGCTCCCTCTGCAATATTTGACGGAATAGAAACTGCTGCCCTACGCATTTGCGATGTTAAACCAAATTTTTCATTTTCCGGAAATTGCGATGAAGTTGAATAAACTTTTGTTACAAGCTCAATTGCTTCATTCCAAACATTTAACTTCTTGTGTGCTTTTTCCATTTTTCATTTACCGTCTTTCGTCTTACCATTACCAATTCAAGCTTTAATCGTTTCAAGTCCGTGCGCATGAGGACCAGTTTCACGTTTCCGCAGAAGAAATGCAAAGAAGAATCCGAAAAATCCCAGCGAAGAAAAGATCCACATTCCCAAGGAATATCCACCGGGGTTTGCAGCGCTCGCTAAAGAATAATCATTCGCCCAGCCGATAAGAAAATTAAATCCTGCCAAGCCGATATTTTGAATCAATGTCATTAAACCGTAGGCGGTTCCAAGTTTAGATTCTTCAACTAAATACGCAACGGAGGGCCACATAATTCCGGGAATAAGTGAAAAGGCAATTCCCATCATAGCCATAGGAATATACAGCGAGACCTGCGTATACGCCATCATAAGATACACCGGGACAAGAAGCAGCGAGCCGAACATCATAAACAGCGAACGCTTCCCGACTTTATCCACAAGCAGACCGAATAACGGCGTAGCAATCATCGCAAAGAGCGTCAGCATGCTGGATAAGAATCCTCCCATCTCGCGCGACGTTCCGTGCGCTTCAATAAAAAATTTTACCGCAAACGTTTGAAACGGAAAAATTGCAGAATAAAACGTAATGCACAACGCAACAATATACCAATACGACATTCCGAATTTCCAAATATCGGAAAGAACAACTTTATCCGTTGCGCCGGGAGTGCCGATTTGATATTTCGTTTCAGCTTTTGCTTCCAACACCCAGTACAGAATTGCGCCGGCAACACACACAACGCCGAACACAACGGAAATCATTAACGCTGCCTGCCAGTTCTCATAATACTTTGCTGCCCAGGAAGGAGAATTTAAAGCGGCAAAAGAGCCAAGCCGGGCAATTGTAAGGTTTATTCCGAAGGCAAAACTTAATTCTTTTCCTTTGAACCAACGCGCAATGGCTGTGGTAACGGCAACAATTAACGATTCCGCACCGAGCCCGAAGACTAATCTGCCCGCCGCCATAACAAACAGCGTTCCGCTTGAAACCGTAATGACCGCGCCGAGCAGACAAAGCACGGCAAAAATAAAAGTAGATTTTTTTGTTCCAAGACGGTCAATAATAAATCCGCCGATCAGTACCATAAAAATATTCGGCACGCTGTAAATTCCCTGCAGCAGACCAATATCTGAATCGGTGAAATGCAGCTGCGTAACAAGAACATCCGCCAGCGGACTTATGGCGTCATAAATATAATAATTGCCGAACATGGCAAGCGAAATTAAAATAAGCACCGTCCAGCGAAAGAAGCGCGGCGGAGAAGGAAGTGTTGAGGCATTGGAATGTGCAGTCATAGTTTTACGAAAATAATTTTTTGAAAAAGAAAATGTGATTTTGTTGTTTCAAAATATTTACGCGTTATTATAAATAATTTTTAATCTACCAGATTTGATTTGGTTTTACAAGGGTTTTTAAAGATAAAGTTAAAATAATTGAAGCATAGGGCTTGACAATTGCAAATCGAAATCATTTTCGCTATAATAATAACAAATGAAACCTATTGAAACTGCACATTATATATTACAACATTACAGCAACATTTCTCCGATGAAGCTGCAGAAACTGCTTTATTATGTAAAAGTCTGGGGTATTGTCTCAAAAGAATATACATTTAACGGCACCTTTGAAAAGTGGAAACACGGTCCCGTTAACAATGAAGTTTATCAAGAATTCAAAAAGTTCGGCAGTAAAAATATTTCCATAAATTTCTCTCAACCAGACTCTCTGAATATTAATAAGAAAGAACTGATTGACCTGATTCTTGAGTTATACACGCCATATACTGCTTTAACATTATCGGCTATGACTCATCAAGATGCACCTTGGCAGGAAACAAGGTTAAACTCTGTCATCACCGATAAATCTATTTACAGCTATTATTCTAAACTTCCTTTTGCAAAAAATTTTCCTTTTGACCCTGAAAAATTGTTTTACCCGGTTCAAAGCGATCTTCACTATGCATTTATTTTTGACATGAATGCGGGGGACGCTGATGCTGCATCCGTTTTCCCATCATATAACGAATACAAACAATATATCACTACGGCACGAGATAAAGTAAAAACCATTTTATCTTCAACACTTGGCTGAGTCAACCGAGAAAATATATTTAGCCGAACTTATAGTCGATTTCGGTATAGATAAAAACGTTAATGTTGAGCAGGCATTATTACAGATTCAATCGAACTACCGCATTATTGAATTTTCCACAGACCATTTTCTTCAGTATCTCAGTAAGAATAAAAACAACTTTTCAGATATATTCCTCAAGTGGACAGAAATGTCTCATCAAATTTTATTTAATAACATTTTAAATAATGCAGGAAAATATAGAAATTCTTCAGATAAAGGGGGTGGTATTGTTTTGTATGGACCTGAAGTTTTTCGAAATCCATCGGGATCAAAATTTAAGGGAATACCTGCAGACAACATACCTGCTCAGATGGAAAGTCTTTTTACGCTGCTTTCTTCTAACGATGCAAACCCTATTTATACCGCAATAAAATTCTATCAACAGTTTGTATTTATTCATCCGTTTTATGACAGGAATGGGAGAATCGCGAGATTTCTCGTTACAATCTATTTATTATATCATGGGTATTATATAGAATGGAAAAAACTGGAAGGAACAAAGAAAAATAAATTCTTAAAGAAACTTAATGAATCTCATTTACGATTACATACAAATTCATACGACGAATATTTAGGTTATTTATATAAATTTTGGAAAACCTTTGTCTTAGAACATGAAACATTAGAAGGAGAGTAAGTTAAATTCTCTAACCGTTCACTTCATTAAAATATTTCTATTAAATATTATAGAGCGGACCGTTACAGATCCGCTCTATCGCTTTCAATACATTAATTTACGTTCTTCAAAATTTCCAAAACTAAATTCCAGTATTTTTCAACCGTATCAATATGAATTTTCTCATCCGGCGAATGAACGCCTTCCAGCGTCGGACCGAAAGAGACCATATCCATGCCGGGATATTTTTCGCCGATAATGCCGCATTCAAGTCCCGCGTGAATTGCCTTTACTTCCGGATCTTTTCCGTATAATTTTCTATACGATTGTTTTGCTGTTGCAAGAATTTTTGAATTTAAATTCGGTTTCCAGCCGGGATAGCCTTCGGTATGTTTTACTTTTGCGCCGCCGAGCGTAAAGATAGAATTCATTGTCTGCAATGCTTCTTCAATTTCGGAAGCAACGGAACTCCGCTGGCTGGTAATGATTTCAATTTTATTTTTTTGCGTTGTAATAATGGCAACGTTTGTCGAGGTTTCAACAAGTCCGGGAATATCGGCGCTCATTTTTAACACGCCGTGCGGAAGCGCGGAGATTGCGCGAAGCAGCGATGCCTGCAGCGGTTTCTTCAACACTTTTGCTTTTTTTACAACAATATCTTCCGTAACAATTTGAAGATCCGGTTCAACGCTGGAAAGTTCTGCCTTAATTAATTGATTCCATTGTTCAACAATTTTCTTTGCTTTACTCACATCTTTCTTTGCTGCAAAAACTATTGCTTCAGCTTCGCGCGGAATAGCATTGCTCTTATTTCCCCCTTCAATATGAGAAAGGCGTGCGTTCACTTTTTCTAAAGCAAGAAGAACGCGGTTAAGTATTTTTATAGAATTGCCCCGCCCTTTATCAATCTCAAGTCCGGAATGTCCGCCTTTCAATCCTTTAACAATAATTTTTATCGCTGAAGAATTTTTCGATGCATTCTCTGCAGTTACCGTCCATGTTCCGTGTGTATTTCTGCCGCCGGAACAGCCAACATAGAGCGAGCCTTCTTCTTCCGAATCGAGATTCATTAATGTTTTACTTTCCAAAAATCCCGGCTTTAAATTATTGGCGCCGGTTAATCCTGTCTCTTCATCCACCGTGAACAAAAATTCCAGCGGACCGTGAACCAGCGAATTGTCTTCCATAATGGCGAGATTGGTGGCAACAGCAATGCCGTTATCGGCGCCGAGCGTTGTGCCGTTGGCACGAAGAAAATTTCCTTCGCGCACCAATTCAATCGGGTCTTTCAAAAAGTCGTGTGCTTTTTCTTTATTTTTTTCCGGCACCATATCTAAATGTCCCTGCAGGCAGAGCATCGGCACATTTTCTTTTCCGGGAGAAGCTTTTTTCTTAACCACCACATTTAAAATTTTATCGCGTTTTGCTTCAAGACCGAGTTTTTTTGCCGTTTCCATTACATAATCGGAAATTTGTTTTTCATGTTTGGAAGGACGCGGAACTTTGCTAATCTCGGCAAAATATTTCCACACCAATTCCGGTTTTAATCCTTTAATTGCTTCTGACATAAGACACCTCGTTAAATAAATATGTTATATTTCAAATTGCATTAAATTGTTCTGCTGAGAGTTACACACAACCATCTCGTAAAAAAATTTAATACGAAAGTTTATACAGTCTGCTGCCCGGCAACAAAATTATTTATTTATCACTTTCAGCAGATCACCACGCTCCAAGTGATTAAAAAATTTTTTAATACGAATATCAACCGGCTCAACGACGCCGCCAAATTGCTTTTGCAGCGATTCGGCTATCTGCGATACCTTTGTTGAACCGTCGCATAATTTCCAAATATGGCTGCCGACTTCATCAAGTTTAATTCTAAAGAATGGTTTTGCTAAGCGGGGCTGGAGCCATTTGGCAAGAAATGCATTTTTGAATTTCGGAACAAGTACGATAACTTTTCCATCTTCCGCTGTTTCCCACTCTGCTATGCGTTGAGGAATAACATCCCACAAATTTGTTTCTACCAATTCAATGTTTTTCAAGATTGTTCTTTCAAAAAAATCGTTGTCAAGACTGTTACGCCTTGACAACGATGACTGAATAATACCATTACATCATTGCACTCGGCGGTGCAGGTTCATCGGCGCTGCCGGCATTCTTTACGGGAATCATCACCAGCACATACCCGACAATAAGAAAGACAAGAAGCGAACCGATGAATGACGGATTTTCAAAAATTACCGGAGTCGGAACATCCCAGAAAGCCATGGCGGCAAAAATTAATCCGACGAGCGCTTCACCGGCAATCAATCCTGCGGCAATCAGCGTTCCGTTATTTTCTACGCGAATTTTTTGTCCGTCGTTAAATTTCCGGCGTGCAGAAACTTTATCAACAATTCCTTTTATTAAACCGCCGATAAAAATTGCAAAGGTTGTTTCAAGCGGAAGATACATTCCAACGCAGACGAGCATCGGGCTTTTCACCTGCACAAGAATAAAACCGATTGCCATTAAAATTCCGACAATAATCAGAGGCCACGCCATTTCACCGCCGACAATTCCCTGCGAGACAAGAGCCATTAAACTCGCCTGCGGTGCGGGAAGCGCGCTTCCGCCGAGACCGACTCCGCCGGTTTTCACATCACCTTCATGAAGCACAATAATTGGAAATATCATCACCGCTGCGGCAACCACAACGCCGATAAGATCGCCGACCTGCATTTTCCACGGCGTGCCGCCGAGAATGTGACCGACTTTCAAATCCTGCAGCATTTCCCCGGCAACCGCTGCGGAAACACAGATAACGCCGGCAACGCCGAGAACTGTCGCAATACCGCTCAATCCTTTTTGTCCCAACGCAACCATCAATAAAGCCGCCACAATAACCGTTGAAAGCGTCAACCCGCTGATGGGATTATTTGATGAACCGATTAAGCCGACTAAATATCCGGAAACCGCCGCAAAGAAAAAGCCGGCGATGATCATCACCACCGTTGCCGTTAATGCCGCACCGATATCCTGAGCGAAGTGATTGTAGAGAAAAAATGTTGCAACACCCGCCGCACCAATTCCGATTAAAACTTTCGGCAGACCGAGATCCATTTCAATACGATTTGTTTCCGCGCCGCTTGTTGCCGCTTTCTTTACATCGGAGATAGAGCGCTTCAAACCGCCGATAAGATTTTTTCTCATCTTAAATAATGTATATGCCGCACTCATCAACATTCCGCCGATTGCAATGGGGCGAACAATAAACTGCCACACAATTGTTGCCTGGCGCAGCCATTGATGATCGGAAAGTCCTTCCGGATGCGCAGCTTCCAGCGACGGACCGAGCCAGAATAAAAGAAGCGGAACAAAAAGTCCCCACGCCAGCAAACCGCCAGCAAAGTTTAACGAAGCGAGACGCGGACCGATAATATAACCGACACCCATATAAGCAGGCGAAACTCCCGGCGTAGAAAGAACCATTCCGCCGCTTGCATTAAGTGAAGTTCCGGTTTTCCCGAGCGCAATGGGACCTTTTGCAAAGGGAATAAATTTTTCCCACGATGAAGCAAAGAGCGACATTTGTTTTAATCCCTGAATCACTGCGCCGACAGCGCCGGCAACCATAAGATACACTGCACCGCTTCCGCCTCGCTGTCCGGCTTTGTGAATTTCGCCGGCGGCAACCGATTCCGGAAACGGAAGTTCAACATCTTCTACCATCACGCGGCGAAGGAGCGTAACGAATAAAACTCCGATAACACCGCCGACAACCATAATTGAAGTTGCTTCAAAATAATGACTGGAAAGGTCCGTCCACACTCCGGAAATAAGAAATGCCGGAATAGTGAAAATTGCTCCGGCGGCAACCGATTCGCCGATTGAGCCGACCGTTCGCGCAATGTTCTCTTCTAGAATTGAACCTTTCATAATTCGCAGAAGTGCCATGCCGATAACCGCCGCCGGATACGTTGCCGCGATTGTCATTCCGGCTTTTAATCCGAGATAGGCATTTGCCGCGCCAAGTATAACAGACATGACCAAACCGATCAGCACCGCGCGCAGCGTAAATTCTTTCAAATCTGTTTGCGCCGGCACATACGGTACATATTTTAATCCGCCCCCCGATTGTGTTTCTGCCATAATATTTCTCCTTTTTTAGTGATGTATAAAATGCTGCTTCAATTTTCTTATAACTTCAGATTTGTAAAATATCGCTGAAAACATTTTAGCCTTGCCGCAAAAAAAATTATTTTTCTAAACCGAAAATTGCTTTAAACACATGCCCTGCCATCTGCGGATTTTCTTTCAACCGGCGGACCGAATAACCGTACCAGTCTTTTCCGAACGGCACATAGACGCGCAGACGATGCTTCTCTGCAAGAAGTTCATCCCGCTTTTCATTACGCACGCCGAGCAGCATCTGGAATTCGTATTCATTTTTTGAAAGTTTCATTTCGCCGATGAGCCGTTTGGCATGTTCAATCAGCACATCATCATGCGTGGCAATACCGGTATAACATTTTTTTTCAAGAAGAACCTGCAGCAGCTCATTGTAATTTTTTTGTATCGCCGCCCGGTCTTTAATGGCAACCTTTGCCGGTTCGTTGTAAATACCTTTACACAAACGGACATTTGCCTGTTCCTGCGCAAGCGCAAGAATATCTTCTTTGCTGCGATATAAATATGCTTGAATGACAATTCCGACATGCTTCGGATAAAGATTTCGCACCGTACGGTACACTTCCAGCGTCTCGGCAGTGCAGGTGTGATCTTCCATATCTATGCGGACAAAATTATTCAGCGAGGCGGCATGCCGAAGAATGGCATTTACATTTTCCTGGCAAAATTCTTTGTCAATCTTCAATCCTAAAGAAGTAATTTTTATGGAAAGATTTGCCTGAAGATTGTTTTCATGAACGGCATTAAGCACGCGGATACTTGCTTCCCTGCTGGCTTCCGCCTGTTCTTTGGTAAAAATATCTTCGCCGAGAACATCAATGGTGCAGAGCGCCTGTTTTGCATTTAACTGCTGTACGGTTTTTACAGCATCTCCGAGTGTTATGCCTGCGATATATTTATTCGCAATTATTTTTACGACCGGCTTGGGTACAAGCGGAAGTGTCGTGACAATCAGATTGTTAAGGAGTTTCATAATTCATTTAGAGTGGGAAGACAAATGAAACTTTTGGCGTAATTCGTTTCTGTGGTTTATAACTGATATTTCCGTTGCCGTCGTCAACCGGCGCAAACGTCCAAGTGTACACCGTTGCTACAATCATAAACGGATATGGTTTGTAGCCGACCTGCGCGTATAACAGCGAGCGGTCATCAAGCGTAAAAACATCTTTATTGTCTTTAATATATTTTTTATCGTAGCCCGCATCAAGTGAAATTAACGGAATTTTATTTCCTGTTGAAGCGCCGATGTGAAGAATGCCGCTGGTCGGATTATTATCGAGCCGTTGATACTGCCCGTACGCTTGAATGATTCCGAGCACATCAACTGTTAAAGAACCAAAATATCCCGGTCCCGGGGTTTTTGTTGCGGCAAGCAGTCTCGCCTTGCTGGAAAATTTTCCGGCACCGAGCTGGTAACGCTCTAATTCATAGAATGCATCAAAATACGACGGAATATATTGGTCAGTCTGTGCGAAGCGCCGTTCAAATTTTGTAAAAATATTTACCAAGCCGAGTCCGGAAAAATTCGTTTCCAATCCGACCGACATTCCGCTTCCAAAATTAATAATTTTTGCAAAATCGTAATAGACCGTCATATTCACCATTGGAATGCGAAGAAGCGGCAAGCCGAGATCGAATCCGATAATATTTATAGAACCGATATTTGTTTTCGAAGTATCAAACGTTGCGCCGCTGGCGACAATATTTATGCTGGTATCGCGCGAATCACTCCGCAAATCGGAAGCGAAGGTTACGCCTGCCTGCAATCCTCCGATAACAGGAACATCTGCCAACGGAGTAAATTGCAGCGGACGGACATAGCCGCGCATACCAAGTAATCCTGCGGCGGCAAAATCGCTGTACACACTTTCAAATCCGTATTTATTGAAATCGAGATCGAACTCTACGCCGATTTTTCGTGCATCAACACTCGGACTGTTTTTGTATTGATAAAGAATTGAACCGTGTCCAAGCTGCGCAAAATCCAGCATTCCAAGACGCGCATAAATATCGTCTCCTTTACTTCCGTAGCGCAGATATCGAATGATTCGGAAATAATCGTACGTTTCATCAAAATCCTCTTTTCGAATTTTTTGATCTTTACTGCTAATGTGTAAATTCAAATCCAATCCGATGCCGATTTTTCCGAAGGAAATTTCCGGCGCCAAGTTAATTAAATAATACGCTTCGCCGTCAATCCACGTCAGCCCGACTCCGCCGGTCATTGCACCGGATGTCGCGCTTCCTGCGGCATCAGGTTTTGCTTTCCCCGCTTTCTGCGCAAAAGAAAAAGCATTAAAAACAACAAGCAAAAGAACTCCAAACAATATTTTTTTCACAATCACACTCCCATTAAGATTCTTACAATTAAGACCGCGCCCAATGCGCCGAAAAGATCAGCAATAAGTCCGGCAGGAAGCGCGTGGCGCGTTTTATAGACTCCCACCGAACCAAAATATACCGCTAAAATATAAAATGTTGTTTCCGAGCTTCCATATAATGTGGAAGCAAGAATGCCGGTAAACGAATCCGGTCCGTGCGTTTTCATCAACTCCGTCATCAATCCCATTGAGCCGCTTCCGGAAAGAGGACGCAGAAGCGCAAGCGGCAGCACATCCGCCGGCATGCCGATAAGATTAGTAATCGGCGAAAAAACTGCCACCACAAAATCCATTGCGCCGCTGGCGCGGAAAATTCCGATGGCGAAAAGCATGGCAACGAGATACGGAATAATTTTTACGGCTGTGGTGAATCCGTCTTTCGCTCCTTCCACAAAAACTTCATACACCTTAACTTTTTTTGCAAATCCCCATCCGAGAAAAACAAGAATGAACAGCGGAATGGCAACGACAGAAATTACATTAATAACGGAACGAAAAACTTCAATCATTTTCTCCCTCCAATTCTTTTTTATACCGCGGAAGTCTCTGCAGTAATTTTACCGAAATTAAACCGGCGGTTGTAGCGCAGGCAGCGCCGAAAATTGAAGTGCCGATGATAATTCCCGGATCGGCAGAGCCAAGACCGGCGCGAATGGCAATAACAGTTGCCGGAATTAATGTTAGACCGGAGGTATTAATAACCAGAAACGTACACATGGCATTTGTTGCCGTTCCGGCTTTCGGATTTATTTTATTCAATTCTTCCATTGCTTTCAATCCCAGAGGCGTTGCAGCATTATTTAGTCCGAGCATGTTTGCCGCAATATTCATAATCATAGCGCCGATTGCAGGATGATCGGAAGGGACATCCGGAAATAATCGTTTTGTAACAGGCGTAAGAACGCGCGTGAGCACCGCCAGCAAGCCGGCGGCTTCCGCAACTTTCATAATGCCGAGCCACAACGCCATTACGCCGATAAGTCCGAGAGAAATGGTTACGGCAACATCGGCATATTCAATTGCCGCTTTGGTAACCGCTTTAATTTTTACAAAGCTGATACGCTCAACGACAAAAGAAATTGTTTTTGTTGGTTCAGAGTTATTCTGTAACGAAAGAATGGTTCCTTTGAGTTTTCCTTTTTCGCTTGCGGACTTGGACATTTCTTTCCAAAATTCAGGCGTGGCATCGGAGATTGCCATTTCAAACGTCATAATGCCCGAAGGAAGCTGCGACACAATAACCGGCTGGTGAATTTCAGATTGTGCGGAGGTAATATTATAGAATTGATTAAAACTTGAAGCGGTCAGCACCAGTTCCCCTTGAAAAGAATTTCGTAAATCCGTGATATTTTTTTTCACTTCCAGCGAAGCGGTAATGGGAACATTGTTGCGGTAAGTATTTTGAGTTTCATCATACACATCCCTTCCTGCCGCCACAAAAATGCCGATGAGAATCAGCGCAATCCAAACATGATTAAGCATTAGACCTCGGAAATATTATTAACAGGTGAAAGAGCTGCACGCTTAAAATTTCTTCAATATACGTGAACAAAAAAAGTGAAGCAAGCGGGATTATAACGATTTATCGTAATTTTTTTAACGATTTTTTGAAATACCAGCAGATTTTTAAAGAAAAAATTCTTATGCGTTCGACAAGATGAGTATTTGCGTTGGTTGTTGGCGAGACAGAGCTTCTTACTCGTTCTGTTTCCGATAAGATGTTGAGAATGAGAGGAAAATATACATCTTTCGAGTTCAAGAGCGCAAGCGGTTGCGTGGTCAGTTTGATGCGCGGGTTAGGAAGCAATTGTGAATTTTACTGACTATTTATTTACTGTTTTTTTCTCTCCGGTTCGAGCAGGGATTTATTTTTTATTTTTTTCGCTTGACTTTTTACTTAGTAAAGAGGTTAGAACACAATATTTACTATTTGGATTTAATAATTTCATCACCCGTTGAAATAATTTCTTTCGCCAATATTTCAACAGTACCCCAAAATGTACTAGGGGCGCCCTTTATTTTTTTAGCTTTGAGCATTTTTTCTTCGCTTAAGTGTTTTCTATACCCTCTTGTTATCCGGTCTTTATATTGAGCAACTTTTGCATAAAAGAGCACAATTCGTGAAACCACTTGTGAATCAAAATAACCAAGGTGGACAAGATTAGATTTATAGACATCATCAATCCAAAGGAATGAAGATAAATCACCCTTTCTTGCCGACTCAAGATTAGCCTTAATTTCACCGAGTATTGCTTCTCGAATTGATTTTTCGAAATTTTTTCTTTTAAAATATTCTAAGGCAAAATTGGAAAGAAATCCTAAAATACCTCCAAAGAAAGCTGAAATTAAAGCAACAACCCAATCTGGAAGCTGGCAAATGTTCATATTTATTTATCTCCACGATTATCTTTGAATAGAAAAAAAGCAATTGCACTTACAATCAAAATTCCAAGCCACTGTGTTAATAGTAATTCAATATCTACGGTGCTGTATGATGATGGTGGCTTCAGAATAAAGCTATATTCAAGAACTCCAATTTGACCTTTATTATAAATTACGAATGGTGGGAAAATAAGTGTTAGTAGAATGAAACCGATTGCTATCCAGAGTGGGATTTTCTGTTTGTTATTCATTACTACCTCGAATGTGTTGCCTAACGGACTGGAGTTAAGCTGCGTGCGAACGTTCCAGCGTGATAGAAATTATTTTTTAATTTTGCCGACCTATCGTAACGTAAATTGTATTTTGAAATCACAACACTCAAGTTTCGGGCGCGGCGGTGGTTCGCACGTCAGCTTGAATGACTGGTTAGAACGCCTTGTTGAATGTAATATAACTGCTGAACATTAGTAAAATACTGTTTTTGTTGTTGCGTTGGGAAGAAGCAAGCTCTTTTGCAAACTTTGGTTGTGCGGCTGGCTGTACGGTTTGCAAATGTGCTTGCTTGTGCGTTTGGATTCTTCTCTTTTTTATTACGCACACGTTGAGAAACTTAAAACCTTACTAAATTAATGAAACAGCTTTGATGGATTCTACTTGGCATTAATTCTAAAAGTCTTAACTGACACAGCTTTTTGAACAGAGCCGATACTCAGAAATTTTTAACAGAAAAATATTACTTGCTAAACGAAATTTACCACTTGCCAACACAAAAATATAGCTTTTAGAACGAAACTACGACCTGCCAAAAGAAATCTATTCCTTACCCAAGCTAAACTGCTCTTTGCCAAGAACAAAATATTGTCTGCCAAGACTGATTTGCAATTTTTAGAGCTAAAACGGTGCTTGCCCAAGCAAACCTGTGACTTGCCACACCTAAAACAGCAGTTACCAAGAGTGAAATGCAACTTTTAGAACCGAAAAACGTCCTGCCAAAAGAAATACACGGCTTGCCAAAGCTGAAAAATCGTTTGCCAAGAGAAAAATATGGCTTGCCAAAACAAAAATGAAGAATTTTCTCAAAATTTGCCCAATTTATTTGGGACTAACTTACTAATCTCTCACTTACAACAGGAGTAACATTATGCCTACCTACGTGGATGAACTGATCCAAGAAGCAAACGCCTTATCCGGTGTTATGGATAAATACAGCACACAGCTTGCAGATGCTGGTTTCGGTGAACCTGAACGAAATGAGTATAAACTCGCCGTTGCTGATTTGCTTGCTAAAGACAGTGCCCAAAAGAATTCGATTGAAATTGTTCGACAAAAAACTACTGTTCAGAATGATGCTATGACTGAAGCATTGGAGCTTTTCCGCACTGTGCAAATTGCGGCGCGGGCTGCTTACGGTGAAAATGATAAAACAATGCTCAAAGAATTTCACGTTGGTAAAGAAAAAATTAACACTGTCAAAGTAATGACCACCGAACTTGCTTATATGAAAGGTGTAGCAATAAAGCATCAATCTGATCTTGCAAAGAATGGCTTTTCGGCTAATGATATTACTTCGTTTGATACACTTTCACAGAACCTTGTTATTGCTGATACTGAGCAAGAAAATGCAAAGAAAGCACAAGCTAGTGCAACGGCTGTTCGGGATAAATCCTGGGACAACTTACAAAAACTTGTGAAGAAGGTTCGAAATATCGCCAAAGTAAAATTTAGAAAAGATGAAGATATTCTGAATGAATTTTCTTCCATCACGGTGAAGCGAAATTCTGCGAAAGTGGAAACTCCTGCAACCCCACAAGCTACAGAACAGAAAAAATAATAACTCATAATTTCGCCATCCCGCATTTTATTGCGGGATGGTTGCATTTTATAAATCTTGTTACTTCAAGACAAGCATCTTCTTAATAATAGAGTGATTTCCTGTCTTCAAACTGTAAAAATATATACCGCTGGCAAGGTTCGTTGCATCGAACTGCACTTCGTGTTTTCCATTTTGAACAAAACCATTAACAAGTACAGCTACTTCCCTCCCTAAATAATCATACACTACTAAACGAACGTTTTCTGCTTCTGGAAGCGCGAATACAATTGTTGTCTTAGGATTAAACGGATTCGGGTAATTTTCAAGACGTATTTCTGAGACTGTACCACTCACAATTGCTTGTGCATTCCCATCATCATTATTCCCGTCTTTGCGCATACCCGAATTATTTTTTAGAATTTTATATAACCAAGCCGCTTCTTTAACTTCTGTATCAGTACCAAAATACTTTTGCATGTCATCAAGATTTTGTTTTGCTGATGTTAAATTATCGGATGAGAGATTTTCGTAGAATTCATTCAGACTGAAAATTTTATAAATTGGCTTAGAAAAATCGTTTCCTTTTGAATCTTTATATATTTGCAATGCTTTAGATTTGTCGCCAGAGATAGAAAGGATTCGTGCAAGATGCAGTTTTGCAATATCAGTTTGATACATTTGATCCTTAAAAACAAATGAAGCTGATCTAACTGATTTATCTTCCGGATATAATTGCATCAGTATCGCAAACTCCGCAAGTGCCCTTTCAATGAGTAATTCGTCTTTGGTATTCTTTAATATTGTTGAAAGAATCTCAACTGCTTGATCTGGTTTGCTTAGCAACATTGCATCCCTTGCATTCCAGCATTCATTAATTGTAGCACTTGACGTAGTTGTGAGAGCTATTGTTGAGGCAGAATTGGTTCCACCTTCTGCAAATGAAGCGGCTTGTTGACCTGGTGGTGAATACAACCAAGGATAATATTCTATGATTGAATTATTGACTGCTTCAAACCATGACGATAGAGGTGAAGAACTTCCCCACCAATTTTGCTCGGCAAGAACATCACTAAGACTTGCCCGAACGCGTTTTGTGCTGTTGTTATAAATGGAATTATAGCCATAATAGCTATTGTATTGAGAGCCAACGTACGGATATGAATAATAATCGGCATAAATGCCATATGAACCTCCAGTAACGAGA
Organism: Bacteroidota bacterium; assembly: GCA_019455105.1. GTDB lineage: Bacteria > Bacteroidota > Ignavibacteria > UBA10030 > UBA8401 > JACFMZ01. The sequence continues at coordinate 1,344 of JACFMZ010000045.1, read as the reverse complement.
TTATTACCGTAATATGCGTAAAAACCATTGTGTCCGAAATTCGGAGATGAGTTCGATAACCTAATACCGCCATAAGAATTATTTTGAATTGTGTTTTTCCAAACATCGCCACTAGTGTTGTAATAAGAAATACCATAACCGCCATTATTTGTGATGGTATTGTAACTTATGTTTGGACTACCAGCATTTGACAGACCAATGCCACATGTCCCATAATTAACGTTATTAGTAATCGTGCAATGATCAATTGTCGCTCCGATTGCATTACTTACGATAAGTGCAGAACCTCCATATGAGAGAACGTTGTTGATTGTTGCGTAAGATAATTGCGAATTGTTCGCACCACTTCCTGAAAGTGTTACTCCATACCAATTACTACCTGTGAATATAACGGGTGATGCTGGCGTACCATTCACAGTAAGCTTTGCGTTACATAGCAAAGAAGTATAGGGTGCAAATTGTAAAGTCACACCAGCTGAAATTGTAGTGTTAAAATTTATCGTAACACTCGAACTCCAATTACGATTATGGGAAATTGTAGCTGATTCAATATAATTTCCTGCTTTTATAAAATTAGCAATGGAGCCATTAATTTCCACAGACGTGGCATTCGGAGCATAGATACTGAAATCGGATACGTTGCCATTTATTGCAACCTTTGTACCAGAGCACATTACCGTTGAAATTATTCCGTAAGTTTGAACCAGCATAGTGCCATTGTCCGTTAAGCTTGTACCTTCACCCATTGAAAAAGAAGTTATTTGACCTGATGTTGTTTTTCTTAACAAAGTAAGTTTTGCATCGGTAGTAATTGTTGAAGTACTAACGTTTCCTGACCCATGTCTAAAAACCGAATAATCATCATAATTTGGCCAGGAAACTTTAAAACATGTTCCGTTCGATGATTGTTGAGTCGCAACTGTTGGTTGTTGTGCGCCGGATTTGTACGGATATAAGATAGTATGAAAATAAGGATTTACTACAGATGTGCTTGACGTCGAATTTTTTTTGGAAGTAATAACCGTACTACTCATTCCTGATTCATCAATCGCACCAGTGCTTTGTGTATTCATTGTGATGGACTGTGAAGTTACCGAAGACGGGAAAGATAGAGCTTGCTGACTTCCGCCTCCAAATGAAAACATGGTTTGCCAAATTTTTAATGATCCATGAGTCCCGGTGATTTCAATTGGGAAAGTTCCACTTATAGTGAAATAATCTTCAGTGTGAAATAACCAGTCATAATTATGTGTTGAGTTATCTTTATTAATATCATCGGTTATTATTATGGGTCAAGTCTTATTTGTTGTGTAAAATATTTGGAGGTTATTCACGCTACCAGTT
>JACFMZ010000044.1 GCA_019455105.1 Bacteroidota bacterium | reverse complement strand
TTGGTTAATGTATTTATTTTTTTAACCATTTACACAAATATTTTTATACTCCCGAATATTTTTTAAAAATAGTGCTACTATTCCTGTAACTATTTCTCTCCGGAGTCTGCTATGAAGAATTCTCTCGCCTTGTTTTGTTTCTCGCTTTTTGCCGTAACGCTTCCGCTCAAAATTTCTCTTACGATTCATTAAAACTGATGATTATCAGCGCTAAAGTCGGAGAAAAAATTGATGCACAGGAACGAAATTATTACCGCATATTTACTTCCATTCAACATTTCCAGAGTGCGAAATTTTATTATTCACAAACGGAACACGCCTATGCGGTCATTGAAACTCAACCCGAATCCGGTGCGGAGCAGACAGTTATTCAGGAATATCCGTTGAATGTTATCTTCCGAATGGCAGAGAAGATAAATAATTATGATGATATACTTGCTAACAAATTTCTTTCCGGTGAAGATATTACGAAGATTGAAGTACAAGGAGGACCAACACTGAGTTGGGTCCCGGAATTTCATAAAAAAGTTATTGATGAAAGTAAAAATATTTCGGAAAAAACAGATTCAATTATTGATGAAAAAATTTTGCAATCAGACGATTCCGGATTTTCACCGATCTTTGAAATTCAAGTATTCGGCGGATATGGATTTTCAAACGGAGCTCCGCCGGTAAGGTCGTATAATTATGAGATGAATGATATTACAACCCCTAGTATTGAAAAAATAACAAATGCAAAAGATAATTATAATTCCGTTGGCAGCGGAAAACGTATAGGATTACAAATGAATATGTTTATAACAAATACTTTTGGATTATTTTTGGCAGGAGAATATGCTTTTTCTCAATATGATTTAAAAATTACTAGTAAGAATATTTTTATGGCAGGTGTTCCCATGATTTTAACAGGTGAACAAAAAAGTACAGTGAAGTTTTCAACAACAAACATTAACTTTGGTATGATTTATCGTTTTACGAATTATACCGTGAATCCGTATTTCGGAATCGGTTCAGGAATTTGGCTGGCTCCGAAAATAAACGAGCTCTCTACGGAGATCTTCAACGTAACAAAGGTTGAAAAGGAACGGCAGATGTCTGCAAATTCAACAATTGGGTTTTCAAGTTTTATTGGGATAAATTGTTCTTTGTCATCTACAATTAAAATATTTTTTGAAGGGAAGGCTTCCTTCGTCACCTATTACGTAAAAAGTATTGAAATGAAAAAATACAAACTGAATGATAATGATATAACCAATACGCTTTCAGAATCAGGCAGAAAAATCATCTTTGAAGAAAATAAAAATTACACAAAAACTATTCCTGCGAATCCAAACGAACCATTCTTTGGCGGACCGCCGCAACCTATACCTGCAAATAGTCTCTCTGTAATTGCCGGTCTGATGATTGAATTATAAAATTGAATGAATAAAAATGGTCAGAATTTCTTCTGACCATTTTTAGTTTTGTATTTCGGCTTTACGCTTCCAAGAACATGTGCCCTAATATTCCGTCCCAATCCGCTTTAGGAAAGTGTTTATGAAAATCAGGAACTAATTCTCCGCCATCGGCTAACGTTGCGCCGACTTTGTTTGTTGCAAAAGCAATCTGAAGCCGTTCCATTTCCCGCATTATCCACGGACGAATTTCAGCATCACGCAGTAAATGATTGGTGGCGAGAGAGGAATTATCGGATCGTACGATTATCTTCCAATCGCCGTTCTCATAAAATCTGTCAATAACTTCACCGTCTATCGGCGAAAGAATGCGGAGAGTTGCGCCGAGTTTTTTTATTGTGCAGGCGGTTTCATTCACTTTTAATCGTGTGCCGATTTCCGGCAGTTCTATATTTTCCGCATTGCCGATAAGACGCTGTCCGAAATCATCCATTCCGATAGTAAATGTTCTCTCAGATTCTTGTTTCACATACGTATGTCCGCGGTGATACATTCTGTCGTTCGGCATAAAAAATCCGAACACATTGGCATCGCCGTTCTGAAGAAATTCAGCTTTTCTTTTTAACTGTAGCTGCGGATGCATTCGGCATGTTCTGCAGTCGAATCCGTTGTCGCAAGTGCGGTGTTTTACTTCTCCCGTTAGTTCGTGCCGGCAAATGCGCGCTTCAAGCGGTAGGTCTTCAAAATCTTCATGCCAGCGGATTTTTTCAACATTGTTTAAGAGCGTTGCTTTTCTTGTCTTCTGCATTGCTTGTATAACGGTAACAACAACCGTTACAAGCACCGAAAAGAAAAGTCCTAAAAAAATAAGATGTCCGAACGACCAGTGAAATTCATAAACCCAGGGAAACATAGCCAACTCCTTTTTTTTATTTTGCTTTGAAAAATGTTAATGCACTGAAAAATTTTTCTGCTACTCTTTCACTGAACGGCTGCGTCTCATACTGCACAGGCACCGGCGATTGTAATTCCCGTTCCTGCGGAAAGATAACTGAATATCTGTACGTCAGCGAATATAGAATTACGCCGTAAGCAACCACAAAGAGAAACGCGGCAATTTCTTCCCAGCTTGGCGAGTAAGAAAGAAATGCATCAAACGGAAGGGTGGGAAGCGCGAGTGTTTGTATGGTCATAACAAATCGGTTCAGCATAATTCCGCCGCATGCCATTAATCCTGCGAGCAGTAAAATTTTCGGACGTTCCCGCATTCTTCGGCTGGTGAGAAGCAGTGCCGGAATCATTCCGAGAACGACAATTTCCGTAAACAGAATCCAAGTGCCGAATGATTTTCGCGCGTAAAATTCAAACGCAGGAAATCCGGCGGAAAGGGAAGTTGCGTTAATCCACACAAGCGTATCAATAGCTTTCAAAAGAATATAGACAGAAAGCATTATGCCGGATATCTTTCCGAGAAATTTGAAGACTTCAGGTTTCACTAATTGTTTTTTTGTAATCTTTTGCACTAACCAGGTGGTCAGCATAACGAAACTCAGACCGGCAGCCGCGGCAGAAAGTACGAATAAGAAAAATGTTGAGGGCCAAATTCCGAATGCTTCTCTGAAAGCGAATGGTCTTCCGCGCAGCACGCCGAACAATCCGCCGAGCGAGCCTTGGTGGAAGAAGGAGAGGAACGTTCCGATACCGGCAAAGACCGGCATAAGTTTGTGCAGTTGAAATTCAAAAACTAAAAATTTCGGAATTTGCCGAAGCTTTCTGTTCTTTAAAACGATCGGCACATATTCAATTAACAGGACTATGAGATAACAGGTTAAACAAAACGTTACTTCCGTGAGCATAGAATGAACATTCGGATGCCAGAAAGTAAACCACGCGCGAAGCGGCTGACCGACATCAACCATTAAAATTCCAACCGCGCCGCTGTAACAGATTAAGCCGAGTACTACGGCGCTGTTAATTACCGATTTTAATTCATGCCGACGAAGTATATAGAGTAAAAATCCTGTAAAGAATGCACCGGCGCCGAGTGCAATGATTGTGAGATCAAGATAAATCCATAACCCGAAGGCAAAACGATTATCCATGTTGGTGTGGTTCAATCCTTCTGCCAGACAGAGATAAATGGCATAAAGACCGACGCTTAATAACGCTACCCATGGAAAGAGCCAAAGAAGAAAATTACCAAATGATGTTCTTTGCAATCCGCGAGGAATTAATTTCTTATCCATATAATTCCTCCTTTCCGGTTCGTGTCATTGCCCGTTCTGCCATAGTGTGCACCCAGTTCTTTTGAGAATAAAAATATACTTTTGGTTTTGTATCTAACCGTGTAAGAAATTGAAAAGTATTGGTATCGCGTGAAAGTTTTGAAACTTCAGAATCCGGATCATTCAAATCGCCGAAGACAATGGCTTTTTCCGGACAAGCTTCTACGCACGCAGGAACGTAATCATTCATATCAATTTCGCTGCTTCCGTTAGCGGCAGCTTTTTCCCGCGCCGCATGCAGTCTGCCGTGGCAGAAATTGCATTTTTCTACGACGCCCCTCATGCGCGGAGAAACCGCCGGATTTAACTGCTGCTTCATTCCGTCCGTCCATTCAGGATCCCACCAGTTAAAATATCGTGCATGATATGGACACGCTGCCATGCAATATCGGCATCCGAGACAGCGCTGCGGAATTTGAGAAACAATTCCCGTAGCTTCATCAAATTCAATGGCATTCTGCGGACAGACTTTTACGCACGGTGTATCGTTTTCGCATTGCTGGCAGAACATTGGAATATAAACCGTTTCATTGTCAGGATAGTTTTCATTATTGCTGACCGGAATAAGATTTAACCATGTTAAGCCGGTTCGTGAATTCATTGCTGTTAGTGCCGGCGGAACATTATTTTCAACAGCGCAGGCAACGGCGCACGCACCGCAGCCGTTGCAGCGATCAAGATTGATTACCATTCCATACCGTGATTTTTTTTCTACCGTTGTTTCCATAATTATGATTTCCTCAAAATAGCGTTGGTAATTCTCCAGGATGAATCATTGTGTATATCACAAATTTCTAAAACAGCATTTTCATGTTTCGTGCTGCCGTTTGCCGAAGGAGCTATTGAAACAAGAAGACAGTTCGGCTGAACCGTTGCATCGGTCTTTACGAGAACCTGCATTGTTCCGTTTTTGGTTTCAAGAATTGCACGTTCGTTTGAATGAATATTTAAACCGTCGGCGGTTCGCGGATTGAGTAATACCGTATTAGAAAGAGGCCGTAATTCCGCTTCCTGATACAGTTTGCTGATAATCGGCGACATTGACGCGTTGGAAATACTTCCGCGCAATCCGACGGGGATGAGTTTAAGATTCGTTACGTTATTGTTATTTTCATACTGTAAAAAATTGAGAAGGCGAACTTTTGAAAAATTATATCGGAAAGAAGTTTTTCCTCTCTGTTCTTCATCAATCCACACAGCGCCGTGTAATAATTTTTCCCACAAATCGTCGGCGCTTGTAATTTCGGTAATTGAATGGAGAGAATTTTCAGCAGGATTGAAAATATTTCCTCGCCGTAATTCATAGATTTTTTTTGCTTTATCTCTCAGAAGTTCTTCTTTCGATAGAGCGGAGAATCTGATGTTCAGATTCGAAGCAATTGCCGCAACTGCTTCTTCCGGTTCAATGGAAAATTCTTTTTCCGACATAATAGGAGCCGCAACTGCAAATTGGTGAACAGCCGAATCAACCGGCGTTGTAATTTCTTCTATCGCTTCATAGGGAGCAGAAGAGGGAAGAAGGAAATCTGCATGTGCGGAAAATGAATTCAGAAACGGCGAGAAGGAAACAACAACGGAATCTTTCTGTAGTTTCTTTTCAATGATTTTCCACGGAATTGCATAACCCGTTTCCGACGGATCGATAATAAGAACGGAAATTGAATTGTTCGGAATTTCATTCCATTGTTTTACCACCGTCTGTTGATCAACAAATTTTCTCCTAACAATGCCGCCGGGTTTTCCGACATTGCCGGAAAGAATATTCAGCAGCGCAACAGCGTGCATTGTTTCTTGCTCAAACGGACCCGCACCGGGATCCGGCGATGCCGTAATAATTGCCGAATGCGCCGTACTAATGCTGCTGACCAAATTTCGAATTTCCGTTTCGGATATTCCGATATATTTTGCAGTGCGCGCAGGCGAAAATTCTTTTACCAATTTTTTAATTTTTTCAAAATCCTGAGCCAAACCGTAGAGATGCTGTGTGCCGGCAGTTTCATACAGCATTACATTTATCATTGTCATAGCAAGAAGATATTCTCTTCCCGCATTCAGATGAATCCAAATATCAGCGCTTTGCGCAGTGTGGGATTTTTTCGGTTCAATATGAATAAGTTTCAAGTTTCGCGCTTTCCGCTCGGAAAGAATTTTTTGCATTCTTCCGGGTGCGCCGAAACCGTCAATAAGATTTGTTCCGAAATTTACAATGAGATTTGTATGCTCAACATCAAATCCTAAATCGTACGACGGTACGCCGCACATTGCGCCGATGATGGACAGCAGTTCATTCTCCTGCGATGGAGAAGAAATGTGAAGACCGTTAGCAAGCGCTTTGGAAAATTCATTATAAATGCGGGTATTTTCTCTGTCCGGATTCTGATTGAGAATTGCCGTAATTCCTTTAGAATTTTTTATTCGTTCAGCCACGGCAGCAATAATTTCTTCTTGTGAAGAATTAATGAGAATTGCCGTTTCATGTTTTCCGGAAAATTTTTTTGCTCCTTCAATTCGAAGCGGATGATTCGGAAGATGATGTCCCGCCAATCCCTGCGCGCAGAGATATCCGTTGTGAATCGGATTATCTTTCACTCCGGTTAATCCGAACGGAATATTATTTACGCACTTTGCCTGAACGCTGCACCCTGCCGGACATAATGCACAATGAGAAAACTTACTGCTTATTGTTCCGCGCGGAAGCGGAGGAGTCAGCCACCAATTTTGTGTCCAAATTGAACTATCATCTAAAAGTTTCCAAGGAAGCGGGGTAAAAAACATTCCAACGAGTGAGCCGCCGGTTAATTTTAATATGTCGCGTCGTGTAATTTTCATAATTTTTATTTTTGAGATAATTTATTTATGACAAGCTATGCAGCCGTCGCGTCTTCCGCGATCGTCATGACAGCGAATACATTTATCCATTTTCATGCCCTGCCAGCTTTCGGATTGAATACCGGAAATATTGGGTCCCCAAATATCCCTGCTGTATCCGGAAATTCTGTTTACTTGGTACGTTCGTAATTGTTCGGATTCGCCCTGGCTTCCGTGACAGTCTTTACAATCCATTTTTCCGATGGTAACATGGGAAGCGTGCGAAAAGTATGCGTTATCCGGCTGACGGGAATAAACTTTCCAAGGAATTTCTTTATTGGGCGTAATGTATTCTTCTACAAGAATTTTTTCCGCATCAGTTTCACCAATCGGCTCTGCATGGCACTCGGCGCATTTGCTTACGGCAGGAATTCCCTGAAACGCTCCACTCTCGGCAAACGCATGACAGTCTTCACATGACATTCCTTGGTCGGTCACATGAAGTTTATGATTATATTGAAGCGGCTGTGCTTCTGATTTGTATAGCGCCATGGGAAAGAGAAACCAGCCGATGATAAGCGAAAGAAGAAAACCTATTCCGAAAATTATTGGTCCGCGGTAGTTCACAATTATATTCTCCATTGAACAAAAGGTGAAAAAAAATCATTAAAGAGATTCAACAACTCTTCTCGTGAAAGAAGTTGTGCAATTCCAGGCTGAAATTCTCCGCCGTCTGCCATTACGGAAACTCCGTGGGCATCCGGTTTGGAAGAGATTTGATGAACAAGTTCCGTTAACCGGTATTGTTCATTGTTCATCCACTGAACTGCTTTTTGGTTGGTAATAAGATTTTTGCAAAGCATCGCTGTTTCCTTTTTCCCTTCCGAAACGCCTTCAAACAACCATCCGAATGTATAAGGATCGGAAAAAATTTTATCGGGATTTGTACGCAAATAAGTATTTGCACGAGTCAGCATAATTTGGAAGGGAAACATAATTTGCAGATCAACACCCTGAATGGTTAAAACAACGGTCGGGCGGTTTAATCCTTTGGTTGTAAGAAAAGTAATCTGGTCAATTTTGCCGAGTACTTTTGCCAGCAAACCGTCAATTCCAATATGGAAAATTCCGTCTTCGCTGATGTTAAGCCACATATGATTTGATGAATACCACAAATGAGCCGGTACGCGGACTTCTTCAATATTTTTACTGTACCCGTTTCCCGAAAGATTCTTTTTATTATTGTGTGAAGCTAATTCCGGATGAAGAAGTGTAAGATACAACTCGCAGTATTTGTGGCTGTCGGTGCCGCATTGCGATAAAAGAGATTCGCTATACGGTATATATTTTGTCACTGCGGCGGCTCCGCAATACTGCATTAATGATTCGTGCAGGAAAGGACAACGGTCAACAATGGGATTTTCCACATTGCATTGCTTTGCCGCCGGACAGTGAATATAGTCTGCTGAAGAACATCGCTCCGAAGTAATCTCGTTCGGCATCCGCACAATTAATTTCTTAAACGCCGATGCGCGGCAAGATTTTACAAGAGCTTCTCTAAGGAACGGGCATCGCATGACTCATCTCGTTGGATTATGAATTAATTCTCAGCGCGGGTGATATGTGTTTCGTCATCATTCGCGTTGGATTTTTTCAGCTCGTTTTCGTTAAACGGTTTTCCGCCGTCCGCCATGGTAATTCCCAAATCAGAAAAGATAAACGAATGATCATCCTGAAGTGCCGGAACTTTCACTCGTTCGCGGAAATGAACATAGACTTCCTTAAAAAATATTTTTCCGACGGCAAAAAAACAGATGACCGTAACAAGACCCAAAATAAAGTTGGTAACGTTCAACCATACCGTTTCAGAATCAAAAAAGTCAAACATGATATTTCTCCTTTAATTGTATTTCTTAATGTGTTACTGCTTTTATTGTCACTTAATAATACTCCAAATTGTATGCCGAAGATTTACAAAGCTGTTAACATATTGATAATCAATTAGTTGAGAGAAATTAAGGCGAAGAAAAAAATTAAAAAAAGATTTTTGTGTGGAAATTGACGACTCTCGTGTTGGAATTAACGGCAGAGAGAAAATATAATTTTTAAAAGATTAATTTTATGCGTTGAAAAATTCAGCAGAAAAATAAATTTATCCTCAAAAATGTGAATGAAGAAAAAATAAAACCATGAAATAATGCAGTATTGAATGAAATAAGTGGGCGTGTAGGAAATTCCAACTTTGGCATACATCATGCACTATATATGATGGAAAATCAGAAAAACATTATGACACTAAAAGATTATATAAATAAGCTTTCTCCAAAAAAACTTTCTCAAAAATTAATTTTGTCTTTTACGATTATTATGAGTGTTGTTGGAGCTGTTGCAAGTTATATCCACGTAAAAACTCAAGAAGAGCAGCTTTTGGATACCATGATACTTGGCGCAGAGCAACTTTCCGGAAGTATTACCAGCGCAACATGGCACGCAATGCTTGCCGATCAACGGGAAAGCGCGTATCAAACAATGGAAACTATTGCAAAGAAACAGGGAATAGATCGCATACGAATTTTTAATAAAGAAGGAAGAATTATGTTTTCAACTGTTCCGAATGATACCGGTTCAGTTGATAAAGCAACGGAAGCCTGCTTTATGTGTCACAACGTTTCGCAGCCCTTAGTAAAAGTTGATGTTCCCACACGAACACGTGTATATCATTCTTCTAAAGGCATACGAAGACTTGGAATGATTACGCCGATTTACAATGAACACTCTTGTTCCTCTGCATCTTGTCATGCTCATCCCGCTTTTATGAGTGTTCTCGGCGTTCTGGATGTTTCTCTTGATCTTACTGCCGTTGATCAGGAAATGTCAGCCATTAGAATTCGAGTGATCATAATAACAATTGCAATTGTTGTTATTATGAGTTTGTATATTCTCTATTTTTCAAAAAATTTTGTGGATGCACCGATTGCGCACCTCATTGAAGGGACACGCGCAGTCAGCCAAATGCAGTTAGATACGCCGGTGGTCATTGAATCCAGTGAAGAGCTTGGAGAGCTTGCAGAATCATTTGATATTATGCGGCTTCAATTAAAATCTGCGCTAGATGAAATTAATCAATTCACGCTAAGTCTCGAAACAAAAGTTGAAGAACGTACGGAGCAGCTAAAAGCAGCTCATCAAAAATTATTAAAGAGCGACCGGCTAGCTTCACTCGGACAGTTATCCGCCAGCGTGGCACACGAAATTAATAATCCGCTTTCCGGCGTGCTGAATCTTTCTATGCTTTTGCAGAGAATTATAAAAGATGACGGAATTCCCAAAGAGCGGGTAGAAGATTTTAAAAAGTTTCTCTCACAAATTATCAATGAAACAGCGCGTGTTGGAAGAATTGTTCAAGATTTGCTGGCATTTTCCCGCCAGTCAAAACCGCATCGTTCGCAATTTGATATTAACATGATTGTAAAAACAACGGCAAGCCTCATTCAGCATAAATTAAAATTGATGGAAGTAACGAATGAATTACATCTTGAAGAAAAACTTCCGCTGGTGAGCTGTGATGGTTCTCAAATTCAGCAGGTGGTTATGAATCTTGTTATGAATGCCGCCGAAGCGTGTCAAAATAAACTCAATGCAAAAGTCATTATTTCAACTGCCAGCGATGCCGATTTGCAAAATATTTATCTTGCAATTCAGGATAATGGAGACGGAATCTCGGAAGAGAATTTAACAAAAATATTTACACCCTTTTTCACGACAAAAGGAGATGGTAAGGGAGTCGGTTTAGGACTGGCAGTTGTGTACGGAATTGTTGAATCCCACAAGGGAGAAATTAACGTAGAAAGCAAAGTCGGAGAAGGAACAACCTTCACCGTACGGATACCGATTGCTGAAGAGCCGCAAAGAATAATTGAACAGGAAACAACTGAGCAGAGAGTGTGAGTTCATTATATATTTTACCGATTGGAGAAGTTTATGCCGAGATCTTGAAAAATTTAGAAATCGGTTTATGGGAAACACTTGGTTTTGATATAGCGTATTTACCAAAGATGGAACAGACAGATTTTGCGTTGGATAAAACCCGTTCGCAGTTCAGTTCTACCTTAATTTTAAAAGAAATGATGAAGCGCATACCGCATGATGCCGTACGTGTGCTGGGTATAACAGAAAATGATTTGTTCATTCCCATGTTGAGTTTTGTCTTCGGACATGCGCAGGTTAGCGGAAAGTTAGCGTTAATTTCCACCGCGCGGCTTCGACAGGAATTTTATCAATTACCGAAGAATGACGAACTGCTTTTTCTTCGAACAGTTAAAGAAGCGCTGCACGAACTCGGCCACACGTTCGGGTTATTACACTGCGCGGATACCACATGCGCCATGTCGCTTTCCAACGGCATTCAGCAGGTAGATTTTAAAAAAGATGATTACTGCCGCGATTGCAGAATATTATTTAATGAGAGTTCCAAAAACTATAAAATGAATGGAGTTGCAAATTTCAAAATGAGTTCGGAGAAATTAAAACTATGAAGCAAATTTCTGTTTCCGAAAAATGCAATGGAGATGAGAAAATGAAATCACATTGGAATATTATGGTTGTTGATGATGAAGAAGTAATGAGAGAATCGCTTGCCGCGTGGCTGAGAGAAGACGGCTATGTTGTCGATACTGCCGTTTCCGGTAAAGATGCCATTGAAAAAGCACCGCAAAAAGAGTATGCAATTTTCTTCATTGATTTGAAAATGCCCGGCGGTGTTGACGGAATTGAAACAATGATGGAAATTCGAAAACTGCATCCTGAAGCATCCGTAATCATTGTTACGGCTTATGCTACGGTGGATACGGCAATTACGGCAATGAAAGAAGGAGCGCAGGAATATATTGTTAAGCCGTGTAATCCTGAGGAAATTTCTCTTCTGGTCAGTCGAATAATAAAAATTAAAAATCTTCAAAGAGAAAATACCATTCTTCGAAAAAAACTTACGAAGCAATATAATTTTTATGATATCGTAAGCAAAAGTTCCAAGATGGTGGATATTTTTTCGCTGGTGAAGCAGATTTCAAGCCTTCGAAGTACCGTGTTAATTCAAGGAGAAAGCGGCACAGGCAAAGAATTAATTGCGCGGGCAATTCATTTTTCAGGAGATCGTGCCGGCAAACCATTTGTTTGCGTTTCCTGCGCTGCGCTGACGGAATCGCTGCTCGAATCGGAATTATTCGGACATGAAAAAGGTTCATTCACCGGCGCGAACTCTCAAAAAAAAGGGAAGTTTGAGCTTGCCGACGGCGGAACAATCTTTCTGGATGAAATCGGAGATATCTCGGCAAAACTGCAAATGAATTTACTGCGCGTTTTACAGGAACGAAAATTTTTCCGTGTCGGCGGCATAGAAGAAATTGAAGTTGATGTTCGCGTCATTACCGCAACGAATAAAAATTTAGCACAGGCGGTAAAAGAAGGAACATTCCGCGATGATCTTTTCTATCGGCTGAATGTCATTAATATTCAAATTCCGCCGCTGCGAGATCGGAAAGAAGATATTCCGCTGCTGGTAAATACGTTTATTGAAAGAATCGGACCGGAAGTCGGAAAAGAAGTAAAGGAAATTTCCGAGTGTGCGTTAAAATTACTTTTGAACTATGACTGGCCCGGGAATGTTCGCCAGTTGGAAAATGCTGTTGAGCGGGCAATTGTAACGTGCAAATCACGGATTTTAAGCGAAGAAGATTTCTCCTTTCTGAACAGCAAATCATCGGAAACACAGGAGTGGAATATTCCGCACGATATGACATTGGAGCAATTGGAAAATCAAATTATTACTACAACGCTGCAGCGAACGCACGGCAATATTAAAGAAGCTTCAACAATTTTAGGAATTGACCGATCCACGTTGTATGACAGAATTAAAAAATTTAATCTTCCGAGAAACTAAACGTTGATAGTAAAGTGTTTTGATTACAGACTGCAAAGTTGTATTATTTATAAAACAAAACACTTCTATCAAATGTCAGAAAAAAATTTTGATATTGTTATCATCGGTGCTGGTCCTGCCGGCCTTTCTGCGGCAATTGAAGCCGCTAAATCCAATCTTTCATTTTGCGTTATTGAAAAGGGAAGTATTGTAAACTCAATTCAATATTTTCCCGCCGGCATGACATTCTTCTCAACTCCCGAACTGCTTGAAATCGGTGAGCTTCCGTTTACTTCTGCGAAGATGCGTCCTACCCGCACGGAAGGATTGGAATATTATACTCGCGTTGCGGAATATTATAAACTGAATCTTAAACTTTTTGAAAAAGTAGTTTCTTTAAAAAAGAAATCTGAGCTGTTTGAAATTACCACATCAAAAGATATTTACCGGACTCGATTTGTTATTATTGCCACAGGCTACTATGATAATCCGAATCTGTTGGGAATTCCGGGAGAGGAGCTTTCCAAAGTTTCTCACTTTTATAATGAACCGTATCAATTTTTTCATCAAAAGGTGCTGGTGATTGGTGCAAAAAATTCCGCGGCTATTGCTGCGTTGGAATTATTTCGTCACGGAGCAGAGGTAACGCTGGTTCATCGCGGCAGTTCATTAAGTGAAAAAATTAAATACTGGATTTTACCCGATCTTCAAAATAGGATTAAGGAAGGTTCAATTACTGCTTACTTCAACACAACTGTTGAGCAGATTGAACTCGATAAAGTTCATCTCAAAACAGACCGGCATCAATTCAGCATTGAAAATGATATTGTCTTTGCGTTGACGGGTTATCATCCCGATTATGAATTTTTACGCACTTCCGGAATTGAATTGGATAATGAAACCTTTGCTCCGCTGCTTCAGAATAATTTCTTTGAAACTAACGTTAACGGAATTTTTGTTGCCGGTTCAATTGTTGCCGGTAAAAATAATAATTCCATTTTTATTGAAAACGGCCGAATGCACGGCAGAGAGATTATTTCTGAAATTGTAAAAAGAATATTAAAGTAAAATAGCGATGAATACAAAACTTATAATGGTGTTTACTTCTCTCGTTACCGGTATTCTTGGTATTATCTTAACATTTGCTCCGGAAGAAACAGCCGGTTTCTGCGGCATTCAAAATTCTCATTTCGTTATTTTTCAACTTCTTGGTGCGCTGTATTGCGGATTTGCCGTAATAAATTGGATGGCGAAAGATAATTTAATCGGAGGGATTTACAACAGACCGGTCTGTTTGGGAAATTTAACTCATTTTCTCATCGGCGGTCTTGGATTGTTAAAATTTTCGCTTCACAATAATAAAATCATTATTCTTGCTGTAATGTATATACTCTTTGCGGCTCTTTTCTCTTATTTATTATTTACAACACCGAAAATGAAAAATAAAAATGCGTAAGTAAAGAGAAGTGCGCAGAATATTGGTTAGAATTTTTCTTCAAGTCAAACATTGATTGTGAGCCAAAATCTCCTTATTTTGCTACACTTTAATAGCAAACCAACCTCGTGAAACCAGAAAGGAATACAATGAACGAAGGCTCAATCGTCCAGATAATTGGACCTGTAGTTGATATTGATTTTGCAAATGGAGAACTTCCGGCAATTCTTAACGCAGTAAAAGTTCTACGCACAAATACTGAAGGAAAAGAAGAAGAACTTATTGTAGAAGTGCAGCAGCAGCTCGGTGAAAACAGAGTGCGCGCCGTTGCAATGGATTCTACGGATGGATTGACGCGCGGAATGAAAGCGTATGATACCGGCGCTCCGATTACAATTCCGGTTGGTCCGAATGCTCTCGGAAGATTAATTAATGTGGTTGGTAATCCGATTGACAATCTCGGAGAAATTAAAAGCAAAACGAAACTGCCGATTCATCGTCCGGTTCCTGATTTTGAATCACTCTCTACAAAACAAGAGATGTTTGAAACCGGCATTAAAGTGATTGACCTTCTTGAACCGTACACAAAAGGGGGAAAGACAGGATTATTCGGCGGTGCCGGCGTTGGTAAAACTGTTTTAATTCAGGAATTAATTCGTAACATTGCCGCGGAACACGGCGGCTATTCGGTCTTTGCCGGAGTCGGCGAACGTACGCGTGAAGGAAACGATCTCTGGATGGAAATGAAAGAATCCGGCGTTCTGGAAAAAACAGCATTAATTTTCGGACAGATGAACGAACCGCCCGGCGCCCGTCTTCGCGTTGCGTTAACCGCTTTAACCCATGCAGAATATTTTCGCGATGAAGAAGGAAAAGACGTTCTTCTGTTTATTGATAACATTTTCCGTTTCACTCAAGCCGGTTCCGAAGTTTCTGCGTTGTTAGGCCGTATGCCTTCTGCGGTCGGATATCAGCCGACGCTTGCTACAGAAATGGGCGCGCTGCAGGAACGCATCACATCAACGAAGAAAGGTTCGGTAACATCCGTGCAGGCAATTTATGTTCCTGCGGATGACTTAACTGACCCCGCCCCGGCAACAACATTTTCTCACTTAGATGCAACAACCGTTTTAAGCCGTCAAATTTCCGAACTTGGTATTTATCCTGCTGTTGATCCGCTGGATTCAACTTCCCGTATTATGGATCCGTTAGTCGTTGGTCAGGAACATTATATGGTGGCGCGGCGAGTGAAAGAAATTTTACAGTCGTATAAAGATTTGCAAGATATTATCAACATTCTCGGAATGGATGAACTTTCCGATGATGATAAACTGACTGTTCAGCGCGCGCGAAAAATTCAACGATTCTTATCGCAGCCGTTCCACGTTGCCGAACAATTTACCGGCATTCCGGGACGTTACGTAAAATTAGAAGACACGATTAAAGGATTTAAAATGATTTGCGACGGTGAATGTGATGCAATTCCCGAGCAGGCATTTTTAATGTGCGGCGGAATTGAAGACGTTTTTGAAAAAGCAAAACAATTACAAGCGGCATAAAAAATAGTTCACAATGGCAGAAAAAAATTTTCACTTAGATATTGTTACGCCGACGAAAACCATTTATTCCGGTGAAGTGCAGAGTTTCACCGCTCCGGGTGTTATCGGCAGTTTTCAAGTTCTTTTTAATCATGCGCCGCTTCTTTCTTCCATCGGAATCGGCGAAGTAAAGTTAACCGGCTCGGACGGCAAGAATTCTCACTTTGCAACCAGCGGCGGATTTGTAGAAGTAAAATCGAATAAAGTTATTTTACTGGCAGAATCGGCTGAGCGTTCCGATGAAATTAATGTTGAACGGGCAGAGAGTGCAAAAAAGCGTGCAGCTGAGCGGCTGGAAAAAAGAACAAAAGAAATTGATGCTGAGCGTGCACAGCTAGCGCTGGCTCGCGCTCTCAATCGTTTAAAAGTTGCAGGAAAAAATTAAAAAAAGTATTCTTTTTACTGCCCACATAGTTTTCTGTGTGGGCTTTTCTGTTTAATGTAATGACGTCATCGCTGACTAAAAAACTCCATTCTGTTTATACCCTTGATAATCTTCACAAAATAACTGCGAAGATAATTGAGGTATATAGGGATAAACAGTATGATGCGCTTCGTGAAATCTACCATCTTACTTTTTTTGAAGACCTCTCTCATTCGGGTACGGTAAGTAAATTATTTTATCGTTTGATGATGCAATATCACCCAGACCGATTTATTTATTTTAAAACTGAGATAGACAGGCTTTTTCAGGTGGGCGATACGGAGAACCTAAAGAAACTTTCTCGAATTTCAGAAGTGCTTTCATACAATAACTCACGCCAGTTTAATAATCATGCAGAAATTGATGAGACCTTTGCTGCCTCTGATATATGGAATAAAGAAGAATTTGAGTTTGAAGAAGAGATTGAAAATGAAGAATTGATTGAAGACGATGGTTATGTTTTGTTTGAAGAAACAAATATAAAAAGAAATGATTTCTATTCTGTACTTAAACGAAATATATATGGATCAAAGAATATCGAACTACCGTTTTATTATTTAGAAGATTTTAATACTCTTGATATGGCGGGTTATGCTCTTGATGATCTGGATGGGATTAAACATTGCAAAAATCTCATTACGATTGATCTTTCAGATAATAATATTAGCGATGTATCCGAACTTTCAACGATTAACAATTTGCAAGAAGTATATCTCAATAATAATACGGTTGGCTATATTGATGGGTTGGCATATTTAATTCATCTTAGAATTTTAGATATATCGTTTAATAAGATTGATGATATTTCGCCTTTATTATCTCTAACAGAATTGGAATATATAAATATTGTTGGAAATAATATTTCCTTAGAACAGATTAAAACTTTCAAAGAGAAAGGTATAGTTGTAGTTTATTGAATCCTGAATAATATGCGCTATATTAATTATATACAATGCGATCAACTTTTGTTGAAATAGATCTTAAAAATCTCAATTCTAATTTAAAAAATATCCGTAAAAAAATCGGCAGACATCCGCTTATTATGGCAGTGGTAAAGGCGAATGCCTACGGGCACGGCGCTGTTGAAGTAACGCGTTCTATTATGGAGAATAAAACGGCGCAGTATTTTGGCGTGGCAATTGTTGAAGAAGGAATGGAATTGCGAAAAGAATTTCCAAAAATTCCCATTCATGTTTTTACGGCGCCGAACAGAGAACAGCTTTCGCTTTTTGTTCAATATAATTTAGAACCGACGGTCTGCGATTTTGTAACGGCGAAAATATTAAATGCAGCGGCTTCTCTCGTAAAGAAAATAATTTCCGTTCATGTAAAAGTTGATACCGGAATGGGAAGAATCGGCGTATCACCGGAATCGGCGGTACAGTTTATAAAGCAATTAAAAACACTTTCTTCAGTTGACATAAAAGGAATTTTTACACACTTTGCAACTGCTGATGAAAAAGATTTATCATTCGCAAAAGCACAGTTACATAGTTTTCAAAAAATAGTAACATCATTAGAACTTGAAGGAATTCATATTCCGCTGGTGCACTGCGCAAACAGCGGAGCGATTATGCAGCTGCCGGATTCCTATTTTGATATGGTGCGTCCAGGAATTATGATGTACGGTTACGCCCCTTCGCTGGAAACAAAAAAAACTGTTGTTATACAACCGGTGATGCAATTAAAAGCAGAAGTCGGTTTTGTAAAACGTGTTCCGAAACATACTGGTATTAGTTATTCACGCCGATATGTTACAAAAAAAGCTTCCACCATAGCGAGTGTTACGCTCGGGTATGCGGACGGCTTCAGCCGGAGATTAACCAATAAAGCGTTTGCTGTAATTAACGGTAAAAAATATCCCATTGTCGGAACGGTCTGCATGGATCAAATTATGATTGATGTCGGCAATGATGCTGTACGCGTTGGAGACGAAGTAATGCTGATAGGGAAAAGCGGAAAAAATATCATTACGGCGTGGGATCTTTCAAAAATATTAAATACCATTCCCTACGAAATTACGTGCGGAATTTCATCACGTGTTCCAAGGAAATATCTCTATGGAAAATCCTGAAGAATATGTCTTAAAAGTACTGCGCCGAACTCATCTCGGACTGCAGGACAGTTTATTTCCGGCGCATGCGGAAAAACTTTCCAATTTAGTGGTGAAGATGGATCAATCCGATTCATTGATTGAAGAGATTCAGAAAATTAAATTGGTAAACGGCTTTGCAAAATGTGCATTAAGCATTGAATGGCTCTTCAAACGAATTGAATCAGAAAAGTCCGAGCCGACGCCTGAGCAGTTTGAGTCTGATGTTTTATTTCTGAATGAAAAAATATTTGAAGCTTTTCTCAACCAGCCGTTTGAAGCGCCGGAAACATCCGATTATTCACCATTAACCAATGATTCATTCGGAATGGAATCTTCCGGTTCGCTTGGCGATTCGCTGCAATCGCCGTTTTCAGATTTTCCGGCTTCGCAAAATCCGCTTTCCGAACCGGACTGGGGAATGACGGCTTCCACAGAATTACCGTCTGAAATACCGTCATCGACAGAAAAAAGCCCGGCTTTAAAAGACGCACTCAGTGAAATTCTTTTAGAAAGCATTCAAAAAATTTCTGAGATGTTGTTTGAGTATGTGGAAAAAAATTCCAATGAACGGCTGGTAACAATGGCGGTTGTGCGTATGACGGCGAAAACAGCGGCTGAAAATGCCCGCAGCGAATCCAACATAATCGGGCAAGAATTTTTTCAAAAATTGAATGAGCTTGTCAATTATTTAGATAAGGAAGGGAAACTTAAAACGGATTCGACCGCTTCTTTGATGATGGATATCGGCGATAGAATGAAGCATGCCGTGCAGAGTGAAAATTCCGGTGTAAGTTTATTGGGAAAAATTACAGAGTATATTCACGATCCTAAAGAATTATTAAAGAGTGTAAAGTAGCATGAAAAAAATTCCTATGTATGCTGTTATTATGGCCGGCGGAGTCGGCTCACGCTTTTGGCCCCGCAGCCGCGAAAAAAATCCGAAACAATTGCTGGAAATAGTCGGCGACGGAACAATGATTCAAAATACCGTAAAACGGATTAAGCCGATTATTGAAGAAAAAAATATTTTTATCGTTACGAATAAATTACAAAAGAATGCTATCGCAAAACAGATTCCGAGCATTCCGCAGGAAAATATTATTGTTGAACCGGTGGGGAGAAACACGGCGCCGTGTATAGGGCTCACCGCGCTGTTTATTGAGCGTCTTGACCCGAAAGCCACAATGGTTGTGCTGCCGGCTGACCATTTGATTGCCAACGAAGATGAATTTCGACGCATCTTGAAACTCGGCGCGCAAGTTTCGCAAATTTCTTCCGGATTGGTGACCATCGGAATTAAACCGACGCATCCGGAAACGGGATACGGATATATTCAGATTAAGGATAAATCGGAAGAAACAATGCCGATTAATTTGGACGGCGTGTATGAGGTAAAAACATTTGCTGAAAAACCAAATCTTGCTACGGCAATTAATTTTTTGGAGAGCGGTGATTTTTATTGGAACAGCGGCATGTTTATGTGGAGAGCCGATGTTATTCTTTCTGAAATACAAAAATCTCTTCCGGAGCTTCACAAACAATTGATGACTCTTCAGCCCTCTATCGGCACACCGATGTTTGACGAACATCTTGAAAAAACATACGGAATGATTCGCAGTATTTCTATCGATTACGGCGTAATGGAAAAAGCAGACTGCGTTCACATGATTAAAGGAGATTTCGGCTGGAATGATCTCGGTTCGTGGGATGAAGTAGCGCGAATATCTCCAAAGGATGAACTGCAAAATACGATTCAGGGAAATGTTCTTTCAATTAAAACAAAGAACACCTACGTGAAAGCAGGAGAAAAATTAATTGCAACCGTCGGCGTTCATGATCTTATTATTATTGATACTCCCGATGCGCTGTTAATTTGTAAAAAAGGAGAATCGCAGGAGGTGAAGGAAGTGGTGGATTATCTGAAACGAAAACAGATGAACGATTATTTATAAATGAATGAGTCTTTCCGACGTTCTGTAGTATCGGTTATTGGTCTTTTTATTATTGCCGGGTGTGCTTCTTCACCCCGCTTTACGCGCGACCGGTATGAAGAACCGAAAGTCAATTCACAAAAATCTGTAACGAGTAATAAGAAAAATATTTATGAAGGCATTGCGTCCTATTATGCGGATGATTTTCACGGCAAAAAAACTGCGAACGGTGAACTGTTTGATATGAATTCTTTAACGGCGGCACATCGCTCATTTCCTTTCGGTACAAAAGTGAAAGTAACAAATTTAGAAAATAATAAATCGGTGATTGTCCGGGTGAACGACCGCGGGCCGTTTCAACTTTCCCGTATTATGGATCTTTCCAAAGCAGCGGCAATGAAATTGGATATGGTGCAATCCGGAACAGCAAAAGTACGATTAGAAGTTCTTGAATGGGGCGGAGAATAACGGTACATTCTTCTATGGCAAAAAAAGTTATTACAGAACGCGATATTTTAGAAGCAGTAAAAAGCGGGAAAAAAAGCATTACTGCTGATGCACACACTCTGCTTACGCCGGCGGCGCAGGATGCCGTTCGAACGTATCAAATAAAGATTTCTGAGAACGTTGAACAAAAAAAAGAAGACAAATCTAAAGAGACAGCGTCGTACCAAAACACCTCAATTTTTAAATCGCCCGTCGGCAATAATCTCATTGTCATCGGAAGCGATCACGGCGGATTTAAAACAAAAGAATTGATAAAAAAATATCTTGCCGAATTAGGATACCGAACATTAGATATCGGCACCAATTCCGAAGAAGCATGCGATTACCCGGATTACGCATATGCGGTAGCCCGCATTGTTGCCAAAGGAGAAGCATGGCGGGGAATAATGATTGAAGCCACCGGCGTTGCTTCGGCAATTGTTTGTAATAAAATTCCCGGCATTAGAGCGACTGCCTGTTATAATGAGTTTGTTGCGCAAAGCAGCCGTGAACATAATGATGCCAATGTGCTAACGCTGGGCGCAAAAGCGCTTGGTGAAGCAACAATGAAATCAATTATTAAAGTGTTTTTGGAAACCTGGTTTGGCGGGGGACGCCATAAAAAGCGCGTTGATAAGATAATTGATATTGAAAATAAATTTAGTAAACAGTAGTTCCGTTGTAAAATATTGTTACCTGTTTTTCAACGCCTCATCATAGGTTGTTTGATGTCCTTGATCGAGCGAAATAAGTAATTGATAGATATTCGGATCATCACTCCCTTTAAAAATTTCCGCTAACTCCTGATATTTCGTATCGAAAAATGTTTTAAAAATCTGCGCCCGCGGATTTGAAGCTTTCTTTAATTCGCCGATTGCTTTAAGCACACCAATGATATTTTCTTTTGCTTTAACCGGTTTCGTTGCCAGCAAATCTATTCCTTTAAAATGATAAGTATACCATCCTTCACGAAACGGCTGATATTTCGGATTGAGAATATCGTCAATCAGTTGAAATTTTGTGTATGAAGAAGAAGCGCTGTGTTCCCATCCCTTTGCAGAGCTTGGCGCTTGATTGATGAAAGTGTAACATTTTTGAAAATACGGCGCTCCTCCTTGAATGTCGTACGAATCGTAATCTAAGCCGACAATAAGATTCATATAAAAATCGATAAAATCCGTCAGCGCGTCAAATTGTTGCTCATTTCGATAGAGAGGCTGTCCTTTGATGTACGTAAATTCCCATTTGTCATCAAAAATTCGTACCATAGGTGAAGATTTAGAAGATGGATTTGGGCCGACATAAATTGGTCGTTGACTTCCGATAAACACCTGTGCTTTGTAATTATTATCATTCGTACCGGAAGTAAAGAAAATGTTCATCGTGCATTTAATTTTATCTCCGTCAAAATCATCGCTTGCCCAGCGTTGAGAATTAATATAATTTTCAAGATCCTGTTCAAAACTTTGAAGCTGATCGCGAAATTGCGGAACTTGTGTTAAGTTGAGGGTTACATCGCAGTCTAACTGTGCAAAGAGAAGCGAAACCGGCATAAGCAGGAGAAGAAATAAACGTCGCATAGAATCCTCTAAATGTATGATACGCCAATATAGAATTTTTAGAATGCTTGTTCAAGTAATACTTGTTCAGCAGGTTCTGTTTGCCGGCTTCGATCGGATTCCGCAGCCGACGAATGTATTTGCAAAAGCATTTTCCGGCGTTGCCCTTTTGGATGAAAATGCTTTTTGGATTAATCCTGCTTCAATAGCACAAACGCAGAATGTGCGTTCAACGCTCTTTTATTCTCCTTCAATGTTTCAACTGCCGCAGCTTGCCAATACCGGCATTGTCTGCACCGTGCCGTTCTCACTCAGCTCAATCGGAATCGGCGTTTCGACATTTGGTTTTTCATTGTATCGCGAAACGGTCGCCTCAGTTGCGTATGGAACAATGGTGACGAAATATTTTACCGCCGGCGCCGCGGTGAATTTGTATCATCTTTCAATCACTAACTACGGAACCAATCTTTCCGTCGGCGCAGATTTGGGTGCAATCATCAATCCGTTTGATAATTTTACCATCGGCATTGCCATTCAAAATATCAATCGGCCGAAAGTCGGCAGTTCAAACGAAGAGATTCCGCTGTTGTATTCAACAGGGTTTGCGTATAATTTTTCACAGACAGCCGTTATTAATGTTGATTTTGTAAAAGATATTCGATATCCGCTGGATGTTCGCGGTGGAATTGATATTCTGCTTCACGAATATCTCATTCTCCGCGGAGGAATATCATCCGCAACAAACAGAATGTTCGGCGGAATGAGCATTCCGTATTCGTTTTTGAGAATTGATTACGGATTTGCGGCACAGAGAGAACTCGGAACAACCCATTCATTTGGAATTTCATTTTCAATGTGAAGACAATAGTCATTATTTTTTTTCTTTTCAGTTGTGTTCAGGCTGCATTTTCGCAGGTTGATACTACCGAAAGTACCGAATCGGTAATTGAAGATATTCTCGATAATTCGGCAGATGAGGAAGATCTTTCCTTAACGGTTGATGAACTTGAATATTATCACGACAATCCGATTAACTTACGCACTGCGGTTTATTCCGAACTCATCAAACTTCCGTTTATCTCATCTTCGCTTGCCATTAAAATTATTCTGCTGCGGGATTCTGTGGAATTATCTTCGCTGGAAGTCTTAAAAAGAATTCCGGAAATGAACGATGAACTGCTGCATAAATTTTCTCTTTTTACAACAACGGAAGATTTATCACCGCCGGTTTTTTACAATTTTATTCCGAACTCTTTGGAACTCCGTTCCCGCTATGAACGAAGATTACAGCTTCAGCAGGGTTACCGTAATGGAATTTACGCCGGAAGCAGAGACGCTTCGTATCAGCGGTTGAAAACGGGGAGTAATTATTTTCAGCTTGCCGGCTTGTTTGAAAAAGATGCCGGCGAAAAAATGAACAACGGCTTTCTTGCCGGTTACGCCATGTTTAGAAATTACGGTATTGTCAAAAAAATTGTTGTCGGTAATTATACGATAACCTTCGGCGAAGGGCTTGCTCTTTCAAAAAATTTACAGACAACCAAAGGAACAAATGCCGTCGGGCAGATAAAAAAACGAGGCGATGTTATTTATCCTTCCGTCTCGGCGGATGAGTTCCGGTATTTTCAGGGAGCAGCGGGAATGTTTGATTTCGGCGCTTTGCAGCTTTCTACATATTATTCGGAACGGAATCTTCCTGCTTCTAGAGATACCAATGATGTTGTTACAAGTTTTTATACTTCGGGATTATTCAGAACGCAAAATGATTTGA
>JACFMZ010000168.1 GCA_019455105.1 Bacteroidota bacterium | reverse complement strand
CAATGTGGTGCTTTTCAACGGCGCCGAGTGTTTTGCCTTCCGGCGCATCGGTGCGCTCCATTGCCTGAAACGGCAGATCTGTTTTGCGGATGGTCGGCGGTTCGGCAAGCACCATGGCGCGCTCAATAACATTTTCCAATTCGCGCACGTTGCCGGGCCAGTCATAGCGAATCATTAAATCCATCGCTTCCGGTGAAATTTCTTTTACCGGTTTGTTCATTGCCTTAGCATATTTTTGAACAAAGAACTGCGTAAGAATCGGAATATCTGATTTGCGTTCGCGCAGCGGCGGAACGGAAATGCTGAAGACATTTAAACGATAATATAAATCTTCACGGAACGATCCCTCTTTAATTGCCGCTTCTAAATTTCTGTTGGTGGCGGCAATAATGCGAAAATCGCTGTGAATGGTTTCGTTGCCGCCGACGCGCGTAAATTGTTTTGATTCAATAACGCGGAGAAGCTCAACCTGCATCTTCGGGCTGATGGTTCCGATTTCATCTAAGAAAATTGTTCCGCCGTCCGCCATTTCAAATTTTCCTTTTCGCCGGTACTGCGCGCCGGTAAAGGCGCCCCGCTCGTGGCCAAAGAGCTCGCTTTCCAGCAGTGTTTCGGGAACGGCGCCGCAGTTGACGGCAATAATCGGGAAATACCGGCGCGTGCTGTTAGCGTGAATGGTGCGGGCGATTAGTTCTTTTCCGGTTCCGCTTTCGCCGCGAATCATTACCGTGGTATCGGTTTTGGCAACGGTGGTGGCTAAATCCAATACGCGCTTAATCGGCGGGCTTTCGCCGACAAATTCCGTGGAAAATTGAATTTCAGAAAGATGCTCGCGAAGCTGCTGGTTTTCTGTTGTTAATTTCTTTTGCCGAATGGCATTTGTTACCAGATGCGAAAGATGGTCGGGATCAATCGGCTTTGTGCAGTAATCATACGCGCCGTCTTTTAATGCCTGCACCGCGCTTTCCACGGAAGCGAAAGCGGTTGCCATAATTATCTGCGCGCTGGAATCAATTTCTCGCAGCCGCTTCAGCAGTTCAAGCCCGTCCATTCCCGGCATTTTTATATCGAGAATAATTACATCCCACGGTCCATTCTCCATCTGTTTTAAAGCGTGGTTTGCATCTTCGGCGGAATCAACTTTGTAGCCGTCTTGGATAAACCATTTTGAAAGAGAATCGCGAACGATCAGTTCATCATCTACTATTAAAATGCTGTTTTGTAAATTTCCGTTTGCCATAGGTATCTCGCAGTTTATTTTCTAAGAACAATTGTTAAAAAATTTTTTCCAGTTCTGCCGGTGGACGCAGAGGAAGAGTAATGGTAAAGGTTGTTCCTTTGTTGATATCCGAATGCGCCGCAATTGTTCCGCCGTGCCTCTGCACAATGCCGTACACCACGGCAAGCCCGAGCCCTGTTCCTTTCCCTTCTTTTTTTGTCGTAAAGAACGGTTCAAAAATATGCGGAAGATCTTCCGGCGGTATTCCGCAGCCGGTATCGCTGATGGAAAGAGTAATGCCGTTTTCTTCGCTCCGGGTTTGAAGAGAAAGCGTCCCTCCTTCGCGCATGGCTTCGGCGGCATTAATTTCCAGCGCAAGAAGCATCTGCTCAATCTGCGAACCGCTGCAGAAAATCGGCGGAGCGCTTTCATCAAAATTTGTCTGCACGGTAATATTGTGCATTTTAAAATGATGATTCATCAGTTTCACCGTCTGCAGAACCAAATCGCTGATGCGGCATTCGTTTAATTCGCCGACCCGTTTGCGGGAAAAGAGAAGAAGATTTTTTACAATGTTGCCGCATCGGGAGCTTTCGTTGGCAATCATCATCAGCTCGTCGTTAATTTCATTCTTTACCGCTTCGTCGAGCAAGGAGCGTTCAATTTGTTTTTTTACAACTTTTGAATAGGTAAGAATTCCGTCCAACGGATTATTTAATTCGTGGGCAACGGTAGCGGCAAGCGTGCCGAGCGAAACCATTTTTTCCACCTGAATCATATTTGCCTGCGCCCGTTTCAGTTCTTCGGTTTTTTCTTCAACGCGTTTTTCAAGGTTTTGATTAAGCTGCGTCAATTCCTCTTGTGTCTGCTGAAGTTCGGCGGTCATTTTATTGAAGGAGGTAGTCAGCAGCCCGATTTCATCATTGGTGTTGATTTTAATTCTGTGGGAAAGATTTCCCTGCGTAATCTGTTTTGTTCCTTCCGTTAGTTTATGCACGGGAATATTGACGACGCGCCAGACAAAAATTCCGGTGAATGCCGTTACGAGAGTAATTAAAAGAAAACTTCCGCCGTACTGAATGTTGCGGAGCGACGCCACATTTTCATCAATCTCTTTTAGCGGAATCATCACATCCAGCACGCCGAGCACCGTCTGCGATTCGGGATGAGCGTGGCAGTCGGAATTGGAACATCGCTTTTCATTTTTAATGGGAGTGATAATGCCGATAACGCGG
>JACFMZ010000167.1 GCA_019455105.1 Bacteroidota bacterium | reverse complement strand
GCTGCGGCTGCATAGTATTTAAAGATCCAACGATAGGAAAATATTATAAGCACGATTCTCCATACACATATTTTACATCAAAAGATTTGCATCTTGGTGAAATTTCTCTGGAATGTTCGCGCGCCGGAGCAGCGGCGGCGGCATTGTGGGCTACACTGCAATGCTTTCCGCTTCAACACGATAAAGGGCTTGGAATGATCTTGCAAAAAACTCGACGATCGGCATTGCTATGGAACGATGAGATAAAAAAATATTCCTCGCTTGCAACATTTGTTCAGCCGCAATTAGATATTGTAACGTACTTTCCCGTTCCCAAAAATTCTTCAGCGGCGAAAGTCTCGTTATTATCAGAGAAAATATTTCATAACGCAATGAATCATTCCGAACAACCGATCTATCTTGCGAAATTTATTGTTGACTCTTCGATTATAAAACGAAATATCCCGTCATTTGAACTAGATCAGCCGCAGACAACAATTCTTCGTTCGGTGTTAATGAAACCGGAACATTTTCAATTTATTTCACAGTGTATTAAAGAAATTGCAGCGCTTGCCGAAGAATAGGCAGAAAAAGTTTAGAAGTTTTTTTGCAGAAATTTAATACTTTCTCTTATCACATCTTCCTGCACAGGAAAAGGAAGCGTTGTCTTGCCAATTTTTTTTGCAAGGACCATACGAATAGAAACCGCAGTTGATTTTTTATCTTTTCGCATTGTATCAAGCAGCGTTGTAGAATGCAAAGGAAGCTTCTTCAGAGAAGGAAGCGGAATACTTTTTATAACATTAAAAATCTGATTAAAAGAATTATCGTTCAACAAGCCGAGCTGTCGGCTGATAAATGCTTCTGCTGCCATTCCTAACAATACTGCTTCACCATGTTTTAAAACGCGATACTTTCCGGCTTGTTCTAATGCGTGCCCTATGGTGTGCCCGAAATTGAGAATAGCACGCAGTCCGTTTTCTTTTTCGTCTTTGGAAACAATAAACGCTTTCATCGTACAGCTTTCTTCAACAAACGAAGAGAAAATATCGGTATTGCCATTTACGGCTTGAGATAAATTTTCCTCTACGAAATTAAAAAAATCTTTGTTCATTATAATACCGTATTTCACAACTTCACCAAGACCGCAAATAATTTCTCTTTGGGGAAGCGTGCGAAGAGCGGAGGAATCTGCAATTACAAATTTCGGCTGGTAGAAAGCACCGATCATATTTTTTGCCAGCGGATGATTGACGCCGACCTTTCCGCCGACAGAACTGTCAACCTGCGACAGCAACGATGTCGGAATCTGTACAAAATCTATTCCGCGCTGATAGGTGGCGGCGATAAATCCTGCAAGATCGCCGATAACTCCTCCGCCGAGCGCCACAACAACAGACGTTCGCGTTATTCTCTGCTGCAGGAGCCGTGTATAAATAGTGTTACACACCGAAAGACTTTTCTGCTTTTCACCGGACGGAAGAATAATTGAATAAACTGAAAATCCTTTTTCTTCCAAACTTTTTTTTACAACCGGAAGATATCGTTCAGCAACATTCCGGTCTGTAATAACAACTGTTTGCGCCGGAAGAGAATGCTTGCGAAAAAATTCTCCTGTACGGGAAAGCACGTCGCTTCCGATATAAATCGGATAACTTCGATGATGTTCTAACGATACGCGAACAATGTTCATTAATTAATCAATTAAATGTGAAAGTTTTTTTACCAGCTCATCAACCGTTACGCCGATACGCTGTCCGTCGGTATGAATAATCATATCTGCTTCTTCGTAAAAATGTTTACGTGATTCCAATAAGACAGAAATTTTTTTCTTCAGCTCTTCTTCATCCAGCAGGCTTCCGTTTTCATCACGCAGCATCGGCCTATCGCTCTTTGTGCGCAGCCGCTGATAGATATGTTCCGGATCGGATTTTAAATAAATAAGAATTCCATGTTTCTTCAGCATTTCTAAAACTGTGGAACTGGTAATCGTTCCCCCGCCGAGGGAAATAATTGTCTTCGGTTCTTTAATCACGGCAGAAAGCATCGTTTGCTCAATTTCACGAAACGCCTTTTCTCCCTGCTGAGCAAAAATTTCACTGATTTTTCTGCGCTGCTCTTGTTCAATACGCACATCGAGATCAATAAATTGATAGCCGATGGTATTTGCTAAAATTGGACCGAGCGTGCTTTTCCCGCTACCCATAAAACCGATAAGAAAAATAGTAGATTTTTTTTCTTTGCGTTCTCTAACCATAAAAAAGAAATCCCGTCTTTGAGAAAGACGGGAAAATTAGTTTTACTAAAATTTATTCTTCACTATCTAAAAGATGATCTATGTGTTACCGAAAGAAAATATCTCTGTTATCAACAATATCAGCTTTCTCTTTCAATCCTTCCATCCAGGCAGAAAGAATACGCTGCTTTTTTTCCTGTAAAATCTGTGCTGCAATCATATTTTTTTGTTGATTGAATGCTGTAGAATCAAAC
>JACFMZ010000043.1 GCA_019455105.1 Bacteroidota bacterium | reverse complement strand
AATGGCATAATACTTGGATATTTTAATGATACCGGAGAGAATATTGCACTTATAGAGTCAATTAATTTAAGGAGCAACATTATGAAAAGATTACTGTACCAAATTTTTGTTACCCTTCTTTTTTCTTCCTTTCTCTTTAGCCAGCGTTATGCGGTAACTTCAGGAAATTGGAATGATGCAATTTGGGCAAATTCTTCATCAGGAACCGCGGGAGAAGCATCAACACCGACAATGAATGACAATATCATTGTCAATGGAGGCGTAACCATAACAATATCCGGAAATGTAAGTTGTGCTTCTGTTGGTTTTGGAAATGCTACTGCTAAGCTTGCGTTGAATGATAGCGCAACAATGACAGTGTTCGGAAATTTTGTTCTTGTCTCTGTAAGTGATACCGCATTTTCTGCTTGGGGAACCGGAGCAAAAATAATTTTTGCCGGCGATTCCATTCAACTATTAAGCGGATGGAGCAGTTCCGGTTTTTCCACTTCGTTTAATTATATGCTGGTGAATAAAACCGGCGGAAAAGTTGTTACCGATGGCAGCAATATGCGGTTTGGAATTGGCGATACGCTTGAGATTGTAAAGGGAACATTTGAACTGGCATCTGCTGACGATATTGAATCACGTTCATTTTCCGGTAAGGCAAGCTCGTTCGTGTTGCTGGTACGAGAAGAGGGAGTGTTTAATATGGTTGGTGGCGCTTCTCATATTCGAAGAGCAAGTAATACTACATTGGAAGCGAAAAGAATCGGGAAAGCTGTTATCTTTGGACAGGCAAACTTTCGTACGACTTCAACAAATAATATAAACTTTTCCGGAATTGATGTAGAAGCAGGCGGGGAACTGGTTGCGGCAAGCTTCAGCAACAGTGCGCCGGGAAATTTTAATTCAGGTACTATCAATATAAAATCGGGTGGAGAATTACGTGTCATAAGCGGTGCGCCGTTTTGGGAACCGACAACTGCCGTAGTAAATTTAGAAGAAGGGGGAGTGTACCGCGTTAATGTTGCCGATTCCAAAAATGCTTTTCCGCCGACTTTTAATAACAAAGGAACAGTACGGTACGGTTTAACCGGAGATCAAATTGTAAAAGATATGGACTATCACAATTTGCAGATTAGTTATGACGGTAATAAATCATTAGCACTTTCCGGCAATAGAACCATTGCCGACAGCTTGATTGTAGATAACAGCGCAACGTTTGTTGTTAAAGCTTCTGATGAAAATACTTTATTGGTTAAAAACGTTTTACGTCTGACAAGCGGAATTTTGAATAATGATACCGTTGCTGTTGTTAAGCTGGGAGATAGTGCCGTTGTTTCGCGTGCAACAGGAGTAATTACTTCTGCTCCTGAATTCAGCAACAATGTTAACCTCCGTTATACGAGTACTGTTCAGCGCGTAAGAACAGGACCGGAAGTTCCGACAGCCGCTTCAATAATTAATAATTTTGAAATTGCAGGCTCGCAGGGAATTGAACTGGATGCCGATATGTCTGTGCAAGGTTCAATTACCTTAACCAACGGCTCAATATTTTTAAATGATAAAAATTTGAAGCTCAACGCCGGAGGAAAAATTCTCGGAAGTCCTTCCGATTCGAGTATGATTGTAACGAACGGAACCGGTGAATTTCGTTACGGTATCAGCGAGTCGACGGAATTGCATTTTCCAATTGGTGATACGGCGAACGGCAGTTTTATCAGGCCGATGAAATTATTCTTTACCTCAGGAAACTTTTCTTCTGCAGTTATTTCCGCAAGAACAATTGCAGGGAAACATCCGCGTAACAAGAGTACGGAAAATTACCTTAACCGCTATTGGAATGTTTTACAGCAGGGGATTACGAATTTTTCCTGTGATGCGGAATTTTATTTTAACGGTGCCGATGTCGTCGGCGCCGATTCAAATTTTTACCTTGCGCAATGGAAAGATTCCGCGTGGGTTACCTTGAATAAGGTTGATGCAGAAAAAAAATTATTATCCGGGATGCTAACATCCTTTTCAGACTTTACCGGAGCAGAGCAGAGCGGAATAACGGAGGTTCAGCAGAATAATCCGGCAATACCGCAGGTATTTTCACTTTCACAAAATTATCCTAATCCATTCAATCCTGTAACAACCATTCATTACCAATTGCCGGCAGCAAGTTATGTACTTCTGAAAGTGTACGACATTATCGGCAGAGAAGTAATAATATTGGTTAATGAATTCAAAACAGCAGGAACATACTCCGTTCAATGGAACGCCTCCGCTGTTCCGAGCGGTGTCTATGTTTATTCCATAACTGCGGATAAGTTTACTTCCGTAAAAAAGATGATGCTGATAAAATAAAAAAACTTCTGATAAATTCTTGATAAAAATCATTCAAAAAATCGCGGTGGTAGGATGCTTTTGGGCATTAACGGTGTTAGTGGAAAGTTTTACAACGCCGTTAATCGCTCAAATTCCTGATTCATTATTTCAAAAAGATTCGCTCGTTGTTCTTATTACGGATTCCGGGCTCGGCGGACTTGCCGTGTGCGGAGATATTGAACGGCGGGCTGCTGTCGAACATCCGTTCACATCACTTTCGCTGATTTTTTGCAATGCGCTGCCGGAATCCGATTACGGCTACAACAACATGACAACGCGTGAAGAGAAGATACAGGTTTTTTCTTCAGCGTTATCAGGAATGACGGCTTGGTACCATCCGGATATTATTCTTATTGCCTGTAATACTTTATCGGTGATCTATTCTGAAACTGAATTTTCCAAAACAGCAATAATTCCGGTTGTGAGTATTGTTGATCTCGGCGCGAAGATGATGTTTAAAAAATTAGAAAGCGATACGGCTTCTACTGCCATACTGTTCGGGACGGAAACAACTATTGAAGAAGACAGTCATCGTCGGTGGCTGTTAAACCGTGGAATATCGCCATCGAGAATTATTGTTCAATCATGCCCTGATTTGGCGGGAGAAATTCAAGCGGATGCAAGCAGCGATGCGGTAAAGACAATGATTGAATTCTACGCCGATGATGCGGTACAGAAACTGCCTGGAAATTCAAAGCATATTTATGCCGGCTTATTTTGTACACATTACGGCTATGCTGCAAAAGATTTTATATCATCGCTCACAAAAGAGACGGAGCTAATAGTTGATATTGTTGATCCAACTATTAAGATGAGTGATGTTGTCTATCTACAGCGGTTCAAGAAAAAATTTTCTAAAATGAACGTCTCTGTTCAAGTAATATCACGAGCAGTAATTACTCATGAAGAAATCCGTTCGATAGGAAATTTATTAAAAGCTGCATCGCCGAAAACAGCTCAAGCTTTACGACAGTATCAGTTAAAGAAAAATCTGTTTTCATTTTCACGATGAGAGAATATGAAATTTATCTATCCTGTTACAGCTCTGATTTTTCTTTCTCTTGGTAAGGCACAAGAGCTGCAATCCGGCGATATTGTTCAAATAATGAATTCAGTGAGAAATTCAATGCCGGGGCAAGGTTCAAATAAATTTTTTATACCAACCACAGTACAAATTAATTCTTTTGATACAATGTTTATTAAGCTAAAAGCGGGAAACTATTCAGAGATTCAGCGTTTAGCAGATAATTTTGGATACAAGTTTATAAAATTTGTGAACAGTTCAACGAACGATACATTCTTACTTCTTCAAGAAAATATGCCGATTGCACGCGGATGGGGAACATATATTTTTAATCCTGCCGGCTCGAATGATCTGGCTGTTGAGGCTCCTCATCCAATTTGGGATACAAATTCATGGGAATTAGCAATTAAATTTTTTATTGCTGTTAAGGCACGTTGGTTTTTACTCGCCGGAACTCATCGCTACGCCAACAGTGATTCTTCTTCCGATATGGCTCATGTAACGCAGTCGGTCTTTCATGCCTGCCATAAAAGAATTTCAACTTCCGCCACAATTCAAATTCACGGTTTTAACAAATCCAGCGATAAATACGACGGCTATCCTGACGCAGTAATCAGCAATGGAACGCTGCAGGCGGAAAATATTCTCTATACCATTAAAAGTAATTACGAAGCAAAAGGGTTTACTGCCGGCGTTTTTAGCGCATCCACTTATTCCTCGCTGTACAAACTCGGCGCTACAACAAATACCCAAGGGCTTTGGTCGAATGCGAACGGAAAAACTTTTATTCATGTTGAACACGATTATCCGCTTCGAACAACTGAAGCAAAACAAAATAATTGTATTGATGCGCTGGTCAAATCATTTGCTCCGGCTCTTCAAGTTTCGCTGCGAAAAGAAATTCCCATGACAAGCGGCGTGCTTTCTATATATCCGAATCCGTTCAATTCTTCGACGACTATTTCATTTTCCCTTTCCCGTACTTCAAACATTTCTTTGTCACTGTATTCTGTTCTAGGGCAAAAAGAAAAGACGATTGCGCAGGGAAGATATGAACCGGGGAATTATTTGCTGTATTATTCAGCAGAGAATCTTTCGAGCGGAATTTATTTTTGTTTCTTGGAAACAGATTACTCTACACATATTACAAAATTAGTTTTATTACGATGAACACACAATTATTTTATAGGCGGTTTATGACTATACAAAGATTTTTGTCGATGGTGTTGCTGTTGGTTACCGTTTTTTTCTGTATCGGATGCGATTTGTACAGTACCGACGGCAATAGGTCCAGCGGAATCGCAAATAAAGATGGATTTTTTTATATCGCCGAAAGGTCAACAACTTCCATTATTATGCTCGATCGTGACCTTCACGAATTAAAGCGCTGGAATTATCTCTCTGCAACGGGAGATTCCAGTATTCAAGGCATTGCCATCGACGGAAAGAATCTCTGGCTTTCAACCGCAGGAAACGCTGATAAAATAATACAAGTGGATGCATCTGGAGATTCGTTAATACTGTTAAAAGCCTTTGATGCGCCGCCACAGAGACGAGGTACAATTAGAGGAATTACCTGGGATGGTTCTAATTTATGGGCATTGAATAACGGCTCTTCTACCTATGGAACGCCGCCGTATCTCTATAAAGTGAATCCTGTAAGCGGAGTTGTTCTTGATTCATTTAAACTACCTTCTCCGGAGCCGAGAGGAATAACGTTTGTTAATCCGCAGCTTGATGCATACGGACGCGGTCCATCGGCCGGTTTGTATTACACTGATATTGAAAAGGATATGGTGTATAAGTTTCTTACTGCTTTTTCATTTTTTGACACGGCGTTTTCAACGCCGCGCCCTCCGTTAGGAGAGAGCTATAAATATCCAACCGGACTGACGTATGACGGAACAGGATTTTGGTTAATAAACAGCAGCAATGCAGCCGATCATTTATACCGGTTGAATGATGCAGGAAAAGAACAAGCGCGGTACGATCTTCCATATGCAAGTCCCGGAGAAATTGTATGGAGCGCTGTTGATGTAAGAATTGGAGAGCCGTTGAGAATTCTTTCTCTCAGTCCTTCCACCGGCGCAAGAAACCAAAGTCTGACGGTAGATATTTTCGGAACCGGTTTTAAACCCGGATATAATGTTACGGTAGATTTTGGCACAGGAGTTTCTGTGAGTGCTCCGCAATTTATTGATATTACCCAACTGAGAGTAAATATTATTATTGATGCTAACGCTGGAATAGGAAAGCGGACTGTTAAAGTTACCAATCCGGACGGAAAGCTTGCAATTGCCGACTCTGCTTTTGAAGTTACCGCCGCGCCGGTTTCTGCCGGTTATCTCTGGCTGGCAGACCAAAATAACAGTACGATTTACAAAATTCGTATTGAAGACACAACAATTACCCGTCAATGGAATTCAAGAGATGTTTCCGCAGGAAGTGCTCAAGGATTGGCATTTGACGGAACTAATGTATGGTTAAGCGCTGCCGGTACTGATAAACGCCTTTATGCGCTTGATACTACGGCTGCCGCACTTGCCGCTATTCGATCATTTTCTGCACCAGCAGTTATAGGAACGATGAGGGGCATTACTTTTGAAGCAGGCAATCTCTGGCTCGTTATCAGTCAAGTAACACCGACGAACGGTTATCTCTATAAAATAAATTCGACAACTGGTGTAGTGCTTGATTCAATTAAAACTCCCGGTGCTGAACCGCGCGGAATTGTTTTTGTAAACGGCATTCTGCATTGTAACGATACCGGATTGGATTCTGTCTTTACGTATAACCCGGGAACAGATTCGTGGAGCGGAAAGTTTGCTACACCGACTCCCGCAGGCGGAACAACAGCCAGCAGATTTGCCACCGGATTAACATGGGACGGAACAAATTTCTGGATCGCCAATTCTTCAGGAAATTATGATGCGGTGTATAAACTTTCTCCGAACGGAACGGTATTGCTTTCCCTTAGTGTGCCGAATGCCGGGCCGGCGCAATTAACTGGTTTAACGTACACTCCAAATTGAGGATATATTTATGACGAAGAAATCGTTTCAACCATTTTTATTTTTTCTTTTGGCGACTCCTCTTTTTTCACAGTTTAATATTGAAGGAGATTTCCAGACACGATGGTACAGCGATAATTTTTATAACGCAATGGATAATCGTGCTCAGGAAAATTATCTCAAATATCTCGGCAGAATTCGAGGAAAGTCCCGCGTCGGTCAAAACGCAATATTCTTTACGGAATTGACTACCATGATAGATAATCCCGGCAGCCCTGTTCGCAATATCGGCGGAACCGGCGCTATGCGTTTTGGTATCAGCCAGATTTTTGCAGAAATGACAGGACAAGATTTTTTAATTTTTGATGTTGCCCGGCTGCGTGTCGGCAGACAGCAGTTTCCCATCGGTAACGGTTTAACGCTCGGCGACTCGTATTATTTTTATGATAAATTTGACGGTGCAAGAATTGACCTTGCCCTTTATCCGTTCACTCTTTCGATGTTTGGCGCGGTTACCGGACAGAATACCAGTTCGACAGGAATTTATCCGGATCCCGGAAGTGATCAACTCTATGCTGCCCGTTTAGGAACAAATTTTTTGAATCAAGATATCATGGCATATTTTGTTCAACAGAAATTACGCGGTGCGTTTAATGATAATACGGTGTTTGGGTTTGGCGCTACCGGAAATCTTTCTGTAAAAGATTTGGATTATTTTCTTGAAGGTGCATACCAAAACTTTAATACGCCGCCGGGGCTTCCGGAAAAGGGAGGAATCGGTTATATGGGGGGAATCAGTTACCGTTGGGGAATGGGTCCGTTCCGTTCCATTAAAGTGGAAACACGTTACGCCGCGTATCAAGGAGATGATGCGAAGACAAGCAAGATTGAGCAGTTCAGTCCGCCGTATCCGAATTTTTGGTGGGGAAGCAGAACCGGTTATGTGAACGGCGATATCGGCGGTAACTATCCGAACAATAAAAATCTTGAAGGAAGCAGAATTTGGTATTCCCGCATTTATTTTATTCCGAGCGTGTTTCCCAAAGTACGAGTGCAATTTCAATATGTAAAAGTGGGAGAATATATTGATAATGATAATTACAATTCAATGAATGACGAGTTTTCCGTGCGGTTGTATTATACCATTACCAGAGAATCTTCCGTGCAGTTGCGTTATTCACGGTTACTACCGAACGGCGAAGATAAAGATTTGAACGGTAACGGCGTCATCACTTCTTCGGAAGATAGAGTCGGCGTAAATAGTTATATGGTGGAATGGAAAATAGAATTTTAAACTTTTATCGGCTGATTGGAAAAAAATCTTTTAAAATCAACGTTCTCTAAGAAAAAAGCTTTAATAATCAATTAACCTTCTTAATTATCTTCGGGGAGATAACAATGAAAAAACTTACGATAACTTTTGTTTTTGCATTTTTCTTTTGGATTAATGCAAATGCGCAAATTACCTCTGCGGCTTCAGGAAATTGGAGCGACGCTTCGACGTGGACAGGCAATGTCGTGCCGACTTCCGGTGATAATGTTCAAATTAGCGCAGGGACTGAAATAACGGTTGACAATGTGTATGCACAGTGTGCAAACATATCATTTGGCTCAACAACAGCTAAATTAGCTATGGCAAGTGGCAGCGTCCTGAGTGTCTATGGAAATTTTTCACTTTATGATACAACACATATTGTTTTTAGCAGCTGGGCACCCGGTGCGAAACTAAAATTTGCCGGCAGCGCAAACCAGACCTTGTATGGTTGGCCATTTTCAACCACATTGGCATCCACAAGTTTAATGGAAGTGGTGGTTGATAAATCCGGTGGGCAACTCGCAACGTCTGGAGGCGATAAAAAAATTAATATTGGAACTTCCTTTGATGTAATTAACGGAACATTCCTACTAACCTCACCTGATGATATACAAGGAAGAAATATTGATGGAAGTGCAGCCACAACTCCAACAATAACAATTCAAAGCGGCGGAACATTTACGATAGTGGGTGGAGCATCTCATATTGGTTCTGGTACAACCGGTACGCCACGGCCAGCAATCGGTAAAGTTACAATATTTGGCAATATGGTTGTTTCAAGTACCAGTACAAATAAAATAAATTTTGGCAATACTGATATTGAGGCAGGTGGTGTATTGGAAATAAATACCGGTGGAAGTAACACGGCTTTCAACCCCGGTGTACTTACAGTAAAAAGCGGCGGGACTCTTTTAAACTCAACGACAACAAACATATGGCATTCAACAGCATCATTAGTATTAAACAGTGGAGGTGTATTTAAAACAACAACTACTACTACACAATTACCTTCAAATCTTACCGATAATGGAACATTTTTATATGCAAGAAATTCTCTCAATTCTGATCAAACAATTGTTGATAGAAATTATAATAGAATTGAATGTAGTTTTGCAAATGGA
The DNA here is from genome assembly GCA_019455105.1 of Bacteroidota bacterium. Classification (GTDB taxonomy): domain Bacteria; phylum Bacteroidota; class Ignavibacteria; order UBA10030; family UBA8401; genus JACFMZ01. The sequence continues at coordinate 15,180 of JACFMZ010000043.1, read as the reverse complement.
ACAAGTAAAAAAATATGGACCGTGAGCGCAACACGCTCAATTGCCGACAGCCTTGAAATCAATAATAGTGCGGTTCTTCAAATAACAGCTGCATCTCCAAAGAGTGTTACGCTAAACAGAACATTGCGCCTGACAACAGGAAATCTAGATATATCAAGTCCAAACATTACATTTAATATTGCATCAGGTGATACAATTTCACGCGCAACAGGTACAATAACTGGGAATCCTGTTTTTGCTGGTAATAATACTGTTCGATATACAAGCACTACATCCAGTGTTACAACAGGTAATGAGCTTCCTGCTTCAATAGCAAATCTTCAAATAATTTCTTCAGGACAAACTGTAACTCTTGGTTCAAATACAACGGTTAACGGAACTCTTACCCTTTCTACAGGGACATTTGATAACAACGGCGATTCTGATGATAAAGTGTTATCACTTGGCAATGGAGCAAATATACGGCGAGCAACCGGTACGTTGTCGGTTGCACCCACATTCGGAACAAATGTAAATCTTGCATACATCAGCACTGTTTCATCTGTTAGCAGCGGTCCCGAATTACCGGCTTCACCATCGGTGTTGAATAATCTTACTATTGAAAGTAATCAAGGCGTCACACTTTCTGCTGATGTCACCGTAAATGGGACATTGTCATTCCAATCAGGTTCAACAACACTTACAACAGGTGCTAATACGCTTACACTGGCTTCAGGTGCTTCTCTTACGGGAGAAGATGCCGATTCTTATGTTATCGGCAATCTTGCTACAACTCAATCTGTAGGAACAAGCGCGTCATCTCTCGGCGGTGTCGGCGTTTCTCTTAATGCCGGAACGGATGATTTAGGCAGCGTTACCGTTACCCGTGTTACAGGAGCAGGCGGTATTGTTACGGCAAACAGCAATCAAGGAATTGCGCGGAAGTGGACGATAAGTTCGGATAATCCGCCGGCCAGCGGGAGAGAGATTACGTTTAACTGGAATTCAAGCGATGATAACGGAAAAGTATTTTCATCATCAAACAAAGCACAAGTTTGGAAATATAACGGAAGCACTTGGGATGCGGTCGGCACGGCGCAGGATGTTTCGGGAAGCGATCCGCGTTCGGTTACCGTTACAGCATCTTCTTTCTCACAATGGTCCGTGAGCGACGAAAATTCACCGCTGCCGGTTGAATTAGTTTCGTTCTCGGCAAAATCTACCGGTAAAAATATTCTTCTCCGCTGGTCAACGGCAACGGAAGTTAATAATTCCGGATTTGAGATTGAACGAAGCGGTGCCGATAAAACAAACTGGAAATCTATCGGCTTTAAAGAAGGAACGGGAACATCAAATACAGTAACAACGTATTCGTATGCCGATCAGGTCTCTGCCGGAAAATATTATTACCGGTTGAAACAGCTCGATCGGAACGGAGATTTTCATTACAGTAAAGTTATTGAAGCTGTTTCACAGTCTGTTCCTGCCGCATTCCGCATGGAACAAAATTTCCCGAATCCGTTCAATCCGGCAACCCGCATCAGTTATCAATTGCCGGGTGACGGCTTTGTCTCGCTTAAAGTGTACAACATTCTCGGTGAGGAAGTTTCAACATTAGTCAACGAAATTCAACCTGCCGGTGAATATGCCGCTCAGTTTGACGCCTCGAAACTAACAAGCGGAATTTATTTCTATACAATTCACACCGCTCAGTTTACTAAAACCATGAAAATGTTATTAGTGAAATAGTGAACAAAGCAATTTGGTTAAATAGTATTTTTTTTTGCGTATTGATGCTCATCTTTGCGGAGACAGCATTTTCCCAAACGGTTCTCTCCGGGAATATTGAAACGCATGTTGACAGTTTACTCTCAGCAATGCCAACAAGCAGCGAAGCGGATCAAAATAAATATCAGGCGCCGTCGGCTCTTGCGCTCAATACGTGGGGAAATACTATTGTGCAGATTGTTTCCGGAAATTACCATACCGCACAGGACAGTGCAGCAAAAATACAATACCGAGTGGTACAATTTAATGAAACAACAACAACTCCTTCAAAAACATATTATGTGCTTGAAAAAACTTCTTCCGGTACAAATTATTGGGGAGTGTTTGTCTATAATCCGGTGCCGCTGCGGGGAAAATTATTCATTCAATCTCCTCATCCTATTTATGATTTGAATACCGGAAAGCAGGGGATTCAAATTTTCAAAAATATCGGTGCGCGCTCCTGGTTTGTCAGCGGAACGCATCGCTGTAACAGTACCGTTGATACTGAATGCGACGGTACTACAAGCGTCTGCGGCGGACATTATAAAATTTCCGATCAAGCGCATGTGGTTGAAGGAACTCTTCAACGGGCAACAATTGTAATGAACTCTCTTATATCGCAGATGATTGTTATTCAAAATCACGGCTTCGGAAGAGATTCTACGGTTGATCCGTATGTGATTATGGGAAACGGAAAGACCACAAACCCCACCGGCACGGATTATCTTCTGCAGGTAAAAAATAATTTATCTTCTCTCGACGGTGAATTAACTTTTAAAGTTGTTCATGTAGATATCGGCTGGACAAAATTAGCCGGCACATCAAATACGCAGGGGCGATTGATTAACGGAAGCGCCAGTCCATGTAACACTCCGCCGGCTTCTGCCAACGGAAGATTTCTTCACATTGAACAGGCAAAGGAACGGCTTCGCGATACCGATGCGAATAGAAAAAAACTTTCCGATGCCATAGCGCTGACTTTTGCACAAGATGCGCTTACGCTAACTTCACCGAACGGCGAAGAACGTTATTCAAGCGGAAGTCAGCAGACTATTACTTGGAATTCTTCGGGATTGATATCTAATGTAAAATTAGAATATACAATTGACAACGGAGTTACATGGAACATCATTTCGGCAGACGTTCCTAATAGCGGTTCGTATAACTGGACTGTTCCCAACGTAGGGACATGGAAAGCGAAAGTACGAATTACCGATGCAGAAAATTCTTCTGTTGGAGATACAAGCAGTGCAAAATTTAAAATTGATTATGCCGTTTTCCCCACAACCGGTACATCGGCGTTTGTTACTCCTGCCGCTCCCTTTGGTTCAAGAAAATTAAACGGTGTGTATGATTTTCACAGAGGTATTGATTATGCCGGTGAATTGAATACGCCGATTCATCCTATAAAAGCGGGTGTTGTCGTTCGGCTTGAAGATACCACGCAGACTGCCGGAAAACCGTTACAGCGGTTTGGAAATTGGATGCTGATTAAAATTGATTCTTCAGATGGTACGGTGCGTCATAATGCGTATTTGCATTTGAACGCGTTTCATAAATTTGGAATCGGCGATACGGTTTCAACAAGAGATACAGTTGGTTTTATGGGAAAGTCCGGCTATCAAATCAATACAATTCACAGCCACGTTGAATTATATAAAAACTTAAACGGTGTTGCTATTGATAAAGATAAAGCCGTGAACCCGATGGAAGTGCTGCCGTATGTGAATACCGATAATTATACTGCTTCAATTGTTGCACAGGCAGAATCATCGTATGTGATCTTTGAAACACCGAATACTGAAATTGATTTTAACGAAATTATTATCAACGGCTCCAACAGTTCACGGACAATAAATTTTAATTCTCGTACCGGTATCGATCCGAGTAATAATGATAATCCAAATTATAATAATGTCTTTATCGATCCGGACTCGTTTACGAAAGATTCTTCAATTCAGCGCATACGCTTCTGGATAAAAAACTCAGAAATAGGTGCTATTCAAAGTGCAGTGATAACAGATGTAAAGGGAAATTCTATTAATGTTGAAAAGCCGGATGAAACACCCCGTTTTGCTGTTGCTTCCGGAAATTGGAATGCTGCAATCTGGTCAGCTACTGAGAACGGAGTAGCCGGTTCTGCATCGGTTCCGTCATCAACAAATAATGTAATGGTAAATGCCGGAATTACGGTAACAGTGAACACTTCATCGGCTGCTTGCAAATCCATTTCGTTTGGTTCAACATCGTCAAAACTTTCTTTTGCTTCTTCAAGTAAACTTTCCGTGTACGGAAATTTTACTTTGTATTCCGCTTCGCATAATGCCGTCAGCTCATGGGCGGAAGGTGCTAAGCTTTGCTTTAAAGGTTCTTCACCGCAGCTTCTCAGCGGCTGGAGTACGACAAGTTCAACAACAGTCAATACTACTTTGATGGAAGTTCAAGTGGATAAATCCGGCGATACATTACGAACGCCTGGAACGGATATGAAACTTGCTCTCGGAACGAGTTTAGAAATTTTGTACGGCGTATTTCTGCTCGATTCAGCCGATGATATTAATGGAAAAAGTTTGGATGGCAGCAGTGCTTCAAAACCTCTTTTTCTCATTCAAACGGGTGGTGAATTTATTCAACGGGGAGGAGCGCATCATATTCGTTCGGGAACAAGCGGAACAAACCCTGTCGGTAGCATGACTGTTTTTGGAAAAGTTCAACTCGCTTCTACAAGCAGTCTCGGTTTAAATTTTGACAGTGTAACGGTCGGAAGTGGTGGAAATTTAATTCTAAACAGTTTCAGCAATTTACAGCCGAATAATATTGCGTTGAATAAAGTTACCATTTATTCAGGCGGAATAATTTCTAATAACAGTACGGTAAATTTTTGGAATGCAGGAACAATTGTGAATTTAAACGCCGGCGCACTTTATAAAGTCGGCGCTTCTACCACAATCTTTCCGCCGTATTTTACGAATAATGGAACGGTGCAATACAGCAGAACTGCCGGAGACGGAAGCCAAACCATTACTGATATGAATTATTCAAGTTTAAGCATCAATTCAACCGGAATAAAAAATTGGAATCTTGCTTCATCCCGCGCAATCACTGATACATTGGAAATTATTAACGGAACATTGCAGCTGACTTTTTCAAATCAGACTCTTTCAATTCAAAAAGTTTTGAATCTACAAAACGATACTCTTATTACCGGAACAAATCTTGTATCGCTCGGCACTTCAACAGCGAACAGGGGAGAGTTGAAGCATGCTTCAGGAATGATTGTCGGAAAATTTCAGCGATGGTTTTCAACGGAGACGGCTGATTCAATTGTGTTTCCAATCGGAACAAGTGGAAAACTTCGGCCGGCGGCAGTCAGTTTCACGGTGGCTCCTTCTTCAGGCGGAACAATTACGGCATTCTATACAAGTAGTTCCCCAGGAACGAACGGACTTCCGCTGAATGATAACGGTGTTTCCATTCTTAATATTACGAACGATGGATATTGGTCTTTAAATTCGGGAAACGGTTTAGACGGAGGAATATATTCTCTTGCACTCTCGCTGAACAATACCGGCGGAATTCAAAATATTTCCGAACTGCGAATTCTGAAAAGAGAAACCGGCGGCGCATGGACTCTGCAAGGAACTCATGCTGAAGGCGTCAGTAAAAATTCCCTCATTACAGCCCGCCGTTCAGGGTTATCTGGTTTTTCAGAATTTGTCGTCGGAGGCTCGGAAGATAATCCGCTTCCGGTACAATTGGCAACGTTTTCACTTTTAACAAGCGGTTCCAAAGTTGAATTAAAATGGGAGACCTATACGGAAATTATTAATCGGGGTTTTGAAGTTCAGCGGCTCTGTGAAACAACTTCTTCTTCGGAATGGATAACTGTTGGTTTTGTCAATGGGAAAGGGATGTCGTCTCTGCCGCAAAAATATTCATTTACCGATCTTCTGCCTGAAGGCGGAAAGTATCTTTATCGTCTGAAGCAATTGAATAGCAACGGTTCGTTTACCTATTCGGAAATTTTAGAAACAAAAGCCGGCGTAATGCCGAAAGTATTAAAAATATTTCCCAACTATCCGAATCCGTTTAACCCATCAACAACAATTGAATTTACTGTTTCTCAAGATGGAGAGACATCATTAATTGTTTATAATTCTTTAGGTCAGGTTGTTCAGGAATTATTTCACGGAGTTGTATCCGCTGGTTATTTGCAGCGCACAACATTCAATGCGTCGCGTCTCCCTTCGGGAATATATTTTGTTCATTTAAAATCACAGAATCAATCATCGGTATCAAAAATTCTTTTTTTGAAATAAACTCATGTCACTAGAGCTGATTATTTTACTTTCAATGCTTGTTGTTTTTGCGCTCAGCATTTTTGTTTTCAAACTTCCGTCCGGTGTTGCAATGGCGCTGGCAGCCGTTGTCGGCGCGCTCATTGACGGAGAAGGATTTCCTGTCCGTCATCTCGTGGAAGGAGCGTTCGGTTATCTCGATGCGTTGATGATTATTGCAACCGCAATGATTTTTATGAAAGTCATTGAAGCCACCGGCGCGCTGGGAACAATAAGCTATGCCATGGTTAAAACATTTTACCGCTCACCTACCATGTTAATGATCATTGTTGCGTTCTTTGTCATGTTTCCCGGAATGTTAACAGGACTTTCTTCTGCCTGTATTTTAACAACAGGCGCGTTGGTTGCTCCGGCGTTGGTCGGTATGGGTATACCGGCAGTAGTTGTCGGAATGTTTATCGCGATGATGGCGGTGTTTGGAATGATTGCTCCGCCGATCAATATCCCTGTGATGATTATCGGGAGCGGCGTGGATATGCCGTATGTTGGTTTTGAAAAACCGCTGATGCTGCTCACGTTTCCGCTGGCAATTATTACTGCGTTGTATGTTCGTTTTCGATATGTGAAGAAAATAAATGTTGATGAAGTTCTCTCTAAACTTCCGCCGAGTTTGTATAAAAAGCACGGAATAAAATTATTCATTCCGATAATTTTTGTTATCGGTGTTATGGTCAGCGTTCGCTTTGCTCCGGAGTATATTCCTGATTATGGAATTCCGCTAATTTTTATGTTGGGCGCTGTTATTGGAATTTGGACCGGAGAAAAAGTTCCGGTTATTCGTGCTTCACAAACAGCAATACGCGAATCATTACCGGTTATTGGAATCTTAGTCGGTGTCGGAATGTTTGTGCAGATTATGACGTTAACCGGCGTTCGAGGATATCTCGCTGTTTTGGCTCTTGATTTGCCGCCGGAGTTCCTGTATCCGGGCATTGCATTAATAATGCCGGCAATGGGTTCGGCTTATGCTGCCTCATCGGTGGTCGGTGTTCCGTTAGTCTTTTTATTTCTCGGTAGAAACGAAATTGTTGTTACCTCTGCGCTTTCGCTTATAGCAGGCTTAGGAGATTTAATGCCGCCTCCTTCGCTGCTGACGGTTTTTGCGGCGCAGTTGCTCGGAATTAAAAATCATTTTCAAATTTTAAAAGCGGCAATTTTCCCGATTCTTTTATCGCTGCTGCTCGGAATTTTTATGATTATCTATGCAGAAAAAATTGGTTTACTCTTACAATAAAATCCTATGGTCTTCTATCTCTACATCGCCATTACCGTTATTATTGCACTGATACTTCTTTCCGAATTATGGAAAGAAAAAAACTGGAAGCAACAGCTGTTAATTGTTATTATTCTGCTTCCGTTAGTCTTACGAATTTTACAAATAAAATAATATGCAGCGACATCATTATACCGCAATTTTCTTTTTACTCCTTGCCGGAATCTGCGGAATTATTGCAGCAAAGGAATTCCTTTCCATGCATGTTCCGGATGAAATTTATCCGTCTCCTTCATTAACAAAAAAAGGAATGCTGGGTGATTATTTTTCTCCTATTAAAGGTACCGCCGGCGATACACCTTATTATGAATTCGACAGCGGAAATCCCGGAGCAGCAATTCTTGTCCTCGGCGGAACGCACCCGAATGAATCTGCCGGATTTATTGCCGCTGTGGTTATTGCTGAAAATATGAAAATTACAAAAGGAAAAATTATTGTCATTCCGCAGGCATGTGCCAGCGGTTTTACGGCAACCGATCCGCTGGAGGGATGCCCGACGCATTTTACTATTCCAACGAAGAACGGCAAAAGAACATTTCGGTACGGTGCGCGCGGCGGAAATCCGATTGACCAATGGCCCGACCCGCTGGTATATCGCCATTTTCCTTCCGGTCAGCAGTTATCAGGAATTGAAAGCAGAAACTTAAACCGCTCATATCCCGGAAGACCGGATGGTTCCCTTATGGAAAAAGTCGGATATGCAATTATTCAATTGTTACAAAACGAAAAAATAGATATTGCTTTCGACCTTCACGAAGCGGCGCCGGAAGTGCTGATTATTAATGCAATCATTACGCACGAAAAAGGAAAAGATATTGCCGCTGATGCTATCTTGAATTTAGAATTTGAAAATCTGGAATATTCCCTTGAGCTTTCCCCTAAAAATTTCCACGGATTAAGTCATAGAGAATGGGGAGATTCTACAAATGTTTTTCCGTTTCTTATGGAAACAAGCAATCCAATTCAAGGGAGACTGCGCGGAAAAACAAATGAAGAATTATTGTTGCAGGGCAACGATCGGTTTTATAAGGATGCATCACAATTGGAAACTGTTCGGATAACGTATGAACCGGGCGGCGAGCCGATTTCACTACGCGTTGCTCGCCACGTTGAAGGATTTCAAAAATTAATTGCAGCGTACAATGAACAATTTCCCGAACGAATAGCAGAAATTGAAAACCTGCCGGCGTATGAGGAGATTATGAAAAACGGAATCGGATATTATTTAAACTAGTTCTTTTTATTTTCATTTATATTGGGAGACAAACGTATGAAAACAGCCGTAAAATATTTATTATTTTTTCTTTTTATAGGCGCTGCCTTTGCACAAGAAAAATTTCAGCAGCCTATTCTTATCACTTCTGCAGGGCAAAGCGCCGATGTTACCATGGCGGGAATGTTATGTAAAAAAGCAAAGTTAGATGCCAAAACAATTAATCGGGCAAAGGCATCCGACCTTTTAGGAATTAAAACATTAATTATTGTTCCCGGTTTTAGTTCGAAGGGTCTTGGCGCCGCTGGCATCAGCCGCGAACAGGAAATGGACCGAGTGAAAGAAGTGATTGAAGCGGCACAGAAACAAAAAATTAATATTCTTATGCTTCACATCGGCGGCAAACCGCGTCGCGGCGCTCAGTCGGATGATTTTAATAAACTGGCGGCGGAAGTTTCAAAAGAAATGATTGTTGTAAAACAGGGGGATGAAGATCAATTCTTTTCAAAAATTGCCGAGCAGAAAAAAATTAAAATTGAATTAGTTGATAAAATTGCAGAAGCTTTAAAACCGTTAACCGATGCCTTTTAATAATTATTGTTTTGCAGGATTTGAACCGGAGAGGTTATGATAAAAAGTAAAATGTTTCTTTATCTGTTTTTATTGTTTCTTTTTGTTGCACCGCTGTACACCCAGCAGGAAAATAGTGCAGCGAAAGGTGAAGTTGCCGTCGGTACACAAGGTATGGCAACAACGGCGCATCCGCTTGCTTCAAAAGCGGCAATAGAAATGTTGAAGAGAGGAGGAAATGCCGTTGATGCAGCCGTAGCCGCCGCATTTGCTATCGGCGTTGTTGAAAGCGACGGCTCTGGAATCGGCGGCGGGGGCGCAATGGTGGTCTATCTTCAAAAAGAAAAAAAATCCATCTTTATCAATTATTACCAGCAGACGTCGGAAAATGTCAACAGCGTTAATTACAATCCGAAAACGGATAGTAAATCCGCAAAGGCAATTCTTGTCCCGGGAACTGTTGCCGGCTTAACGGAAGCGTTACGTCTGTATGGAACATTGCCTCTTTCCGTTGTGCTGCAGCCGGCTGTTGAATATGCCGAGCAGGGATTTCCCATTGACGAAACATTAGCGCGAATTATTTTGGATAACAATGAAGTTCTTCAACGCTATCCTGCAACAGCCTCCATATTTATGCCGGATGGTTTTCCGTTAGCAGAAGGAGATACGCTGCGGCAGCCGGATCTTGCAAAAACATTAAAACATATTGCCGCAGAAGGGAAAAAAGGATTCTATGAAGGTCCGATTGCCGAAGCATTGGTAAAAGGAGTAACAGAAAACGGCGGCGCTCTGACGATGAATGATTTGAAAAATTATCAAGTACACATCAGTGAACCGGTACGCGGATCATACCGCGGTTATGAAATAGTTGCTGCCGGACCGCCGCAATCCGGCGTTTCCATTATTGAAGCGATGAATATTTTGGAAAATGCAAATTTAAAGAAAATGGGAAACTATGTCACTTCTACGCAAAGTGCTCATCTTATTGCCGAAACAATGAGAAAAATTTATGCCGATCGCAGCGCTTTCATTCAAGACCAGCGATTTGGATATGTTCCGGTGAACGGGTTGGAATCAAAAGCCTTTGCACGAAGCCGGTACGACGATATCAATATGGCTGCTGCAGATCCGAGTGATTATAGAAAAACAAAACCCGGTAACCCGAGTGCTTTTGACGATAAACGGCCTGCATCTAAAAAATTTAAAGAAGCGGATGTGAAAGAGAAAAATAATACCGATGAAATTAATGATGATCCTGATGAGGAACGTTCTTCCTACGGAAAATCAACGGAAGAATTGTTTGACCGCTGGGGTGGAAGAAAGAAACAACTGAAGCAGGAACAAAAAAATACTGTGGAGAGCAAAGAAGAAGAAAAAACACCTCAAGGCGATAACGAAATTGATGACAGTGATGCCCCGGAATTTCAATCGTATTATCATGATCCAATGGAGAATGATCCGCTCTTAGTAGAAAATATTTTTGAAGGAGGGGGACATACTACTCACCTTTCTGTTGTAGATAAAGAGGGAAATGCTGTTTCCTTGACCCAAACACTCGGAACATTTTTTGGTTCAGGGTTAGTTGTAGAAGGAGTGCTTTTAAACTGTTCCATGGCAAACTTCTCTACTACGTCTGCTGTAAATTCAATAGAACCGAACAAACAGCCCCGCAGTTCAATTGCCCCGACAATTATTTTGAAAAATGGAAAACCGTTTATGACGGTCGGCTCGCCCGGCGCTACCCGTATTGAAGCAACCATTATTTTATTAATCATAAATGCCATTGATTACGGATTGGATGCGGGCGAAGCTAATCGCGCTCCAAGATTTTTTTGTCAGAAATTCGATGATTATCTTCATTTAGAATCGCGCATCAGCGAAGAAGTAAAAGAAGGATTGAAAAAGAAAGGACATCGACTGCGTGAGTATGGAGATTTTGATCTTTTCTTTGGCGGTGCTCAAATTATTATGATCGACCAGTCAACCAATACGCTCTATGGTTCTGCCGATCCGCGTCGCGGCGGCGTTGCGATTGGATATTGAGTAAGGGATGCCGTAATGAATATCGTTCTCGTATTAACATTATTTGTTGCGGTATTGCTTTTTGTAGAGCGGTTTTCGCTGCAACGTTTGCTGAATAACATTCCGCTGAGAATTCATGTCAACGGAACAAGAGGAAAGTCTTCCGTCACGGAATATCTTGCTATTGCATTACGCGGTTCAGGAAAACATCCGTTTGCTAAAATTACCGGCGTTATTCCGACTCAGATTTTTCCCAACGGAAGAAAAAATGAAATACAACGCAGAGGAACGCCGAGAGTTCAGGAACAACTTCGCATGATTCGCCGCGCTGTTCAAGAACGTGCAGATTCTCTTGTATTGGAATGTATGTCCGTTGCGCCGGAATATCAGAAAATTGAGAGCCAAATACTACAGCCGCATATTTCGCTGCTGACAAATATTCGCGATGATCATTTTGAACAGATGGGAAAATCGGATGAAGAACATGTTGAAGCATTGCGCAGCGCATTACGTGAAGGCTCCATTGTGTTTACAAGAGATGAGGAACACTTTCCGCAGATTCAGCAATATGCCTCGGACAGAAAAATTAAAGCCGTGCTTGCCCCCCCGTTAGAAGAAGCCTTTAGCAAACGTCTGCCGTCATCTCTTCATGCTGATAATATTGCTCTGACTTTGTCTGTTTGCGAATATCTGAACATTGATAAAGAACAGTCTTTTCAAAAAATTATTGCGGAAAATCTTGAACTTTTACCGCCAGTGATACATTTTACAATCAATAAAAAGATTGTCATCTTTCACAATGCCTTCACTATTAATGATGTTGTTTCAACAAATTCCTTTGTTGAAAATAAATTAACGGCATCTTCTGAAGTAAAACAGTTTATTGTTTTCAATACCCGTAATGACAGGCCCCTGCGGACACAAGAACTTGCAATATGGATGAGTCATTTAACTGCTGAGCCAAATTTTATTCTATGCGGAAATCACAGCCGGTTTGCAGAACGGGAATTAAAAAAAAACAATGTTAATCAAACAAGAATTACGATTTGGGATAGGATAACAAACAAAGATGTTCGTAATTTCCTTGACAAAGAATCAACACAAAATATTATTATGTTCGGCGTTGGAAATATTGCCGACGGCGGATTTAAAATTCTTCGCTGCGTAAAAGAGATCTCGGAAAAATGATTATTGAAACATTATTTATCGGTCTTGTTGTTGCTTTCCTCTATTATGAAATAGTCGGGCTTTCACCGGGCGGTGTGGTTGCACCGGGATATTTAGCGCTGTATATTCAACAACCGCAAAAAATTGCCGTTACTATTCTTATTGCGGTTTTGGTTTGGTGGGTAATAACAATTTCCGCAAAATATTTTATTCTTTACGGAAGAAGAAAATTGCTTTTTGCCCTGCTGCTCGGATTCTGTGTTAAATATATTTTTGAACAATGGGTACAACCATCCGGTGCAATTCCGTTGGATTTACATTCTATCGGCTATATTATTCCCGGTCTTATCGCCAACGAATTTTCCCGCCAAAAATTTATTCCGACCTTTACCAGCCTGGGTATTGTTACGGCATTGGTATATTTTATTTTACTGATTGTTACGCCGTGAAGAGACTTTCATCAAAAAGACTTTTTTTACTATTTTCCCTATCGCTAACATTAGTTTATTTTTCCGAACGATATTTTGCTCATACGGCACCGCATTCAAAAATTAATCAAATGAGATCTGCGGTTTTGCTGACGGAGAAATGGTTCAATCTTATTATTGAAGAAAAAAAGAAGAGAGAGATTCCTCTTTTTCAAATAAATTTTCTGCCGTATGAAGGACTTATCGGTGATGAATATTCAGAAATTACCACAACGCTTGGCTCGCTTGAAGCAAAAGAAATTTCCCACAACTCGCAGTTTGCCGCATTAATGGTCCGCCTAATTTCCGATGCAGGAATTGATTCTGCAGGGAGTGTTGCAATAGCAGTTTCCGGCTCTTTCCCAAGTTTAACAATTGCAACGCTTGCGGCATGTCAAACATTACAATGCCATGTTACTTTAATGAGCTCGCTGGGCGCTTCTTCTTTCGGTGCAAACCAGCCGATGATGACATGGCTGGATATGGAAAATATTTTACAGCAGCAGGGTGGCTTGCGCAGCCGTTCGCTTCTTATTACCAGAGGAGCGGAAGGCGATTCAGGCGGCGGACTTCCTGAAGAAGGAATTATTGCTCTGCAAAAAGCCGTTGAAAGAAATAATCAAAAATTATGGATTCCCAAATCGTTGATCGAGTCAATTGAAAAACGAATGGATACACTTCAGGAAAAGAAAACAGAGTTGTTGATAAATATCGGCGGCAGCCAGCCGATGCTGGGAGGCTGCGTTCACGGCAGTACGCTTCCCAACGGATTTCACAGAACATTGCAGACATGTTCGGATGATGATAAAGGAGTGCTCGTTCGAGCTTCAGAATTAGGTATTCCGGTTATTCATCTTTTGAATATCAATTCGTTAGCGTTAAAGTACAGGATTATTAACGGGAAAGAAGAACCGGAAGAAATTTACGGCATAAAAACTTACAACAAATGGTTTGCAGTGTTTACAATTGTGTTAATATTTTTTATGTTCTACAAGAAAAGATAATACTTTTAATATTGAGCTGGCGACGAGACTTGAACTCGTGACCTGCTGATTACGAATCAGCTGCTCTACCAACTGAGCTACGCCAGCAAAAAAAATAAAGAACAAAAAAAACTTTGCGAATCAGATGCTCTACCAATTCCAAAGGAATCCCGAAGACTTTGCTTCAATAAAGAACACATCAAATATAAAAAAAAGTCTCTCATTTTCAAAAAGATAAAAAATTGTTACTGCTGTGAAGAGAAACAACGTTTCATTCATCAACTTTCTTTATATTATCATATCAAGTTAAGATTTTTATAACAAAGAAGACAAACATATCATCATGAATCAGCGCCTGCTTAACAAAACAATTGAAAGCTTTGCCAGTAAACAATTTACTTCTTCCGAGCAGTTACTTTCTCATGTTCTGCATCAAATTGTTGCAAATGACAGAATAGAGATAAAAGGAGGAAGAATTTGGAAACTCGATAGAACAAAATACTCCTATGAATTAATTGCTCAAGCCGGTGCGGTGGATAAAATTAAACCGCATTTTTTGGTGAAGATTGACGAATACCGGATGTTTAAACAGTTGGTTAAGCACCGCACAATTGTTGCGAAAGAAACAAATGCCTATTTAAAAAGTAAAGGCATCGGAAAATATTCCGCCACTGGGGTCGGAGAAATTGTTAATGTAAGAGGAGGAGATTTTTTTCGTTATGTCCTTTCTTTTAATACCGATCTCGATCATGAAGAGGTGGCACCGATGTTGAACATTATTAGCTATACGGTTACCTCAATGTTGAAAAACCGAAGCATTGAAAAAACTTCAACGCAGCTGCAGAAGGATTTGGATAAAGCACGGGAAATTCAACGTAGTATTTTGCCGGAACATGAACTGCATTTTCATAATTATGAAATCTTCGGCGTGTCGCTTGCGGATAGAATCGTCGGCGGTGATTTTTTTGATTACATTATCAGCACGCGCAAAGATCGAGTGGGAATTGTTATCGGTGATGCTGCAAGCAAAGGAATTTCTGCCGCCGTTCAAGCGCTGTATGTTTCCGGCGCATTGCGAATGGGCGCAAGCTATCAGACGCAAATCAGCGATTTAATTCATAACCTTAATAATCTTGTTCACCGCACTTTTACCGACGACAGATTTTTAACATTATTCTATACAGAATTGATTAATGATAAAAACGGCTTATGTTTGTATGTTAACGCCGGACACAGCAGTCCGATTGTTTATAGAACGGCGAAAGATACGTTTGAATTATTAGCCGCTACCGGAAATATTATCGGTCCGTTTCCCGACCAAACATACCGGAGCGAAGGAGTGATGCTCGGAAAAGATGATATTTTATTGTTGTACACC
>JACFMZ010000042.1:22730-24127 GCA_019455105.1 Bacteroidota bacterium | reverse complement strand
ACTCCTTATTTTACCAAATGTAGCAGAGAACTTCTCCGCCGACGTTATCTTTTCGTGCTTGTTTATCAGACATAACACCTTTTGAGGTTGAAATAACAGCAATACCCATTCCGTTATTTACTCTTGGTAATTCATCAACCGGGCGGTACCGGCGAATACCGGGCGTGCTGATCCGCCGCAATCCGCGAATAACACTTTGCGCATTGGAATATTTCAGCGCAATACGAATGGTATCGTGCGTACCGCTGTTCACAACATCGTATTTGGTGATAAATTTATTTTCAAACATAATTCTTGTTAATTCCTTCTTGAGGTTCGAAGCAGGAATTTCAACTTTTTTATGTTTTGCTTTAATCGCGTTGCGAACGCGAGTAAGAAAATCAGCTATCGGATCTGAATGAGCCATTCTAAAATAATTCTCCTAATTTCAATTACCAACTTGCTTTTACAAGACCGGGAATTTTTCCTTCAAGCGCTAACTGGCGCAAAGAAAGACGTGATAAACCAAACTTTCGATAGTAAGCGCGCGGACGTCCGGTTTTGCTGCAACGATTATGCAGCCGGACCGGGTTGCTGTCACGCGGTAATTTGCGCAATCCATCCACATCGCCCTTTTCAATAAGTTCTTTTCTTTTTGCAGCGTATTTTGCCACCAATTTTTCTCTGCGACGCTGACGTGCTACTGCACTAAGTTTAGCCATAAGAATTCCTATAATAAATCGTTATGATGCTTTTGTTACTACTTCGCGTTTTACAAAAGGAACGCCGAAGAGTTTTAATAATTCCATTGCTTCAATATCACTCTTTGCCGTGGTGACAAAGGTAATATCCATACCGGAAATTTTTGTAATCTTATCCGCATCAATTTCCGGAAAAATAAATTGTTCTTTTATGCCGAGCGTATAATTTCCTCGTCCGTCGAAAGAACGATCGGAGATGCCGCGGAAATCCCGAATTTGCGGCATTGCCAGAGTAATTAAGCGATCGAAAAATTCATACATTAAGCGGCTGCGCAAGGTAACACGCGCTCCAATGGCAAGTCCCTGGCGAAGCTTAAAATTTGAAATTGCTTTCTTCGCTTTGGTCACGGCAGCTTTCTGACCGGTAATCAATTCCAGTTCGGCAATTGCCGTTTCCAGCAGTTTCGGATCCTGCGTTGCCTGACCAATACCGATATTGATCGCAATTTTTTCTAATTTCGGCACCTGCATAACGTTGGAGTAATGAAACTGTTTCATCATTGCCGGAACAATTTCTTTTGCATACTTTTCATGCAGCCGCGGCGGTACGCCTTTTTCGCGCACGGCGGTTTGTTTCTTCTCTGCTTTTTTTTCTTCTTTTGCTTTTTTTTCTTTTGCCATAATTGTTCTCATTCGCGTTACGTTATTCGCGTAACG
>JACFMZ010000042.1:13964-22720 GCA_019455105.1 Bacteroidota bacterium | reverse complement strand
TACTGTTTCACCGCTTTTTTTTGCAACACGCATAACTTTTGTTTTTCCGCTGGCAGAATCTTTTGTGCGGATAATTCCTGCCCGTGTCGGTTCGCCGGTTTTCGGATCTTTAAACATCACATTGGAAACATGAATCGGCGCTTCTTTCATTACCACGCCGCCCTGCGGATTGGTTTGTGAAGGGCGCGTATGACGCTTAACAATATTTACTCCTTCAACAATAACGCGGTTCTTTTCAGGAAATACTTTTAAAACTTTTCCTTCTTTTCCTTTGGAATTTCCGGCAATCACCACCACTAAATCATTTTTTCGGACATGCATAAACGTTCTCTCTCTAATATTTTTTACAACACCTCGGGAGCGAGGGAAACAATTTTCATAAACTGCTTTTCACGAAGTTCACGAGCCACCGGACCAAAGATACGGGTGCCGCGCGGTTCGTTCTGCGGATTAATTAATACCACAGCATTCTCATCGAACCGGATATAGGAACCGTCTTTTCTTCCCACTTCCTTTTTCGTGCGAACAACAACGGCACGCGAGACATCACCCTTCTTTACCTGCGCACCGGGAATTGCAGATTTCACCGAAACAACCACAAGATCGCCGACAGAGGCATACCGCCGGTCATGTCCGCCCAAAATGCGGATACAGCGCACTTTTTTTGCGCCGGAATTATCTGCAACAACAAGATTAGTTTCTTCTTGAATCATCTTTTTCTCCGGTAGATTCTCTTATTTAGCTTTTGTAACAATTTCAACGAGCCGCCAGCGTTTTAATTTGCTCAGCGGACGTATTTCCATAATTTTTACAGTGTCGCCGATTCCGGCTTCGTTCTTATCGTCATGCGCCATTAAATTCGTCGTCCGCTTGAAATATTTTTTATATAACGGATGAGCAACCTGGCGTTCTACGGCAACAACAATACTTTTCTGCATTTTGTTGCTTACAACTTTTCCGATTCTTGTTTTGCGATGTGTAGTTCTGTCTTTCATTCTTTCTCTCAGTCGAAATTAATTTTGTGCTGCTTTCTTTTTGCGCTCTGCCAGAATCGTTTTTATACGCGCAATTTCTCTGCGAAGATGGGTGAACTTGGAACTGTTTTCAACCTGGGATGTTGCTTTTTGAAATCTCAAGTTTGCCAGCGCTTCAATATTTTCTTCAATACGCTTCAGAAGCTCGCCATCTGATAATTCTCTAAAGGTATGTATTTTCGTAATCGGCATAGTCTCTCTCCGTCAATTATGCAGCCAAATCAATACGTGAAACAAATTTTGTTTTAATCGGAAGTTTATGCGCTGCAAGCATTAATGCTTCCTGTGCCATTTCTTTTTTAATTCCGCCCACTTCAAACATTACGCGTCCCGGTTTTACTACCGCCACCCAAAATTCCGGTACGCCTTTTCCTGAACCCATACGAGTTTCAGCAGGCTTCTTTGTTGCCGGCTTATCAGGAAATATCCGAATCCAGACTTTTCCTTCCCGTTTCATTAACCGTGTTAAGGCAACGCGGGCAGCTTCAATTTGCCGTGCAGTAATCCATCCCGGTTCCATTGCTTTCAATCCGTACTCGCCGAATGAAACGGTTGCGCCGCGCGTAGCGACACCGCGCATACGGCCGCGCTGTGTTTTTCTAAATTTAACTCTTTTTGGCATTAACATAAGATCAAACTCCGGTTACAATTTCAATTATGAACGACCAACACGGTCAAGAACTTCGCCGCGGCAAATCCAAACTTTTACGCCGATTTTTCCGTAGATTGTCAGCGCTTCGGCAATGGCATAATCAATATCGGCACGAAGAGTATGAAGAGGAATGCGCCCCTCTTTATATTGTTCAGCGCGTGCAATTTCCGCTCCGCCGAGTCTTCCGCTGCACATTACGCGAACGCCTTCGGCGCCCATGCGCATGGCGGCAGTAATCGCTTGTTTCATCGCGCGTCGAAAAGCAATTCTGCCTTCAAGCTGCGAGGCAATATTTTCGGCAAGAAGATAGGCATCAAGTTCGGGTCTTTTAATTTCGCTGATTAAAATTTTTACTTCTTTATTGGTAATCTTTTTTAATTCTTCTTCTAACTGTGAAATTTCTTTTCCGCTTTTTCCGATAACAATTCCGGGACGAGAGGTATGAATTGTAATGCGGGCATTTTTCGGCGTTCGCTCAATTTGGATTTTGGAAACTCCGGCTTTCTTCAAACGGTTGCGAAGATAGTTCCGGATGGTTTCATCTTCCTGTAACTTCGCTGCAAATTTTTTATCATCGTACCAGTTGGAATCCCATGTTTTAATGATTCCTAAACGAAAGCCGATCGGATGTGTTTTCTGTCCCAAAGTTGCTCCTTACACTTATTTCTTTTTGCGTTGTGCGACAACAATTGTTAAATGATGTGATCGTTTCAAGATTCTGTAGGCACGTCCCATGGGTGCCGGAGAAATACGTTTCATCATCGGCGCGCCGTCAACAAAACATTCTTTCACAATCAACTCTTCGGTGTTCACGCGTCCGCCCTCATCTTTATTTTGAAAATTTGAAATCGCCGAGCGCAGTACTTGTTCGGCTGTCTTTGACGCGTGTTTCGGCTGAAAGTGAAGAATGGTAAGTGCTTCACCAACCGATTTCCCGCGAATCAAATCTATCACCAGACGCATTTTTCGCGGTGAGGTTCCTTCATAACGTTTAATTGCTTTTGCTTCCATGTATTCTCCAAAAAATCAGTTCGTTATGCCGCTGCTTCAGATTTTACGCCGGGATGCCCGCGAAAAATTCTGGTCGGCGCAAATTCGCCAAGTTTGTGTCCTACCATTGCTTCCTGAATATATACCGGAATGAATTTATTTCCGTTGTGCACGGCAAACGTGTGCCCGACAAATTCCGGAATAATTGTGCACGAACGCGACCAGGTTTTAATTACCTGTTTCTTGTTCGCCTTGTTGAGCACTTCTACTTTTTTGGCAAGCTTGCTGTCAACAAATGGTCCTTTTTTTAACGATCTGCTCATAGATTTTAAACTAAATTATTTACGGCGTTTAACAATATATTTACTTGAATGCTTCTTGTGCTTACGCGTTTTCAATCCCTTTGCTTTTTGTCCCCACGGGCTTTCCGGATGCTGCCAGCCTCCGCCGGATTTTGATTTTCCTTCGCCGCCGCCCATCGGATGGTCAACGGGATTCATAACGCTTCCGCGCGACTGCGGACGAATACCGAGCCAGCGAGAACGTCCGGCTTTTCCGTAGCTGATATTTTCGTGATCAATATTTCCAAGCTGTCCGATGGTTGCGTAACAGACTCCGTGCACATTGCGAATTTCACCGGAAGGGAGTTTTAAGAGAACAAAATTTCCTTCTTTTGCCTGAACGGTTGCGGCATTGCCGGCGCTGCGAACAATCTGTCCGCCTTTCCCGGGTTTCAATTCAATATTATGAATCTGGGTGTTCACCGGAACATTTTTTAACGGAAGCGCATTGCCGACGACCGGTTCCGCATCTTCTCCCGCAATAATTTTTGTTCCAACTTTTAAACCTTCCGGTGCAAGAATATACCGCTTATCGCCGTCGCCGTACACCACCAGTGCAATATAGGCGGTGCGATTCGGATCATATTCAATTGCCGCAACTTTTCCTTCAATGCCTCGCTTGTCGCGTTTGAAATCGATAATGCGATACCGGCGTTTATGTCCGCCGCCGCGATGACGCGATGTAATGCGCCCGTGATTATTTCGTCCGCCCGATTTTGTCAGCTTTTCAAGAAGTGATTTTTCAGGAGTTGTTTTGGTCACTTCTTCAAACGTCGCAATTGAATAGTAGCGCGTTGCCGGGGTATTGGGTTTTAATTTACGTAATGCCATAAGTTACTCTCTATACAATTAAACGTTCGCCAGAAAATCAATGGATTGACCGTCTTTTAACGTAACAATCGCTTTCTTCCAATTGCTTTTCTTTCCTTCCATGCGTCCGCGCTTGGTCATAGAAAATTTTCTTTTTCCTTTTATCTGCATGGTGCGCACGCTGACAACTTCTACATTAAATTTTTTTTCAACGGCTTTTGCCACTTCAATCTTGTTGGTCTGCGTGGATACCTTAAAAGCATATTGACGCTTGGTGCCGAGCTCCGTCATTTTTTCCGTCAATAAAGGATGAATAAGAATTGTCGTCATTAGTTCCCTCAATTAGCAAATGTTCCGTTCACAATTTCGATGCTGCTTTTTTGAAGCACCACTATGTTGCTCTTCAATATTTCGTACGTCGATGCCTTTGCCGCTTCCAAGACATTCAGCGTTGGAATGTTTTGTCCTGACCGCAATACCGCATCATCTTTTTTTGGAACAAGAAGCAGCACTTTTTTCTTATCAACATTCAAACCTTTTAAGACCGAAATCATCTCTTTGGTTTTCGGCGCATCAAATGAAAAATCTTCAACAACAATAATTTGTCCGTCTTTTGCTTTATACGACCAGGCGGATTTTCGCGCAAGACGTTTCACCTTCACCGGAAGTTTTACTACATAATCATGCGGTGTGGGACCAAAAATAGATCCGCCGCCCGGCATTAACGGTGAGCGGCTGGTACCTTGTCTGGCACGGCCGGTTTTCTTTTGTGAAAACGGCTTCTTGCCTCCGCCGCGCACTTCATTGCGCGATTTTACTTTATGCGTACCCTGGCGCTGATTTGCCATAAAGGAACGAACCGCCATATAAATTGCATGATCGTTCGGAACGATTTCAAAAATCTCCGGCTTCAGTTCTACGGTTTCGCCGGATTTCGATCCATCTTTTTTGTAAACATCTATTACCATACGGTTACTGCTTTCTCAATCTCTCAAAATTATTTGGTAATTGTTACATACGTATTTTTTGCACCGGGAATCGAACCTTTTACAAGAATTAAATTCGATTCCGGAATGATATCAAGCACCAGTAAATTTTTTACCGTTACATTTTCAAATCCCATGCGTCCCGCCATCTTCATTCCTTTAAAAACGCGGGAAGGATATGATGAGCCGCCGATAGATCCGGGAGCGCGAACGCGGTCCGACTGCCCGTGTGTCGTCATACCAACACCGCCGAAATGATGCCGTTTCACAACGCCCTGAAAACCGCGCCCTTTAGATTTTGCCGTTACGTCAACCTTATCCCCTTTTGTAAAAAGAGAATCGACTTTCAATTCGGCGCCGATTTCTAATTTCAGTCCGTTAAAGTTACGAAACTCGCGCAGCAAGCGAAGGGCTTTTGTTCCGGCTTTCGCAAACTGTCCCTTCATCGGACGGCTGACGAGAGTTTCCCGTTTTTCGTCAAATCCCAGCTGTACTGCTTCGTAGCCGTCCTTTTCTTTTGTACGAATTGAAGTAACATAGCATGGCCCGGCTTCAATGACGGTGCACGGAACCGAAATTCCGTTTTCATCATAGACACTTGTCATACCAACTTTTTTACCTAAAATTCCACTCACAGGTTTACACTCCTTGAGAACAAACTATTCATTGTTAATGTTGAAAAAATTGTTTTCAACAAAACTTACACTTTAATTTCCACATCTACACCGGCCGGAAGATCTAACTTCATTAATGCATCAACAGTTTTTGTACCGGACGATAAAATATCGATAAGGCGTTTATGCGCGCGAATTTCAAACTGTTCGCGTGATTTTTTATCAACATGAGGCGAGCGATTAACCGTAAACACGCTCCGTTTTGTCGGAAGCGGAATCGGTCCTGAAACAACAGCCCCGGTTGATTTTACCGTCTTAATAATCTTTTCTGCAGATTTATCAATCAAATTATAATCGTACGATCGTAACTTGATTCTGATTTTTTGGCCAGCCAATGTTTTTCTCCTAAAAAAAAGTGCAGGTCAATAAGTTATTGACCTGCGTGGACTAATTATTCAATAATCTTTGTAACAACACCAGAACCAACCGTGCGTCCGCCTTCGCGAATAGCAAACCGAAGTCCTTCTTCCATTGCAATGGTCGAGATCAATTCAATCTGCATGCCGTCTACGTTATCGCCCGGCATAACCATTTCAACGCCGTTCGGAAGCGTTACAACACCGGTAACATCTGTGGTGCGGAAATAGAACTGGGGACGATAGCCGTTAATAAACGGAGTATGACGTCCGCCTTCATCTTTCTTTAAAACGTACACTTGCGCGGTAAATTTCTTATGCGGCGTAATAGAACCCGGTTTTGCAATAACCATTCCGCGTTCCAATTCTGTTTTTTCTACGCCGCGGAGAAGAAGACCTGCGTTATCGCCGGCAACAACTTCATCAAGTTCTTTCCGGAACATTTCCGCACCGGTAACTACAGATTTTTTATGAGCGCCAAGTCCGATAATTTCAACTTCATCGCCCACTTTTGCACGACCGCGTTCAACACGACCTGTACCGACGGTTCCGCGTCCGGTAATTGAAAACACGTCTTCCACCGGCATCAGGAACGGCTTATCGGCATCGCGCTGCGGCTGCGGAATGTAACTGTCAACGGCATCCATCAAATCTAAAATCGGTTTGAACGCCGGATCGGAAATATCTTTTCCTGCCGTATAAGCTTCAAGAGCTTTTGTTGCAGAACCGCGGATGATCGGTGTTTCATCGCCGGGGAATTGATAGGAAGAAAGAAGTTCGCGAACTTCCATTTCAACGAGATCCAATAATTCGGGATCGGCAATATCTACTTTATTTAAGAAGACAACAATTTTCGGCACGCCGACTTGACGGGCAAGAAGAATATGCTCGCGGGTCTGCGGCATCGGTCCGTCGGTTCCGGCAACAACAAGAATTGCGCCGTCCATCTGCGCCGCTCCGGTGATCATGTTTTTTACATAGTCAGCGTGACCGGGGCAGTCAACGTGTGCGTAATGTCTTTTCTCCGTTGAATATTCAACGTGAGAAGTTGCAATGGTAATACCGCGTTCGCGTTCTTCCGGCGCGTTATCGATAGAATCGAATGAACGGATTTCCGAAAGACCTTTTTTTGCCAGCGTCATTGTAATGGCGGCGGTTAATGAAGTTTTGCCGTGGTCAACGTGACCAATAGTTCCAATGTTTATGTGCGGCTTGCTGCGATCAAATTTTTCTTTTGCCATGAGGATTTCTCCTTTAGATTGTGTTAATGAGTTAATTCAAATTTTTATTTTTTATGCTGACTTACCTTTTACTTTTTCAATAATTTGATCAGAGATAGATTTCGGTGTTTCATCATAATGATCAAATTGCATTGTATACAATGCTCGTCCCTGCGTCATTGAGCGAAGCTGCGTTGCATAGCCGAACATTTCTGAAAGCGGAACCATCGCCTTAATCACCTGCGCATCTTTTCTCGGTGCAATCCCTTCAATTTTTCCGCGCCGGGAATTGAGATCTCCCATCACATCGCCGAGATAATCTTCCGGAGTAACAACTTCGACTGCCATAATCGGTTCAAGAATAACGGGATTTGCTCTCTTCGCTCCTTCTTGAAATCCGATTGAGCCGGCAATCTTAAATGCCATTTCCGATGAGTCAACATCGTGATACGATCCGTCGAATAATTTTACTTTAATATCTTCAACGGGATATCCGGCAAGAATTCCGTTCTTCATCGCTTCTTTAATGCCTTCGGAAACCGGCTTAATAAATTCACGCGGAATTACGCCGCCGACAATCGCATCTTCAAATTCGTATCCTTTTCCTTTTTCGTTCGGTTCAATTTCCAGCCACACGTGACCGTACTGGCCCTTACCGCCGGATTGACGCACAAACTTTCCTTCCGCCTGCACCTTTTTACGAATTGTTTCTTTATAGGCAACCTGCGGCTTGCCGACATTCGCTTCAACTTTAAATTCACGCTTCATTCTGTCAACAAGAATATCAAGATGAAGCTCGCCCATACCGCCGATAATCGTTTGACCGGTCTCTTGATTCGTCGAAATGCGAAACGTCGGATCTTCTTCCGAAAGTTTTTGCAGCGCTTCACCGAGTTTTTCCTGATCTGCTTTTGTCTTCGGCTCAATCGCCTGGTGAATAACCGGTTCAGGAAATGTCATTTTTTCCAACACAATCTGATCTTCTTCCGTGCAGAGCGTATCGCCGGTGCGGGTATTTTTAAAACCAATTGCCGCAAGTATATCTCCCGCAAATCCTTCCTCAACATCTTCGCGATGGTTGGCGTGCATTCGCAGAATACGGCCGATACGTTCTTTTCTTTCACTGGTAGAATTATAAAGATACGACCCTGCTTTTACCGTTCCGGTATAAACTCTGAAAAATGTTAGTCGTCCGACATACGGATCGGTCATAATCTTAAACGCCAGTGCAGAAAATTTTTCATCATCAGAAATTTTCCGCGTAATCGTATCGGTCATATTCGGATGATGACCGACAATTGTTCCGTTTTGAAGATCCAGCGGCGAGGGCAAAAAGTT
Organism: Bacteroidota bacterium; assembly: GCA_019455105.1. Lineage (GTDB taxonomy): Bacteria > Bacteroidota > Ignavibacteria > UBA10030 > UBA8401 > JACFMZ01. Next base: position 14,319 of record JACFMZ010000042.1, on the reverse strand, counting down.
CACGACAGAATCCAACAGCGACTGCACCCCTTTATTCTTAAACGAAGAACCGCAGAGAACAGGAACAATACTTACCTTTAAACATGCTCGGCGCAATACCGCAATAATTTCCTGCGGAGTAATCTCTTTCCCTTCTAAATATTTTTCCAGCAGCGTATCATCTTCATCCGAAACTGCTTCTAACATTTTTGTGCGGTATTCCTGTGCCTGCGCTTCAAGGTCATGGGGAATATCAATTTCTTCCCAGGTCATTCCCTTAGAATCATCATTGTAAATTTTCGCTTTCATTGTTACCAGATCAATAATTCCCTTAAACAAATCTCCCTGTCCCACCGGTAACTGAATCGGCACCGCA
>JACFMZ010000042.1:0-13954 GCA_019455105.1 Bacteroidota bacterium | reverse complement strand
CCGAGACGGTCTTTCATCATCTGCACAGCGCCGAGAAAATCTGCGCCGATACGATCCATTTTATTAACAAAGGCAATTCGCGGCACGCCGTATTTATCCGCCTGACGCCAGACAGTTTCAGACTGCGGTTCTACGCCGCCGACGGAACAGAATAGAGCAACGGCGCCATCTAATACACGCAACGAGCGTTCAACTTCAATAGTAAAATCAACGTGACCGGGCGTATCAATAATATTGATGCGATGATCCTGCCAAAAACATGTTGTTGCTGCCGAAGTAATCGTAATACCGCGTTCTTTTTCCTGCTCCATCCAGTCCATTGTAGCGCCGCCGTCATGCGTTTCACCCATTCGGTGTAAAACGCCGGTATAAAATAGAATACGCTCTGTAGTTGTAGTTTTGCCGGCATCAATGTGTGCCATGATACCGATATTACGGGTCTTCCCTAACGAATACTTACGCGACATATAAATTCCAATAAACCAAAACCTAAAAAGATTTAGGAGTGTAAAATCAAATAAAAAAAGTTAATAAAAGACTACCACTTATAATGAGCAAACGCCTTGTTTGCTTCTGCCATACGGTGAGTATCTTCTTTCTTTTTCACCGCATTGCCCTCGCCGTTTGCAGCCGCCAAAAATTCTGCTGCAAGTTTTTGAGACATTGATTTGTCTGAACGTTCCTTGGCGTAATTGATAAGCCAACGAATTGCTAGAGCGGTTCGCCGTTCAGGACGAACTTCTGTAGGAACTTGATAGGTTGCTCCACCAACTCTTCGCGCACGAACTTCAATCATCGGCGATACATTATGTACTGCCTTCTTGAAAACATCGAGCGGATTAGCTGATTTTGAACGTTCTGCAATAATTGTAAAGGAGTCATAAATAAGCGTTTCTGCTAAATGTTTTTTACCGCTTTTCATAACATTATTAATAAAACGCGCTACCAATAAATCACCATATTTGGAGTCGCCGTTTATCATTCTTTTCGATGCTGCTTTCTTTCTCATAATATTCCCTTACTTCGGCCGTTTTGTTCCGTATTTTGAGCGTCCCTGCTTACGATCGGTCACCCCGGCAGCATCAAGAGTACCGCGGACTATATGATAACGAACACCGGGAAGATCTTTAACGCGGCCGCCGCGGATTAAAACAATTGAGTGTTCCTGAAGATTATGCCCTTCGCCGGGAATGTAGGCAGAAACCTCTATTCCGCTCACCAAACGGACGCGGGCAACTTTACGCAATGCTGAATTCGGCTTTTTCGGCGTCGTGGTGTACACTCTTGTGCAAACCCCGCGTTTTTGCGGATTGGACTGAAGCGCCGGTGATTTGCTCTTATAGTTAAGAGTTTCACGCCCAAGACGAACTAATTGATTAATTGTTGGCAAAAACAGATCCTTAATATTTTTTTAACGTATAAATGTAAAATTAAGCTTTGTAATGTAACGATTTTAAATAAATTTGTCAAATAAATTTTATTAAATAGTTTCTCTTTTTTCCATAGACATTCTTTGTTCGCTTGCCGGTATATTTAACCGTTGCGAAAGTTCACAAACTTTTACTTCTCCCGAAATTACCCTATTTCCGATTTCCGCTTTCAATTAATTTACAGTTTATTCATAAGACATCCATTTTTAAATTTGCTAACAACGATTTGATAGAAATAAATGGTGATGGCATGCATATATGAATAATGCTAGTTGCTCTTTTAAAAACATTGACTTTTTGTTAAAATTTTTTGAAATAGAAAGAAATTTGTTAAGTCTAACATCTTCACAAATTAAAAAATCAAACAAAATTAGATTACTGTTCCAAGTCTGACATAAAAATTACACTAGAAAGTTGCCGCACAATTTTCTAAAAGGAGTTCACACGGCAATAGCCTTAGTTTAAGGAGAAAGAAATCATATACATATGACACATAAAATACTAATTTTAATAATCCTGATTCTTTCGGGTTCTCGGGCAGATGATATTCGATTGAGAAATGGTCAAACGCTCAAAAATTGTATTGTTGTAGATACAGTTGGGACCAAAATAGTCATTAATACCAGTGAAGGACAAAAAAATCTTCCCCTTACAACCATTGATGCGATTATTATTTCAGAATTTAACCCATTAAAAGATACATACCTTATCAATCCAGATGGTTCTACAAAAACATTAAAACGATTTGAACAGCCTGACGGAGCAAAAACCCAAATATCCAAACCAGAGTTTGCAACCAAAGGAAATATTCCGAAAAAATACTCATATCCAAAAATTTATCTTATTCCCGTAAGCATAATAACATTCGGATTGGCTTGGGATTATTTTGTGCAAATTGGTGATATTCAAGATGTAATTGATTTGCAAAATAAATTAGAAGAACAGACAAAAATTAAAATTGATAATTCAGCGCTGATATCGCAAAAATCACGTAAAACAATTTTGGCTATTACATTCCTTACTGCAGGCATAGTTAATACGATCTTTGCTTTTGAAAAAGTTGAAATTATTGCAACAAATAATTCCGTTGGATTATCATATAAATTTTAAGGTGCATCCTGCATTCTTTACCAAGAAAAAAATCCAACGCACTAAACAATCCATTAAAAAATTAACAACCAACTTTGCACGATGCTTTCGATGTAAAATATTATCCTCACCACTTCACTATAACTCTTTAAAATAAAAAAGCCGGACAAAATTTTCTGTCCGGCTTTTTGTATTTAATCGCTTTATTCAGCAGTGACTTTTGCTTTCTTCCGTGTTTTCTTTACCAGAAGAACTTCTTCCTTTACCTCTTCCACTACATCGTCAGCCGCTTTCTGTTCTAACACCCGCGACGGCTTTTTGGAAGTAACAAGAACATTGCGGAATTTTTTCAATCCCGTTCCTGCCGGAATAAGATGTCCCATAATAACATTTTCTTTCAGTCCGAGAAGATTGTCCACCTTGCTTTCAATTGCTGCATCGGTAAGAACTTTTGTGGTTTCCTGGAACGATGCCGCTGAGATGAAGCTTTCCGTTGAAAGCGATGCCGAGGTAATGCCGAGAAGAATCGGTTCCGAAAGCGACGGTTCCGGTTCTCTGAACTCAATCGGTTTCTTCTCTTTTTTCTTTAACTCAACATTAATTTCTTTCACGCGTTTCTTTTCGGCAAGCGTATTGTTCTTAAGTTTAGAATCGCCTTTATTTTCAATAAAGACCATTCCGTTCAGATTTCTATTTTCTTCTTCGAACTTTACTTTATCAATATAATCTCCTTCAAGAAAATGCGTGTCGCCGGCATCGGTAACGCGGACTTTCTGCATCATCTGCCGCACGATAATTTCAATATGCTTATCGTTAATTTTCACCCCTTGCATGCGGTACACTTCTTGAATTTCATTTACAAGATATTCCTGCACGGCACTGGTTCCTTTAATGCGAAGAATATCGTGCGGATCAATGGCGCCGTCTGTTAACCGCTCGCCGCTTTTAATAAAATCATTTTCCTGCACAAGCACGTGTTTGCCGAGCGCCACCATATAGGTTTTTACTTCGCGTTTGTCGATACTCTCAACAATCACTTCCCGCGAACCGCGCTTTTGTGCACCGAAGCGGACATAGCCGTCAATTTCGCTCACCACCGAAGGATCTGAAGGAGAACGGGCTTCAAATAATTCCGTAACGCGGGGCAGACCGCCGGTAATATCACGAGTCTTGCCGCTGTCTCGCGGAATTTTTACAAGAATTGTTCCTGCCGCAATTTCTTCTTCATCGTCCACCATAATATGCGCACGGGTCGGAATAATATAATTGGCAATTTTCTTTCCCGCTTTATCCGTAACCATAATAGAAGGACTCAGCGTTCGGTCGCGGGAATCGATAACAACTTTTTGAATATGACCGGTCTGTTCATCCGGTTCTTCACGGTACGTAATATTTTCTTTTAAGCTTTGATATTTAATAACGCCGGCAAATTCAGAAATAATGGTGGCGTTGTACGGATCCCATTCATACAACAACATTCCTTTCTGAACTTTTGAACCTTCGGTCAACTGAAGCACCGCGCCGTACGGAACATCATATTTCGTTAAGAGTGCGTTATCGTCGTTCCAAATTTGAATAACACCGCTTCTGCCTAACGATAATAATTTTTCGCCTTCTTCGGTGGTATATTTTACTAATTTAATGCCTTCATATTTTACAATACCGTCGAACTTTGAAATAATCTGCGACTGCGAAGCGATTAAACTTGCCGTTCCGCCGGTATGGAATGTACGAAGAGTCAGCTGCGTGCCGGGCTCGCCGATGGATTGAGCGGCAACAATACCGACCGCTTCGCCGACCTCAACTAAGTTTCCGGCAGTTAAATTTCTGCCGTAGCATTTTGCGCAGACTCCGCGCTTGGATTCGCAGGTAAGCACCGAACGGATTTCCACGGTTTCAATGGAAGTATTGGATATGCGCTGCGCAATTTCTTCATCAATAATTTCTCCGGACTTCACAATTACATTGTGCGTCAGCGGATCCAAAACATCGTGAACAGAAACGCGTCCGAGAATTCTTTCTACCAGCGGCTCTTTCACATCTTCTCCTTCTTTCAGCGCGCCGGTAACAACGCCGCGGAACGTTCCGCAGTCTTCTTCGGAAATAACCGCATCCTGTGCAACATCAACAAGACGGCGGGTCAGATAACCGGCATCGGCTGTTTTTAAGGCGGTATCCGCCAAACCTTTTCGCGCGCCGTGCGTGGAGATAAAGTATTCAAGAATTGAAAGACCTTCGCGGAAGTTTGCAATAATCGGGTTTTCAATCAGTTCGCCCGTTGCGCCGGAAAGTGATTTCTGCGGCTTCGCCATCAGTCCGCGCATACCGGCAAGCTGACGCACCTGTTCTTTTGAACCGCGTGCGCCGGAATCAATCATCATATAAATGGAATTGAAACCTTCTTTGGAATTTTGAAGCGATTCAAATAATTTTTCCGATACGCGATTTGTTGTTCTGGTCCAAATATCAATAACTTTATTGTACCGCTCGCCGTTGGTGATAAAGCCGTTTTGATACTGCTTCTCGACGGAATCCACTTCATTCATTGCTTTGGCAATAAGCTCTCCTTTTTCTTTCGGAATTGCCACATCCGCAACGTTTACGGAAAGACCGCCGCGCATAGCATACGTAAAGCCGAGAGTTTTCATCTCGTCAAGAAACTGTGCTGTGCGTAAATTGCCGCACTTGCGGAACGACGCGGCAATAATTTGCACGAGACGTTTCTTGCTCAGCAGCTCATTGAGAAATCCTAATTCTTTCGGAACGATTTGATTGAAGATGACCCGCCCGACGGTTGTTTCAATAATTTTTCCATCCCATCGGATTTTAATGCGCGCGTGCAGCTCAACTTTATTTTCATTGTAGGCAATAATTAATTCTTCGGGACCGGAAAAGACAAGACCTTCTCCCATTGCGCCGTTTCGCGATTTTGTTAAATAATAGCATCCCAGCACTTGATCTTGTGTCGGCGTAATAATCGGCGCGCCGCTTGCCGGCGAAAGAATGTTGTGCGATGACAGCATTAAAATTCTTGCTTCAAGCTGTGCATCAAAAGATAACGGCACGTGCACCGCCATTTGGTCGCCGTCAAAGTCCGCATTGAATGCCGTGCAGACCATCGGGTGAATACGAATCGCTTTTCCTTCTACCAGCACAGGTTGAAACGCCTGAATGCCGAGACGGTGAAGCGTAGGAGCGCGGTTTAACAACACCGGATGTCCGTCGATAATATGTTCAAGAATATCCCAAATTTCCGGACCTTTGCGCTCAACCATTTTCTTTGCGCTCTTCACGGTTTTGGCAAGACCGCGTTCAATTAATTTGCGAATGATAAACGGCTTAAATAATTCCACCGCCATATCTTTGGGAAGACCGCATTGATGGAGCTGCAATTCCGGACCGACAACAATAACCGAACGTCCTGAATAATCAACACGCTTGCCGAGCAGGTTCTGCCGAAAGCGTCCCTGCTTTCCTTTTAACATATCGGAAAGTGATTTCAACGCGCGGTTGTTATCGCTTCGCACGGCGTTGTTCCGGCGGGAATTATCAAACAGCGAATCTACCGATTCCTGAAGCATGCGCTTTTCGTTTCGTAAAATAACTTCGGGCGCTTTAATATCAATCAATCGTTTCAAACGGTTGTTACGAATAATAACGCGGCGATACAAATCATTTAAATCGGATGTGGCAAAGCGTCCTCCTTCCAGCGGAACAAGCGGGCGCAGTTCCGGCGGAATTACCGGAATAACATCAAGCACCATCCAGCTCGGACTGTTCGGCGGTGCGCCTTCGCGGTCGCGGAATGCTTCAATAACGCGCAGGCGCTTTAAATATTCCTGCTTCTTTTGTACGGAAGTTTCAACCCGCAAATTTGCACGAAGTTCGGCGGACAGCACTTCAACATCAACACGCTTCAATAAATCTTTAATTGCTTCGCCGCCGATTTTTGCAATAAATTTTTTCGGATCATCATCTTCCAGCTCTTCATTCTTTGCCGGAACCTGTTCTTCCAGAATTTTAAAATATTGATCTTCCGTAAGAAGATCCTGCTTTTGTAATCCTGTGGTGCCGGGGTTGATAACAACGTATGATTCGTAGTAAATAATTTTTTCAAGATCTTTGTTGCTGAGTCCCAGCACATACCCGATCTTGCTCGGAAGCGATCGGAAATACCAGATGTGAACAATCGGCACAGCAAGAGCAATATGCCCCATCCGTTCGCGGCGGACGCTTTTCTGTGTTACTTCCACACCGCAGCGATCGCAAATAATACCTTTATAGCGAATGCGTTTATATTTTCCGCAGTGACATTCCCAGTCGCGCGTCGGTCCGAAAATCTTTTCGCAAAACAATCCGTCTTTTTCCGGACGGAACGAGCGGTAGTTAATAGTTTCCGGTTTTGTTACTTCACCGTACGAACGGGAAAGAATGGCATCCGACGAGGCTAAGCTGATGCTGATTTTTGTAAATACTTTTCGTGCTGCTGATTCTTGTGATCTATAAGCCATAAAACAAACTCCATTGATAATTGTTATTGAGCGGCGGCTGCCGCTCAAGACAACAAAAAATTTCTAGTAAATTTTTACTTCTAATCCTAAGCCTTGCAATTCGCGTACAAGCACATTGAACGATTCAGGAATATTCGCTTCCGGCAGATTTGAACCCTTAACAACGGCTTCATAAACTTTTGCACGACCTTGAACGTCATCCGATTTAATCGTAAGAATTTCCTGAAGCACATTGGCAGCACCGTATGCCTGCAGCGCCCATACTTCCATTTCTCCGAAGCGCTGACCGCCGAACTGCGCTTTTCCGCCGAGCGGCTGCTGCGTAATAAGCGAGTACGGACCGATAGACCGCGCATGAATTTTATCATCAACCAAGTGCGAAAGTTTCATCATATAAATTATTCCGCAGGTTACCTGCTGATGGAACTGTTCGCCGGTTCTGCCGTCGAACAGCGTCATGCGAGATTCGGGATTGAGCTGTGCTTTTATTAATTCTTCCTGAATATCTTCCCAGCTCGCGCCGTCAAAAATAGGCGTTGCGTATTTTAAACCGAGCATTTTTCCTGCCCAGCCGAGCGCTGTTTCAAATAACTGGCCGATATTCATACGGGAAGGAACGCCGAGCGGATTCAGAACAATATCAACCGGTCTTCCGTCCGGACCGAACGGCATATCTTCCGCCGGAACAATTGCCGCGACCACACCTTTATTGCCGTGCCGTCCCGCCATTTTATCCCCGACAGAAAGTTTTCGTTTCTTCGCAACATAGACTTTCGCAAGCTGCACAATACCGGGCGGCAATTCATCGCCGATGGTAATTTTATTTTTTTCGTGTTTAAACGCTTCTTCCATGTGGTTTAATGTGGCAAAGAAATTTTCATAAATCTTCACCAACATGGTGTTCCTGCGTTTTTCTTCTATCCAGTCTTGTTTATAATCCAGCTTATCGAGTTTATCGTAGTCGGTAAAGGTATCTTCTTTAAATTGCGTGCCGGCGCGAAATACCATTGTGCCTTCAATATCACGAACGCCGATTGATTTTTCACCGTCGAGAAGCAGCCCGAGTTTACGCGCAAGTTTTTCGTAATGCTTTTCAACATTTTGTTTGTATTCTTTTTCAAGAAGGTCGAGACGCTTTTTATCTTCTTTCTTTGTATCGGCATCTTTCTTTTTACGGCTGAAAAGTTTTGTTGAAATAACAATTCCTTTCATTCCTGGCGGCGCCTTTAACGACGCATCTTTTACATCGCCGGCTTTATCGCCGAAGATTGCTTTCAGTAATTTTTCTTCCGGCGTCGGATCGGTTTCGCCTTTCGGCGTAATTTTTCCGATCAAAATATCTCCCTCTTTCACTTCAGCGCCGATACGGATAATGCCGTTCTCATCAAGATCTTTCGTCGCTTCTTCGCTGACGTTCGGAATTTCCCGCGTTAATTCTTCTTCGCCTCGTTTTGTATCGCGCACCTGCAGTTCAAATTCTTCAATATGAATTGAGGTAAAAACATCTTCCGATACGATTCGTTCATTCATAATAATCGCATCTTCAAAATTATATCCCCGCCACGGCATAAACGCTACCAGAACATTTCTTCCGAGCGCAAGCTCGCCTTGGTCAGTTGCGCATCCATCCGCAAGAATATCTCCTTTTTTAAACCGCTGTCCGGGAACAACAATCGGTTTTTGATTGATGCTTGTATCCTGGTTGGTGCGGAAGAATTTAACCAGCTTATATTCAACTCTGCGCTTATCTTCAAAGGTTACCAGCTGTTCCGCATTATCTTCTTCAATATCATAGAGAACCGTAATGGTGCTGCCGGAAACATTTTCAACAATACCGCTGCGTTCTGCCACCACGCAGGTACGGGAATCGCGTGCAACTTTATATTCCAATCCGGTGCCGACAATCGGCGACTGCGGACGAAGAAGCGGAACGGCTTGGCGCTGCATGTTTGAACCCATCAATGCGCGGTTAGCATCATCATCTTCAAGAAACGGAATTAAGGCTGCCGCCGCGCTAACAATCTGCGTCGGCGAAACGTCCATGTATTCAATTTCTTCCGGCTGATGAACAACAAAATCTCCCTGCTTCCGGGAGGTGATACGCTCCGTTTTAAATTTTCCTTTTTCATCCAGCGGAATATTTGCCTGCGCAATAATAAATTCATCTTCTTTTTCCGCGTTCAGATATTCAATCTCTTCCGTAACTCTTCCTTTCTTTACAACACGGTACGGTGTTTCTAAAAATCCGTAATCGTTCACCCGTGCGTGCATGGAGAGCGAAGAGATAAGACCGATATTCGGTCCTTCCGGTGTTTCAATCGGACACAATCTTCCGTAATGCGTATAGTGAACGTCGCGCACTTCAAATCCTGCGCGTTCACGGGTTAATCCGCCCGGACCGAGCGCGGACATACGGCGTTTGTTCGTCAGCTCCGCAAGCGGATTGGTTTGGTCCATATACTGCGAAAGCTGGTTGGTGCCGAAGAAGGTATTAATAACACTGGAGATAGTTCTGGCGTTCACCAAATCTGCCGGCGAAAATTTATCCTGGTCGCGAATATTCATTCGTTCGCGTATGGTGCGCGCCATTCTGGCGAGCCCCACATTGAACTGAGCGGCAATCTGTTCGCCGACGGTGCGAACGCGCCGATTTCCCAAATGGTCAATATCATCAACCGAAGCTTTCCCTTGCTGCATATCCAGCAGGTAGCGGATAATGGCAATAATATCGTCTTTTGTTAATGTAGTTACCGATTCGGAAATTTCTAATTTTAATTTTTGATTGATACGATGACGTCCCACATCGCCGAGATCGTAGCGCTTGGGATTGAAAAATAATTTATCAATTAAATTCTTTGCCGTATCAAGATCCGGCGCATCGCCGGAACGAAGCTGCCGGTAGATGGCTTCCAGCGCATCTTCTTCGCTGTGCACCACATCTTTTAAAATGGTATTGGCAATAACGGAACGCTGTCCGGCTTCTTCAATTTTCAATAACCGGATTTTCTTGACATCGGATTTTTTAATTTTTTTAATGGCTTCATCATTCAGCGATGCATCTTTATTAATAATAATTTCGCCGGTTTTGCGGTCCACAATATCGCCGCAGATAATTCTTCCCGAATACTCTTTTAAATCGATATCGGCAATTTTTAATTCTTCTACTAAGCCGAACAGTTCAAGAATTTCATCATCGGAAGAATAGCCGAGCGCACGCAGCAGTGTGGTAACAGGAAATTTCTTTTTCCGGTCAATGTACGCGTACATTACGTTGTTAATATCCGTTGCAAATTCAACCCACGAACCGCGAAACGGAATAATGCGCGCAGAATAAATCGGCGTTCCGTTCGGATGTTTTGACTCGCTGAAAAATACACCGGGGGAGCGATGCAGCTGGCTCACAATAACCCGCTCTGCGCCGTTAATAATAAATGTTCCGCGCTCGGTCATATACGGAAGGTTTCCGAGGTACACCACTTCTTCAATGGTATCGGAATATCCTTCTCCGCTTTCGGCTTTTTCGGATAAGCGCAGTTTTGCTTTTAACGGAACGGCGTACGTTAATCCGCGTTCCTGACATTCACGAACGGTATATTTTGGTTTTTCAACATAATATTCAACAAACTCGAGCAGATAATTTTCACGAGTATCGGTAATAGGAAAGTTCATTAAGAATACTTGTTGTAATCCTCTGTTTTTCCGTTTTGCCGGCGAGATTTTTTCTTGTAAAAAATACTCGTATGATTCCATTTGAACATTCAGCAAATCAGGAAATTCTACGACATCTTGAATGGTGGCAAAACTTTCACGCCCTGTTTTGAGGTCGGTATGCAAACGGGATTGGCTCTTCAAGTCAATCACTCCTTCAGGTGGTACACCTGCTTGTAGTTAATAAAATTCTTTGGATAAAACGATGGAATGCTTTTTATACTATAGACTTACATTCCAAAATTCTGTGTATTGTAGCTCTTTGAACTGTCAAGATAAGACAAGCCGATGCACGGGCGGAATCTTCCGCCGTGCTATCGGCTTGGTTATTTGATTTCTCTACGCGTTCTATGTATAAACATTAATGCCTATTGAAAAAGTTCTCGAGAGTAAAGGTACGGCGAAATTACTTTAAGGTAACTTTCGCTCCGGCTTCTTCGAGTTTCTTTTTCAACGCTTCCGCATCCGCTTTGTTCAATCCTTCTTTTACCGGTTTCGGCGCGCCGTCAACCAGATCCTTCGCTTCTTTTAAGCCGAGTCCGGTTACTTCGCGGACAACTTTAATAACGTTAATCTTTTGTGCGCCGCCGTCGGTTAATTCAACGGTAAATTCAGTTTGTTCTGCCGCTGCGGGTGCTGCTGCACCGGCCGGAGCTGCCGCCATCATCATGGGAGCTGCTGCGGTAACGCCGAATTTATCTTCGAGCGCTTTTTTTAATTCAACGGCTTCGAGAAGAGAAAGCTTCTCAATTTTTTCTACAAGTTCTTCTACTACTGACATTGTTTTTTCTCCTTACAATAATATTTTTTTCTAAATTTCTAATTTTTAATTATGCTGCTTTTTTCTTTTCAATGGCATCGAGAACTCCGACCACATCGCGAAGAACAGCATTCACTGCGCCGACAATACCTGTTATCGGTGCGTTGATTGAACCAAGAATTGAAGCGACAACTTCCGAGCGTGAAGGCAGTGTTGCAAGCACATCAAGCTTCGAACCGTCATAGACTTGTTTCTCGAGTACAGCCGCTTTCAAAGAGAACTTTTCGTTTTTCTCTTTGAACTTCTTTATGATTTTGGCAGGAACCGCGGCATCATCGTACGCAAAAGCAATTCCCGTCTGTCCGACTAACTTATCAAGCACGGCATCATAGCCGCCGACATTTTGGATTGCTTTGCGGGCGAGCGTGTTTTTCACAACACGGTATTCAACGCCGGCTTTTCGAAACTCATTACGAAGCTCCGAAATATTGGCGACATTAATTCCTGCAAAATCCGTAAAGAACATTCCCTGCGCTCTCGAAACCTTTTCCTGGATCAAGGCTATTTCTTGTTCTTTTTCCGATTTATTCATAGTGATTGTATGTATTATTTTTGCCATGAGAAGCCCTTACAAGAATTGCAAGGCATCGCAAAAAATAGATGATGAGTATGAGTGCGTAAATTCTTTTGTTATATCTGTACTACCGCCCGGTCAACCTGAACGCTCGGGCTCATTGTTGATGAGACGTAAATGCTCTTTATATACTGCCCCTTCGCCGTTGTCGGTTTGAGCTTTACAATTGTTGCTAAAAATGCTTTAATATTTTCGACGAGTTTTTCGCTTTCAAAATTTATTTTTCCGATTGTTGTATGAACAACGCCGGCTTTATCAACACGAAATTCAATTTTTCCCGCTTTTACTTCTTTCACTGCCGTGGCAACATCAACGGTAACGGTTCCGCTTTTAGGATTCGGCATTAAGCCGCGCGGACCGAGAACTTTACCGAGCTTGCCGAGTTCCACCATCACATCGGGGGTGGCAACAATAACATCAACATCCGTCCAGCCGCCTTTTATCTTCTCTAAATATTCTTCAAAACCGGCATAATCCGCGCCGGCATCTTTTGCTTCCTGATCTTTCGGTGATTTTGCGACTACCAATACGCGAACTTGTTTCCCAATTCCGTGCGGTAAAGAAACCGTACCGCGCACCGCCTGATCTGCTTTTTTCGGATCAACGCCGAGCCGCACTGCAATATCCACCGATTCTACAAATTTTGCCGAAGCAACTTGTTTTAACACTCCAACGGCATCTTCTATTGAGTAAACTTTTTTCCCGTCGTATTTCTTTACCGCTTCTCTATATTTTTTTCCGAACTTCATAATTAGCTCCCGGTGGTTCAAACGAGATTTTTTTCTCTCTCTCCCACTTTTATGTAATGAATTATCCTTCTACTGCAATACCTAAACTTTTTGCCGTTCCTTCAATCATGCTCATAGCGGACTCTATATTGGTCGTATTTAAATCCGGCATTTTTAATTCGGCAATTTCTTTCACCTGTGCTTTGGTAACTTTTCCGACTTTATTTCTATTCGGTTCGCCCGAACCTTTTTGCACTTTCGCCGCTTTAATTAAGAGAACCGCCGCCGGAGGCGTCTTTGTAATAAAGGTGAATGATTTATCCGAGAAGACCGTAATAACAACCGGAATAATCAATCCTGCCTGTGCTTGTGTCCGCGCATTAAATTGTTTACAAAACTCCATAATGTTAACCCCTTTTTGTCCGAGCGCGGGACCAACCGGAGGCGCAGGATTTGCTTGACCTGCAGGAATTTGTAATTTGATATATCCAGCTATTTTCTTTGCCATAAATTAACTCTTTACTCTATTCGTTAAAAATTCTTTTTATTTTTCAATTTCAACCTGACCGAAATCCAATTCAATCGGTGTTTTTCTGCCGAAGATACTCACCATAACTTTAATCTTCATCTTCTCTTCATTTATCTCTTGAACGAATCCGGAAAAATTATGGAACGGACCGCTGATAACCTTTACCGGCTCACCGATATGAAACGGAACTTCAATTCGTTCGGTTCCGTCCTCTTTCTTCTCTTCAATTCTGCCGATTAATCGTTTCACCTCATCGGGCTGAAGCGGAACAGGCTTTTCTTTTGTTCCGACAAAGCTTAACACCGAGGGGGTATTAAGAATAAGATGTTTTGATTTTTCATCCAAAAATGCTTCGACCAAAATATAGCCGGGAAAAAAATTTTTTGTTTTGCTTTTTTTCTTTCCGTCTTTTACTTCAAAAATCTTTTCCGCCGGTACCAGAACACGGTTAATGCGGTCTTCTAATCCAAGAAGTTTCGCTTCGCTTTCAATGCCAAGCTTCACTTTATTTTCATGACCGGAATAGGTGCGAACCACATACCATTTATATTCTATTGTTGGTTCC
>JACFMZ010000041.1 GCA_019455105.1 Bacteroidota bacterium | reverse complement strand
ATTTTTCTTCACACAAATAACAAAGAAAATGCCTCAAACTATGGCATTTATTTGGGTGGATTATGGAATTACGAAAAAAAATTCTGCAGTAGTTGGTTTAATTCTGGTTTTGTGTATAGTAAAAAAATTAATAAATATTTTATTCCTTACATTTCTATTAATTTAACTTATGATGGTGAAATAAAAAGAATTGATTATACAGCAAGTTATCCTGCGCTAGGTGCTGATATAAAAATTCCACTTTCAGAACGTTTATCCATTTTATTAACACCTGAATTAGGGTACGTTTTTAAATACCAAAAAGGTGGTTATCCTCTCAATGATGCAGTGAATCATAGATCATCAATGAATATCGGCTTGATTTTTGATTTATATTGAAAAACTTCTTTGCGTCTTTGCGTGAAATAAAACTATGAGCATTATTTACTCTAAATTTGAAACAGAAATTCTCGTTCGCCCCGATGATATTGACATGAATGAACATGTGCATAATTCAAAATATTTTGATTATGTGCTGGCTGCCCGCTACGATCAAATGAAACGCTGCTACGGAATGTCAATGGAAGAGTTTATCGAACGCGGTTTCGGCTGGGTTGTCAGCGCCTGTAGATTGAATTTTAAAAGACCGTTGAAACTCGGCGATACGGCAATTGTCCGAGCGCGGATTCAAACAATAAAATCAAACGGCGTAGATGTGGTATTTGAAATTGTAAAAAAAGAGAATAAGAAAATCTGCGTTGACGGCATTTTCGAATACACTATGATTAATCTGCAGACACAGCGCGCTGCGACAATTCCTGATGATATTCTTAAAAAATACAGTGTGTAATTTTCTTTCGGCGATATGATTTCCTTTCTTCCACTCGGCGGCGCAAATGAAATCGGCGCTTCTTGTTTTTATCTCAATATAGAAGGGTCGGGAATTATTCTCGACTGCGGAACGCATCCGCAAAAAAACGGCATAGAATCGCTGCCGCATTTTGATCTGCTCTCGTCATTACCGGTTGATGTCTCTCTTATTTCTCACGCTCATCAAGACCATATTGATGCGCTTCCCTTTTTAATTCAAAAGCATCCGTATGCAAAAATTTATACCACTCCGCAGACTCGCGGCATTGCCGAGCTGACGCTGCATAACGCCGTTGGTATCATGCAAGAGCAGTTGAAGGAACAAAATATTTTCCATCCGTACACGCATGAAGAAATTGATTTGTTAATACAAAGCATCCAATGGAAAACTTATCAGGAACGTTTTCTTATTAACGGCTACCGTCACGGCAGCGCAGAATCAATTCATGCTTCCTTTCACGATGCCGGACATATTTTGGGTTCTGCAGGAATTTTTATTGAACACGACAACAGAACTATTTTCTACACCGGCGATATTTCTCTCGATGCGCAGTTCGTTCTTCCCGGTGCGAATATTCCTAAATCAAACATAGAAACACTCATTATTGAATGCACTCACGGAGCAACGGAAGATGTTCTTCTTCCCGACCGTAATGAAGAAAAAATTCGCTTTGCTTCCAGAGCAAACCAAATTCTGGAAAAAGGAGGTTCTATTCTTATTCCTGTTTTTGCTCTCGGAAAAATGCAGGAAATGCTGGCAATGATTGGAAGACTAATGCACAAAGGAACATTAGCCGCCGTAGATGTGTACACCGGCGGGCTTGGCAAAAAATTAACACACATCTATGACAAGAACCGCTACGCCGTACCGTTTAATAACCCGGATGAAATTTTAGAAGAATATCAGCATCGGGATTTGTACAAAACAGAACAGTTAATGGATGTCATGAGAACTCCTTCAATTATTCTTGCCTCCAGCGGCATGGTGGTAGAAGGAACGGCTTCTTTTAAGCTTGCCCAGCTTTGGATGCAGCATAAAAAAAATGCTGTCTTCTTGGTCGGCTATATGGATTCATCTACGCCCGGATATCGTCTTCAAGAAAGTAATTCAGGAGATACAATCCAACTTACAGATACCACGGAACCGCAGACTATTCGATGCTCAATTGACCGCTTTCGGTTCTCAGCACACAGCAGCCGTGAGCGCCTTATGGAGGCAATTCAACAAATTGCACCGAAAAATATTATTCTCGTTCACGGCGAACCCGAATCGATTGATTGGATGGGAAATGAAATTCTTTCAATCCTTCCAAAGACAAAAGTTCACGCCGCTGAACTTGGAAAACAAATCTTCATCAAATAACTTTCCTGCGAATAACAGTTCACTCTCGATTCCATTTTTTGTATCTTATTTTATGATTTCAGCAGAGAGAATAATCAGCAAAGAATTACAGCCGAAAATTTCCGGCGAAATTGTATTTGATAATGCAACGCTTGAAGAATACAGCACACTGCATTGCATTTACAAAATTCGTCCGTTAGCTGTTGTCTATCCCAAATCCGTAGAAGATATTCAGCACACAGTCCGCTTTTGTGCTGCGAATGAAATTGCTCTCATTCCTCGCGGCGGCGGCACGGGACTTGTCGGTCAGGCAGTCGGTTTGGGAATTATTGTAGATTTATCGAAATATATGAACGCCATCTATGGACTGGAGAATACTCTTCTTCATGTGCAGGCAGGATGTAAAATTCAAACCATCAATGAATATTTAAAACCATTCGGACGTAAACATTCCATCGATCCGCAAAGCGCAAAGTGGTGCACCATCGGCGGAAATATTTCAACCAACGCTTCGGGAGCGCACGGTATTAAATACGGCGCCACAAAAGATGTAATAAAAGAAATGACTATTGTGCTGGCAAACGGAGACGTGGTAACAATAAACGATTCCGGTACAATACAAGGTTCTGAGACGGCAAAAAATATTCTCATCCGTGCGGCGCAATCTCTTTTGAAAAACGAAATGTTAATTCTTTCCAATATTCCTAACACTCTTAAAAATTCAAGCGGCTATAATATTTTTGATGCTGTTAATAATCATTCTTTTCATCCCATTAAATTATTTTGCGGTTCTGAAGGAACATTAGGAATTATCGCTGAAACAAAAATTGAAACAATTTCTATCCCGTCATATTCAGAAGCGGTTATTGTATATTGCCGTTCGTATGAAAATGCCGTTCAAGCAACGCAGCGGGCGCTCACTTTCCAGCCCGCGGCGATTGAAATATTAGATAAATCCTACAGCGATTACGGAAAAGGAATCAGCGATGAGATTGATTCTTTCATTGCACAGGATTTTCAGGCAATGCTTTTAATAGAATTTGAAGGGGATTCACAAATTGATTTAAAAGATAAAATTTCCCTACTGCTGAAAAATATTTCCGATGCCGGGTTAATCAATGCGCATAAATTTCTCTGCTCTGAAGAAGAACGCCTCTCCGCCTGGCGTCTGCGTGAAGATGTTGCTATGAAACTCAATCAGCTTCAAACGGAGCGAAAGAAAGCTTCCATTGTTGAAGACGGCGTAGTTCCGATTGAAAATCTGCCTCAGTATATTACCGGAATTAAAAAAATTTTTGAAAAACATAACATTCCCTATACGCTCTACGGACACGCCGGCGTCGGAAATATCCACTGTTCGACCTTTGTGGATTTTCAAAGCGAAGAAGGAAGACGCGACATTCAAATTGCAGCAACCGAAGTTTTTGAGCTGGTGATTTCGCTGCACGGACTCCTTTCCGGAGAGCACGGCGACGGATTGGTGCGGACGCCGTTTTTGAAGCGGGCGTTCGGCAAAGAAATTTATGCTCTCTTTGAAGAAGTAAAAAAGATTTTTGACCCAAAAAATATTTTCAACCCAAACAAAATTGTCGGAAAGCAGGACGGTAACTTTTTCCATGACATTAAATATAATTAAGCTAATCTCGGCAGCCGCTCTGCTTGTGCTTCTCTCTTCATGCGCATCGGAAGATGCAGCACGCGACAGGCAGGATAATTTCGGAATACGAAAATTTACTATGCGCGAAGGAACATTCGGGAAAAAGGCATACTTAGGATTAACCAATATACAATCTTCCGACAGCGCGTTTACTGTTTATGCATCGTATCGAATTCGCTACGATACATTTATTTTTTCACGTGAAATTGATTCTGCACAAACAACTTTTTCCGCTTCCGGAGAAGTTACTATTGAAATTCTCGATTCACTTCATCATACCGTCGTTACCAGAAGCATTGAAAAGGTTCATCTTACAGCCGGTGATAATTCTGCGTCTTCTTTAAAAAAGAATTTCTATCAGGGAATTTCCGTTTTTTCGCTTCCGAAAGGAAAATATATTGCGTTGATGCGTATTGAAGATAATTCTGCGGCCGGAAAACTGCCGGATATCCGCGAACCGTTTATCCTTGAAAAGAAAAATAATTTCCTTCTCTCATCACTGCTTTGGATTTCTAATTCGCCGGACAGTAACCGGTATCATGCATTAAATCTCGGCAATGATATTTTCTTTTCTCAGCCGGCGCAATTATGTTTTGCCGCGCTGGAATATCTTCGCAGCAATTCGCTTACGATGACACTCTATAAAAAAGACGCAGAGAACGAAACGCGAAATCTTCTTTTTCGCGATTCAACGCTTCAAGCCTCAATTATTCCTTCTTCAATTTTTTTAATGAAGAAAAATTCTTCCGGAATAGATGTTCTTCCTCAGCCGCATGCCGGCGTGGATATGTATCTCCTTCCTCTTCAAACGGAAAAATTAGCACAAGGAGTGTATCAGCTTGAACTAACCCTTCGCGATTCCATTCGTTCTTCTCTTCTCTTTTCTACGCAATGGCTCGATATGCCGCTCTCGCTGACTTCACTGGAACTATCTCTTGAAGTACTTCGCTATATTACCACAAAGGAAGAATTTTCCGAACTTAATTCCGGCAGCAGAAATAATAAAATTCAACGCTTGAATGATTTTTGGAAAAAAAAAGATCCGACACCAAATACTGCTTATAACGAAGTGATGACGGAATTTTATAAACGTGTTGATTACGCAGCCGAAACATTCATAACATTTAACGGCGAAAACGGCGCCTTGACTGACCGGGGAAAAATTTATATCCTTTACGGAGCGCCGAATTCTATAAAACGATTATTAACCCCGAACAGTTATTCGCGAGAAGTGTGGAGTTACACAAAACTCGATAAAACGTTTACGTTTGAAGACCATAATAAACAAGGAAATTATCAACTTATTGCAAACTAAATTTATGAAATCGAACATTGCTATTACCATCGGAGATTTTAACGGCATTGGTCCGGAAGTAACATTGAAAAGTCTTAAGAACAATTTTGTAAAGCGGAATATTTCTCCGATTCTCATAGGCTCGTACGATATATTTCAATATTATAATTCCTTCTTTAAAGTAAATCTTTCGCTGACACCGATTGATTCTTTGAAAACCGCCGTAAAAGAAAATCAAATTGCCGTGCTCAATGTCCATTCGGCAAATGAAAAAAATATTCAGTTCGGGAAAACGGCTCCCGATGCCGGAGTCTGCGCCGGCTTAGCGTTGGAAAAAGCCATTAAACTGTGCAATGAAAAAGAAGTTGATGCCATCGTAACAGCTCCGGTTTCTAAAGAGGCGTTAAGCTATGCAGGATATAATTTTCCCGGACAGACGGAAATGCTGGCGCTGTTAACGCGTTCCGATAAAGTAACCATGATGCTGCTTTCCAAAACTATGCGGGTAGCACTGGCAACGGTTCATCTTCCGATTAAAAAAATTATTGATAATATTTCAATAGATCGTCTCTTGGATAAATTGGAAACTGTTCACCATTCTCTTCGAAATGATTTCGGCATTGCTGCGCCTCGTCTTGCTGTTCTCGGGCTGAACCCTCACGCAGGAGAAAACGGAACAATTGGCAGCGAAGAAAAAGAAATCATTCTTCCTGCTCTTAAACTGGCACAGGAAAAATCTTTATCGGTTGCCGGCCCATTTTCTGCCGACGGATTTTTCGGCTCGCAGGCATACAAACAGTACGATGCTGTTCTTGCCATGTATCATGACCAGGGGTTAATTCCGCTGAAGATGAGCGGATTTGATGAAGGCATAAATTTTTCTGCCGGATTAAAAATTATCCGCACTTCACCCGATCACGGAACGGCATACGATATTGCCGGAAAAGGAACCGCAAATCCCGGAAGCATGATTGCGGCATTGGAACTTGCTCATTCAATTGTTCAGCGAAGAAAAAAATAAAATGGTTACTCTCAACAATGTAAAAATAACATTCAATCATCATCTTATTGTGAATGATGTAAATTTTGAAATTGCACAAGGTGAGTTTGTTCACTTAGTCGGAGAATCCGGAAGCGGAAAAAGCAGCCTGCTCCGGCTGTTATATATGGATTTGTTTCCTTCTTCCGGCGAAGTTATTGTCGGGGATTATTCTTCCAAAACAATTAAACAAAAAGAGATACCGTATCTGCGAAGAAAACTCGGAATTGTTTTTCAAGATTTTAAATTACTGGAAGACAGAACAATTTACGAAAACGTTGCCTTCACGCTGCATGTCATCGGTCTTTCTTCCGATGAAATTCGAAAAAAAGTGCTGACGGTATTAACGCAGGTCGGTTTAAGTCATAAAAGAAATGCAATGCCGCATCAACTTTCCGGCGGAGAGCAGCAGCGCGTTTGTATTGCGCGGGCATTAGTGAACGAGCCGTTTCTTCTTCTTGCCGATGAACCGACAGGAAATCTTGATCCGGGAACGTCGCTCGATATCACAAAGCTGTTAATGGAAATTAATCAAAAAGGAACCGCTATTTTAATGACGACACACAATTATGATCTTGTAAAAAAAACACAAGGGAGGATTTTACAGATTAAAAACAGAACAGTAAGAGAAGTAAAACTCAAAGAGACATCGAAAGAATAAAGTTGTTACGGCACTTGTTCTACCCGCTTCACTTCCAGCACATCATGTAATACCGCCCGTTCAACTCCTGCCCGCAGCGTTAATTTTGAAATAGGACAGATTAAACACGATCCAAGAAGACGTACTTCAACGATTCCGTCATCTTTTCTAAAGCGGACAAACTCAACATCTCCCTTATCGATTTGAAGATAGGGGCGAACTCGTTCAAGCGAATGCCGAATTTTCTCTATGATTTCCTGTTCATTCATAAAAGAAAGAACGGCTCTTAAACTTTATTTAAGAGCCGCTGTAAATTTTTACTTGTTATTAACTCCGAGTGATATTTCAATCGGCGCCGAAGTCGTTTCGCCGAGATTGCTGATGCTAATCTGAGCGGCAAGCTTGCGCGCAATATCGCGAATAATCATTGCATGCTTTCCATCCGGCTCGGATTCAACCAACGGCCTGCCGATATCGCCTCCGACTCTAAATTTCGTATCAATCGGAATTTCGCCGAGGAATGGAACATTCATCTCAGCCGCCGCTCTGGAGCCGCCGCCGGTATCAAAAATATTTTCCCTCTCTCCGCAATGCGAACAAATAAAGTAGCTCATGTTTTCAATAATTCCGAGAATCGGAACATTGACTTTATTAAACATTGCCAGACCTTTGCGAGCATCGGCAAGAGAGATTTCCTGCGGTGTTGTTACAATCACGGAACCGGTCAACGGAATCTGCTGCACTAAGGTCAGTTGAATATCTCCGGTTCCCGGCGGAAGATCAAAAACAAGATAATCTAATTCGCCCCAATCCACATCGCTTAAAAATTGTTTTACGGCGCCGCTTGCCATCGGTCCGCGCCAGATAACCGCCTGTTTCGGATCGACTAAAAAACCGATAGACATAACTTTCACGCCGTACTTTTCCAGCGGTAAAAGTTTTTGATTGTGCATGCGGGGCTTTTCATTAATATTAAACATTATCGGAATACTAGGCCCGTAAATATCACAGTCAATCAATCCGACCTTCGCGCCGTCTTTTGCCAGTGCTACCGCAAGGTTAACCGAAACCGTAGATTTTCCGACACCTCCTTTTCCGCTGGCAACGGCAATGGTGTTTTTTACGTTTTTAAGAATCGGCGCTTTGGCAATTGCCGCACGGGTAGAAACATTTGACGTCATCGTAATATCAATCTTCCCTACATCGCCGATTGATTTACGAATAACTTCTTCTGCCTGCTGCTTAAATTGATCTTTCACGGGACAGGAAGGCGTAGTCAAGACAATAGTAAAGCTGACATCTTTTCCTTCAATGTTTAAATCTTTAACAAAATTTAAAGTAACAATATCTTTATGAAGATCAGGATCTCGTACGGCACGGAGCGCATCGAGAACATTTTCTGGAGTTAAAGCGTTCATGAAATACCTTTTATTGATTAAGTAAAATTTGTTTTCGCCATTCATTTACCCAGCCGGTTTGCGATAAAACATTCGGAACGGCAACGATTCTACCGCCGAATCCGATATACCGCCAGGTAAACATACTTGTGGTTGTTGTATGGGTGCTGCGAAGATTATTGTTATTCATTGAAACACCATATTTCTTTGCCAAAGTTCCAATATACCGGTTCATTACTTCCGTTCGTTGCTTTGTTAAAAGTTTTGCGTAAATGGTGTTTCGTGTTTCTGTAAAATTTTTTCGTAGCGAATCGTCAATAATTTTTCTTTCAAGCACCTTAAAGATTGTAAATCCGCCCTTCACAATAAACGGACCGACAATGGTATCCAATTTAGCGGATGCGGCATGCAGCCCGAGATCTCCCCACTGGCTGACATCAATCAACGGAGATTCTCCACCGTTTTTTGCCCATTCTTTTCGCTGGGAATATTTGCGTGCGAGCTTTGAAAAATCTTCTCCGGATAATATTTTTTCTTTTACCGCTAATGCCGTCGGCAGCGTATCGACTAAAATTTCTTTTAATTTTACCAATACTGTGGCGCCGTAGCGTGTAGGGTCTTTTAAATATTCGGCTTCTAT
Organism: Bacteroidota bacterium; assembly: GCA_019455105.1. Lineage (GTDB taxonomy): Bacteria > Bacteroidota > Ignavibacteria > UBA10030 > UBA8401 > JACFMZ01. The sequence goes on along the minus strand of JACFMZ010000041.1, from coordinate 16,011 downwards.
CATTTCATTCGTAACTTGAATCGTGTCGTAAATTTTCGACATTAAGAGCACTGCACGCCTGCTATCCATCCACGTAGCAATATCGTGGTGCACATTTTCCGAATGTTGAAGATTTTTCTTAAATCCTTCTCTCGCGAGCAGCTCGTTCTGAATAACTGTTTTGATATTGTTGTTGAGTATACCGAAAATAATTTCCTTCTTTAAAGACGGAAAGACAATGTTATTATTTTCTAAACCAATCAATACTTCCTTCAGCATCATATTGCCGGATGCGTTAAGGATAAAAACCGAATCTAAATATTGATGAAACGAAGCTTGTAACGGCGGAAGTTTTGCCGGAGGAAAATAAAATAAATTTTTATTTCTATACGCATCGGTATCGGAAGTCATCCATGTATAGACTGTTTCGGCAAGCATAAAAAACATTTCAGGCTTCGCTTCGGCGCGCTGCATGCCGGTTACCGAAGCAAATTCCTTTGTTGCCAGAGAATCTTCCTTTCTGCCGGCAATCATTTTTTGGACTTTCGTTATTTGGTCAGGTCCTGAAAGATTTACATACTGCTGATTGGTGTATTTATTCAGTACACGAATCATTATCCAATTATTATAGGCAAGTGAATTAATTGGTTTGGATAATTCTCTTAAAGGAAGAGAATATGCCGCCTCTTCAAGGGAAAGATCTTTCGTGCCGAAATTCAATTGAATGGTATCGAGAATAACATACAGCGAATCTTTATATTTATTCAAAACAGCTTCTTTGTCTTTACTGTTCTTTACTTTTTTATACAGCAAATCACCGTCCGCTTTTGCAACAATTCCGAGAACTTCAACATCTAACTGCCAGGCATACCGTTTTAAGCCCTCACGAATTTCTTTGGGTGAAACTTCAATTTTCGGAAGTACTTCACGTTTATACAATTCATCGCGGACAAACAGCCGTTCCAATTTATACTGCATATCTTTCGTCGCGGAATCTTGATCAAGATTCTGCTCCGCCGATTCGTACGCCAGTAATTTTTCTGCAATAAGAGATTGAAGAAATTCTTCTTTCGTTACTTCAATGCGCGAGGCCATATCTTTTTTGGGCCACGGCATCAGCTCAAACCGTTCAAGAAAATCTTTTGCCGTAATAACATGCGTTCCGACGACCGCCAGCGTATCCTGAGGAAGTTCTTTTGCGTATTGAGCAAAAAGCATTACGGGAAACACTATTCCCAAAAATAATTTGTTGTAACTCATTCTAATTCTTTTCCCGTTAATTGATAAAGCGCTTTTTTATAAAGTTCAGAAGTTTTCTGAATAATATCATCCGGAAGCATCGGGCCCGGAGGACGTTTATTAAAATTAATGGACAACAAAAAATCCCGCACATACTGTTTATCGAAACTCGGCTGTGCGCCTCCCGGCTGATAATTTTCTTTAGGCCAGAAGCGCGATGAATCGGGCGTCAACAATTCATCAATTAACAATAATGAGTTACCGGCAAGACCGAATTCCATTTTTGTATCAGCGATAATAATATTTTTTGCTTCGGCACGTTCAACGGCGCATTGATAAATTTTTATAGAAATTTCTCTTACCTGCTCGCTGAGTTCCTTCCCTTCGCGCTCCATCATTTTTTCAAACGAAATATTCTCATCATGAATGCCGATTTCCGCTTTTGTGGAAGGAGTAAAAATTACTTCCGGCAGCCGGGCGCTTTCCACCAACCCTTTGGGAAGCGAGATATCGGAAATTTTTCCGGTTTCTTTATAATCCAGCCAGCCGGAACCGGAAAGATATCCGCGCACAATACATTCAACGGAAAGCGGTTTTGTTTTTTTTACCAGCATCGAACGGCCGCGAAGAATTTCTTTATACGGCAGACATTCATTCGGAAACCGCTCAACATCGGTTTCCACAACATGATTCGGAATAATATCCTTTGTCTGTTCAAACCAAAAGGCGGAAATTTGCGTAAGAACTTTTCCTTTGTAAGGAATTCCCTGCGGCATTACTACATCGAACGCAGAAAGACGATCGGAAGCGACAAACAATAAATAGTCTCCGACTTCAAAAATATCACGGACTTTTCCCCGCTTAATAAATTTTAACTCAGGAAGATGAATTTCGGTAAGCACGTTGGCGTTCATAGAAATGTACAATTCAACCGAATTGCCTCATCAAGTTTTTGTAAATATTCACGTTTAGAAATTTCAATACATCCCAGACTGATGAGATGCGGCGTGGTATATTGAGTATCAAGCAGAATGAAGTTCCGTTCATTCAGCCGTTGCACTAAATGTACCAAAGCAACCTTTGATGCGTCTCGTTCCCTGCTGAACATTGATTCGCCGAAAAATGCGCCGCCGATTGCCACGCCGTACAATCCCCCGACGAGCGAAGTATCTTTCCAGCACTCAACAGAATGCGCATAGCCCGTCTCAAACAGGCGGACATAGCTTCGAATAATTGATTCGGAAATCCAGACGCTGGGTCTTTTCGCACAATTTCGCATTACCTCTTCAAACGCTGTGTTTATGCGAACGGTAAATTTCTTTTTCTTCAGCGTTTGGCGCAAGCTTCGGGAAATTTTTAATCCGTTCAGCGGAATAATGCCGCGGGTATCGGGAGAAAACCAGTAAATTTCGCCGTCGTCTTCATCGGACATCGGAAAAATTCCGCGGCGATATCCTTCAAGCAAACGCTCGCTTTGAATATACTGCACGCCGTCGGAATCGAAACGAAAAATATCATTCATACAGAGAAAGTGCCGAATGATCTTTGTAAAAAAGAATCACTCGGCACTGTGTAAAATTTCTAATTGAGAAAATTTTATTCCCCGAAACTTGTGCCGACAGCTTTTGCCGTCATCACCAGCTCGCCGTCTGTCGGTATCAGCCGTTGTTTGGAAATTGCTTCGGCAATGGTAACGCTGGTAACGCTTGTTCCTTTCAGGCTGACCATTCTGCCAAATTCGCCGTTCACGGCAAGTTCAACAGCACGCACACCGTATCGTGTTGCCAGAATTCTATCATACGATGTGGGACTTCCGCCTCGCTGCAAATGTCCGAGAACGGTTGCGCGTGTCTCCAATCCGGTATCTTCCTGAATTCGACGCGCTACATAATCGCCGATTCCGCCGAAACGGACAGGATCTGTTCGTTTAATATCCTTTTCCCGAATAACAATTTCTTCATTCGCCGCTTTCGCTCCTTCGGCAACGCAGATAATGCTGTAGCGGTTTCCCTGTGTGCTTCGTTCAATAACCCGCTCGGCAATAGCTTCCCATTTAAAGGGAATTTCAGGAATTAAAATAATATCCGCACCGGAAGATAAGCCTGCCGCCAGCGCTATCCATCCGGCATACCGTCCCATCACTTCCAGCACCATAACGCGGTGATGAGCGGAAGCGGTAGTGTGAAGTCTGTCAATCGCTTCCGAAGCAATGGAAACGGCAGTATCAAAACCGAATGTTTGATCCGTTGCGTCAAGATCGTTATCAATTGTTTTCGGCACACCAATAATATTCATTCCCATTTCCCCGAGCTTTTTGGAAATGTGCATTGTACCGTCACCGCCGATGGCGATTAGACAGTCAAGTCCCCAGCCTTTGTAATGCTTTAACGTTCTGGCTGAAGCATCAACGATTTCAATTCCGTTTACTGTTTCAGTCGGATAATGAAATGGGTCTCCTTTGTTGGAAGTACCGAGAATTGTACCTCCTTTATCAACAATGCCTTGAATATCCAAACGCGTTAATTCACGCATTCTTCCTTCAACAAATCCTTCAAAGCCGTCTTGTATTCCGACGACGGTAATTCCGTAATCATTCATCGCGGGTTTTGTAACGCCGCGAATAACTGCATTTAATCCAGGGCAGTCTCCGCCTCCGGTTAATATTCCAATTCGTTTTACTTTTTTCTGCATCTATGTCCCTTCTTTTTCTTATTTGATGCGAAAGCAATGTACAAAAAAAATCAATGAAATTTAAGAAATTTCAGAAATTCTTTATTAATACATTTCACAATGTCATTGAATTATCTTTGCGAGTCTTTTAATGCTTCGTCAAGAATTATTTGATTGTGAAGAGAACTCTCTCCGGTAATCATCGGTTCTTTACCGAAAAGAATGCAGTCGGAAAAATGCGTTATCTCCAGTTCATAGAGGTCGGGAATTTCAAATTCTTCAAATTGTTCCTGAAAGGAATGGAGACCATCTCCATGTTTTATCTGCAGTGATGTTTTTATTTTACTGGGAGTAAAATTATAAGCAGAAAGCGAGCCGTTTGTGCCGGCAAGTTCAATAAAGGTCTGACGGAGTGATGTTTCAAACGACGTATAAATAGTTCCGATTGTTCCTTTTCTAAATTCCAAAAGAGTCATATTGCTTAATTCAATATTCTGTTTCGTAGGTTTCGGGCGGGAGATACTTTTTACTTTTTTCACCGTATCATCCAAAACGAAGCGGAGTGAATCCAAACAATGAATTCCAATATCAAACAGCGGTCCGCCGCCGGCAACGCTCATATCGCGAAGCCACTGCCGTTTTGAATTCCTTGCATCATAATAAAATTCAGCGCGGGCGGAAATAATATCGCCGATTTCTCCGGCGGCAGCCAACTCTTTCATTCTTAGCAAGAGCGGAGAAAAGCGAAGCATGTGTCCTGTCATGAGTTTTACCTTTGCCGTTTTACACGTCTCAATCATTCCCTTTGCCTCAACGGCATTCATCGCCATCGGTTTTTCTACCAACACATGTTTTCCCGCTTCTGCAGCGGCAAGCGTTTCAGAATAATGCTGCGAATTTGCCGAGGCGATAAAAACGGCGTCTATTTCCGCATGCTGAACAAGTTTTTCCGGCGTATCAAAATACAACGGAACCGAAAATTCTTCCGCTTTTCTTTTTGCTTCGGAAAGCGAGCGCTTTTGCAGCGCAGCAATTTCCGAATTTTTTGAAGCACGGATTGCCGGAAGAATTGCCCGTTCCGCAAAAGAGCCGAAACCGATGATACCGTATCTGATTTTTTTCATTGAAATTTCTTTCTCAAAAATTTTTCCATATTCAAGTGCAATATTTTAATATTGTTGTGCGATAGAAAAAACAAAAATTACCCTTGATTGTCAAGGCAATTGAGAAGTATCTTGTAACACATTCTTTTCGTCTCAGCATTTTTTTATTCCATGATACTCTGGCTTCACATTCTTAAAAAACATTTTGCGCCGTTCATCGGCTCATTTTTAATTTTAATGTTTCTTTTCATTCTGCAGTTCATAATGAAATTTATGGACCAGCTTGTCGGCAAGGGACTCAGCGGCGCTGTTATTGCCGAATTGATGGTGCTGAACCTCGCCTGGATGGTTGTTCTTGCTGTTCCCATGGCGGTGCTGGTGGCAACACTTATGGCGTTCGGAGGAATGGCTTCGACAAACGAAATTACCGCCATGAAAGCGGGCGGAATGAGCTTATACAGAATGATGGTTCCGGTGATTCTTGTTTCTCTTCTTATTACATACGGAATGATAGAATTTAATAATAAAGTATTACCGGAAGCTAATCATCGTTCAAAAACATTAACCATTGATATTCGCAGAAAAAAACCTACGCTGACATTAATCCCCGGATTGTTCAATCAAGATATGCCCGGCATCAGCATGCTGGTGCGTAAGGTTGAAGAACAAACCAACCGTATGGAAGGAATAACAATCTACAACAATGGGAATCCGAATAAGAATATTGTCATTACGGCGAAAACCGGCAATCTTTCTTTTTCTGAAGATTATCGAAAACTGATTATGGATTTATACGACGGAGAAATTCACGAGCTGAATTACAGTCAGCCCAATGTCTATCGAAAAATTCTTTTCCAGCGCCAGCGGATTACCACAAACGCGGAAGGATTTGATTTCGAACGCTCATCGACAAATGCTTTTTCCCGGGGCGACCGTGAAATGAGCTCCGGTGAAATGCTCTATATGGTGGACAGTCTCCATACTCTTGAACTTTCTATCTCCGACCGGATAAAAGAGATTAACGAAGGATATTTAAATAAATTGCTGCTCGGTTCTGTTCCGGCTTCTTCTCCGGTGAAAGGTCTCTGGAATGCCTTTGAACAATACACCAGCATTAACAGCCAGCTCATGTTTTATCGAAATAATCTTGACGGAGAAGTTTCCAACATTGATTATCAAATTAAACTGCAGCGGGAATACCTTGTTGAAATTTATAAAAAATATTCCATTCCGTTTGCCTGTTTTGTTTTTATTCTTGTCGGCGCGCCGCTCGGCGTTATGGTGCGGCGAGGCGGCTTTGGAATTGCCGCTTCGTTAAGCTTAGGATTTTTTCTGGTATATTGGTCTTCGCTCATCGGCGGAGAAAAACTTGCCGACAGAGAATTTATTTCTCCGTGGATCGGAATGTGGATGGCAAACATCGCCATCGGAATTTTCGGTATCTTTCTCACCTACCGCATCGGAAAAGAAAACATAGAATTAAAATTTGAATGGTGGAAACGATTGATACCAAAACGATTTTTACGCGCTGCCCATGAAAATTCTTGACCGATATATTTTACGACAATTCATTCTTTCGGCATTCTTTGGGCTGCTAGCATTCACGCTTATTTTCGTCATTATCGATTTAATGGAAAATCTGGATGATTTTCTGGATCATAATGTGGAAGCCGGCATTATTCTTCAATATTATATTTCTTTTATTCCGGAAATCATCAAACTAATGACCCCGGTGGCGATTCTTCTTTCCAGTTTATTTACCACCGGAAAATATTCTTCATCCAACGAATTAACGGCAATGAAAGCCGGCGGCATGAGTATTTACCGCTATATGACGCCGATAGTGCTGTTTTCATTAGGCGTCAGTCTCTTTTCGGTTTATTTCAGCGGCTGGGTCGTACCTTATGCCGATAAACACAAGTTTGACATTGAACGAAAATATTTACAAAAAAATCTGGAAACGTTAGCAAGAACAAATATTTATTTACAAGACGGAAAACGAAGAATAATTTACATCTCGTTTTTTGACGGCTACAGCAACTCCGGCTCGCGGGTCAGCATTCAGGATTTTTCCGATGACCGGTTATTAAGCATCAGTCAGCGATTTGACGGTTCACAAATATTTTGGGACAGTGCCTCTCACTCATGGACAATGAAAAATGTTACCAAGCGGATTATTACTCCACACGGAAATATTTTAACAAAATATGCATCATTAAAATTTGATACGCTTTCCATTACACCGAAAGAGATTATAAAAAAAATTGATAAGCCGCAGGAAATGGATTATACTGAACTCGGAAGGTTTATTCAGCGCCAGCAGCAAAGCGGAAATGATGTTGCCCGCTGGCAGGTTGATTATCACAGCAGAATTTCGTTTCCGTTTGCCAGCGTAATTGTGGTATTGTTCGGCGTGCCGTTTGCATTCGGGAAAAGACGAGGCGGCGTGGCATTGCAGTTTGGTATTTCCGTTGCCATCTGCTTTATTTATATGGCATTTATGAAAATCAGCGAAGTGTTCGGCTACAACGGCGATATTCATCCGATGCTGACGGCGTGGCTCGCAAATATTATTTTTTTCACCGGCGGAATTGTAAATATTTTCCGAGTGAACAAATAATTTTATACAGATTGGAAAAACAAAGCTCTCGCCAATTGCAGAAAGATTCGGAAAGAAAAATTACATTCAAAAATAGATTTTCATATTCAGCATTGCCGCCAAATCAGGCTCTGCGCCGAATTGATTGAAATTCATTCCGACATTACTTTCAATAATTCTATTGTGGTAACGTGCCGTAAACATCGCATCAAGTGCGCTTATGACATGATTGAGAACAACCAGACTGACCGCCGTTTTTGCCGCCGTATAATAGTTATTTGCTTTTCCTCTTTCAGAAGAATAATCCTGCATCTGCTTCGGAATCATTCCGTCATAGTTTCCGTTATCAGAAACCGGTATGCCTTGTCCGTCGGCCGGATATGTATCCCAGCCGAATTTATATTGATTATACTTCCCGATTAATTCATAATATTGCTGCTCGCCGTGTTCCGGCAGCACATGCGTAAAGCCGATTGTATGAGAGCCGTAATCTCCCCGCTCCCACGCATTAATTTTTGAAAAATCATAATTCCCTATGGCGTCAAAATCTGCCTGCGAAAAAGCAACGCTCGGCTGATAATCCGCAACTCCGTATTTATTTATCCACTGCGCATAACGCACGGCGCTCCAATGCGCATCGGCATAGTTTTGAAATTTGTCGGTCTGACTGTTTCCTTTGGCGTTGTAAAGTATTGCCGTTGCAATGGCGGCAACTTCAACGGTAAAATAAATTCCGGCACGCGTGTAACTTTCCATGGCAAACTGTCCTGCGCCGGGAATTACAAATGAATATAATCCGGTGATAAACGGATTAACTTTTCCATTGCTGAAATTATTTTTTGAAATTTCGGTGTTCGTAAAAGAAGAATCGGAAAAGTTTTGCAGAAGATCCAACCGGAGATTTCCGGTTCGTCTTCCCTCTCCTGCCATAAGAGGAAATGAACAGAGCAACAAACAAATAAAAATTTTATTCATGAATAAAATACCTCGCTGCCTTTGTGACGTTATTGCTGAAATCAAACCCGAACAATACGCCGAAATAAAACCGCCATTCCTTTCCGTAGGAAACGGTCTTGGCGTTTTTCGTTATCGAAAAGGTATCCAGCCCGTACGTGCCGTTAAAAAATATCCGCGTGGGGTACGCATACCAGGAAAAAGTTTCCAGCCGCAATTCAAAACCAACATCACGCTTAAAACTGCGTATCGTCGGAAGTCCGTTCCACGCATTTCCATAATCGGCATGAAATTCGCCGTATAATTTATCAAAATAAATTTGAAGAAAACGAACGTCAATATTCTGCCAGAGCGGAAACCGGTAAGCGGCATTCAGTACGGCAATTTTATTTCCGCCGATGGAATAAAACGGATAACCTTTCATCCCTACAAGTCCGCCGGCATAATAATCAAAAAAATCCGGCACCTGCGGACCGAAAATTGTTCCGCCCCGCAGCGTAAAAGAGAGCGTATGAATCCAAAACGGAAGCGGAAGATGTTCGGTATATTGAAATTCGGCTTTCGGCAGTTTGTACAATGTTAATTTCGGCGTTAAACCTGTTTCGGTTGCCTCATATTCTCCGGTAGAGTTGAAATGATTTATTTCATAATCCAGTCGGAGAAAAAATGTTCGTCCTACAGGATTGATTTCGCGCGTGCGGGAAGGGAGCGTTGCATCAAGTTTCCATTCCAGAGAAAAATCATTTCCCTTAAAATATAAATCTCCCGAAGCGGGAACATTAATCGGCGGATGTCCGAGCGTATCGCCGGGAAGAATGAACGAGCCGATATCGGTAGAATACCGGCTGTAAGAAAATCCGAGCGTCAGCACGTCGGCTTCACTGAAAAGGTTATTCTTTATAAATACATCGAACTCCGCAAGACCGTAGGTAATTCCAAGATTGAATTTTTCCAGCCCTAATTCCAAATCGCCGGAGCTTTTTCTTGTAATATTATACATCTCCAGCGAAAAAGTGGGATACCAGCCGAGGCTCTTAAAGCCAATCACACGGTCGCGGTATTCAAAAATTAAGAAAAGATCGCGCTCCAGCCGGTGATTGATTGCCGCTCCGCCGAACATGCTGAATTTTTCCAGCACATCGGACGAAAGGAAATAAAAACCCGGCTTTAAAAAATCAAGCCCGACGCTTTTTGTATTGTAATTATCAATGCGGAGGAACGGAATGAGTGAAACTCTGGAGAAAATACTTTTATAGTTTTTACTTTCATTTTCATTCAGTTTTGTATCGTCATAATTTCTTAACGAAACAAAATCAAATTGATTTCTCGGCAGCGAGGGATTATCAATTTTTATTGCGGGGCGGCGGATTCTCTCCGGTTCCAAATAACTGTGAGAAGAAAAATCATCAGGCGCAGCCTTTTCTAATTCTGCAATCTTAAATCCTTGAGAAGTATAGAGCGAATACACGGCATCACCGTTTTCGTTCACGGAAGGCATAAACACGCCGCCGAGAACATTGGTAAGTTGTTCAGTTTTGCCGGTTGAAAATTCAAATCGGTATAAATTAAAAATTCCCGTTCTATCCGAAACAAAATACAAAAAGTTTCCGTCCGGACTGTAGAAAGGATTGCGCGAATCATTCTCTCCCGTTATGAGATGATGAATTTCTTTTGAAGAGACGGTAACTTCGGCAATATTTTGCTCTTCACGAATTGAATAACTGTACGCAATTTTTTTCCCGTCGGCAGACCACTTCGGCACGTACGCTTGTTCGCCGTTTTGGTAATCAGTCAGCTGTTGAAAATTATTTCCCGCAGAATCCGTTACGGCAATGTTCATGGTTCCGTCGTGATCAATAGTAAAACATAACCATGAACCATCCGGTGAAAGCGACGGATTGAGCGCGCGAAGTCCGTGCGTAAGCCGTATTTCTTTTTCCGTGGCAATATCAATAACAAACAAATCAGAAAGCTGGGAGCCGTTCGGATTTTTGTTGGTAATTTTTGAATAATAAATTTTCTTTCCGTCGGGCGACCATGCAAGCGATGAATGAACACCGGCGTGAAGCAGGCGCTCTTTTTTAGTTTCTCTGTTGTACAGATAAATTCCCGACAGTCCGAAATAATCCGCTTCTTTGTTTGAAGTATAGGCAATGGTTGTTCCATCCGGCGAATAGGCAGGATAGAAATTTCCAAAACCGACCTTGCCGATTATTGTTCCTTCAACGTTGTGCGAGAGAATCGGCGCAACGCGTCGCTGATAATCTTCCGTCAGATAATTTTTCCATTCACGGTATAATTCAATTCCGCTTTTTCTGATAGTGCGTTCGATCGCCTGGTCAATGGTAACATTATCTATGCGGGAAATATTTTTGGCAATTGCCGGAATAACATCCTGTCCGTACGTTTCCGAAATATATTTGGAAAGCGCAAAACCGGCATTATAAGAAGATTCATTACCGAGCGAAGTTTTTCCGAAGACACTCATCTCGCTCCACGAAAGCATATTTCCATCCAGCACGTACGAGCGCAAAATCATATCGCGATGTGAATCCCAAAAATCATAACTTAATTCGGGACGGTTATACTGTGCAACACCTTCCGCAAACCAGCTCGGCACAACAAAACCGGAAACAGGATACGAAACAACCGTATTCGGATAGCCATACAGTACATCCTGACGGCGCTCTTCTTCATAGTTCAGCCATTGAAAATAAAATCCGGGAAACCGTCTTCCGAATTTCATGGACGTTTGAATTTGTATGATGTGCGTAAATTCGTGGGCAATAACGTTGCGAAGCCACGTATGCGTACCGCGAAGATCAAAATCAAGCGCCGGCGCCCAGATTTCTATTTTATTATCATAAAAATACGCCGCACCGTTTGAGTAATCATCATAATCTTTAATAATGAAACTTACTTTCTGGTCAGGTTCGTGCTGATAGAGAGAAGTTACCGGTCCGTAAATATCTTCCGCAACATTGGCAATTACCCGCGCCGTTCGTTCTGCGCCGTTATGAAAATTAATGAAGAAATGTTTTGTTTCAATCGTCTGCCAGTGTAATTCGCCGTGATTGTAATGATTTTCCTGCGCGAGCAGTAGAACCGGAAGAAACAAAAATAATATTTTTTTTACGCTCACTTCACCACCGCAATCTTAATAATTTGTCGTTGGCTCTCTCCGCCTCCCGATGCGGAAATTTCCGCAAAATAAATTCCGCTCTGAACTTTTGCGAGATTCCAAACAACTTCATTATCTATAGCGCCGTAGCCGGTGCCGGCAAATTCATCTACCAATTCTCCGGCAAGATTGAGAATTCGAATTTTTACTATTGCCGGCTTCCCAAGAAAATACCGGATATTCGTCGTTGAGCCGTACGCCGGGTTAGGCCAGTTGTAGGCATAGGTTTTCGGCAGAAGCTCTGAAGATTTTTTTATGCCGATACCGGACAGCGTGATGAAATTTGAATGATAATTATCTGCCAGAAAATTATTCCAGATGATTTTTGAAGTATCAAAGAGTGAATCGGTATTCCAAACATAGAGCGAAGTATCCAGCGATGCGGCGGCAAGTTTGTTACCCCAAATTACCGGAGAAGAAACAAGCCCGCCGGTTTGAAGCGGAAACCCGCTGATCATTTTTCCTTTTGAAGTGTATGCGCTCAACTGTCCGTTTGTTGAACCAAAAATAATTGCAATTTCGTTTGTTCCGTTTAATCTTACCAACGCCGGACTTCCCAGTACGCTTCCGCCGTCCTTTGTGCGAAGCGGAAAATATTCCAGCTGAATTCCATTTTGATTAAAACCGTACAGTCCGTCGCTTCCGCCGGCAAGAATATCCGCTGAACCGTCACCGTCAATATCGGCAATTGAAAGCGAACCGACAGCTTTGCTTGTGTTAAAATATTTTATGGACTTCGCCGCCACATCAATAATACCGATATCGTTGTTAGAAAATTTCACGGCGATTTTCTGAACCGAACCGGCGTTTCCGTTATCATTAAAGCCAGCAAATGATTCTGCTGAAGAAGAAAACGAAACAATCACCGAACCGTCCGTATCATACAGCTTATCGACGCTGATGATCTTTCCAAAAACGAAACCCAGCACCGGCGAATGAGCAACAGCAAACGATTGAAGATTTTTTGCAGAAACATCATACGAAAAAACTTTTCCGTCCATGCTTCCCCAAGATAAAATAGGGTTAAGCGAAGAACTGCTTTTTTGCGAAAAGAGAGGGGAAGAAGGGGAAATATTGCGAATCGTTGTTATTGTATCGGCAATACCGTTGTTATTGGCATCAAACAGACTGAAAAGAGTAAGCGTATTTGAATCAATGCCGGCAAGAAAAATATTTGTTGAATGCTGTGCGCTGTCAACAATTACCGGTTGAGATTTTCCGCCAAAGGAAGAAAACAGACCGGTTGAATTATTGAGATACGGCGTTCCATCGTTTTTTAAAATATAGATTGAATCGCCTGAAGTGTAAATTAATTCTTCTCTTCCATCACGGTTAATATCCACAGCCAGCGGAGCATCATTATTATCAACCTTAATATTCGTTCGTTTTATTACATTAAGAAGTTGTATATCTGGCGTGCCGATTTCCGCTCGAAACGCGCCGATGGAAGAATCAACGCTAAAATTTTTTATAACCACGTGAGAATGCGCAAAGGAATTGGATAATGAGTTCGGCGTGGTGGTTTCGGAAAATTCATTTTTAAACATCGGCGCGGTATTTCGGCTGTACCAATAATCAAATAACGTTCCGTCTTCACTGCCGCCGCCGGGCTGACCGAATTCATACGTCTTGCCAATATCCTGCGAGCCGTCCGCTTCTTCCAAATCAACGCCGCGCAGATGCGGATCGGCGTTAATTTCATTGAGAGCAATTTTTTTCTCAATTACCGATTCATCAATATGCCAAATAAGAATTCCGCCTTGATAACTATTAAGAGAATCTTTATATCCCGGCAGACTCCAATCGGGTTCATCAACATCAATAATTACTCCGAAAAGAGAATCGATAGTTTTGTTATTAATTTTATCATCAGTATAAATTGTTTTTGTAATGGTTTGTCCGTTCCACCGCATAGTGAATGTCTGTCCGTCATATTTTGTATCACGAAACCGGTTTTCCACAAGAAAATATTCTTTAGCGCTGATAGGAACTTTGTATACCGTATCTTCACCGGTTTGATACAGCCCTGCGGCAGGAAGCGAGTAATTATGCGCGCCGTAAATTTCAATAGGCGTCGTCCATCCGAGATGAGCTTTTTCCCAGGCATTCGGTTCCGGCGGGCAAATTCCGCCGTAACTAAAAATTGCTTGTCCATCCATTAAGCCGAACCGCCCGATTGCTGTTCTTCCTGTTTTCGTATCGAATAAATCCGGAAGTCCGAGATGGCTGGCAATGTTGGCGACAAGCAGTCCGTTAAGAGAAAGTTTTAATTGATAGTCGCCTGACCCTGTCGGCAGAATTCTATTTTCCGTTTCAGGAAGAACAACGGTATTTGGAATTTTAAAAGAAGAATTTTTTAACGGAATACCGGTAAACGTATTTCCTAAAACTTTTTGAAATGCCGAAAGATTAAAATACAACGAGGGAATATCATACGGCGTCGGATCATATCCCAAGGTACCGCGAAGGTCAATATCTTTTCCGGAGCCGGCATGAGACAGAACAAACAAATCATACTCTTGAAACGGAAACCCGTTATAAACAGAATCCGCCAGAAGCCACGCTTCTTCAATCATTGCCGTCAGCGGATGGTTTCCGTTCAGCGGCGCATACTCCTTCATTTGTTTTGAAAGAGTTAATACTTTTCCCAGCACTGTTGCGCGCAGTGTTTGTTTTCCGTTTGAAACTTTTCGAAAATAATTTTGTGCAAATAAAAAATGATCGGAGAAATACGCCGAATCATGAGGCGGCGCATCAATATACTTTTGCGCCGTAGATGAAAGGTCAAACATTCCGTTTCCGGAAGAACGCGAATCATTATCTTCCGCAAATTGCACAAGAATTGCCAGTATGCGAAGCGTATCGCTGATGAGGGCTTTCCGCGCCGGAATATTTCCGACATGAAGCGTATGAGAAAGCTTTGGCTGCGCACAAAGCGGTATAGTAAGCACGAAGAAGAAGAATATTTTTTTCATACGCGGTTGAAGATAAATTTACCGGAATGAAGGCTGTTGTTCATTCCGGCGGGTAAATTATTTCGAATCATTTCCCCAGATAATCAACAGGGTGAAACGAAGAGTTTCAGAAAGCGGATGATTTTCTTCTTTCGCAGAAATATAGCTGAAATCAAATCCGTAAATATCGTATCGCAAGCCCGCACCGAAGGTCATAAAATTCCGGTTTCCGTAGGAAGGATCTTCAAAGAAATATCCCATTCTCAAGGCAACTTTTTTATCATACCAATATTCCAATCCCACGGCAGTGTTGAATGACTTGATATTTTGTTCATACGAATTTTTTGTAAACGAAGTAATTAACGATTTCGGCAGTTCATCTGATGCACCGTTCGGTGCTTTATAAACAAGCAGCTTTGCAAAATCAACCGCCAGCGTTAACGAGTTAAATTCATCCTTCATCGGAACAATGCCGAGACCAATTCGCAGCTGAGTTGGAAGAGGATCTGCCTGCGCCGCATCAATGTATGTTACTTTTGGTCCGAGGTTTGTTAAATTAACGCCGAGACTGAAAAAGTCACCGAGATCTTCTTCAACAAACGGAACATAGAAATTTTTCGGTTTGTATAAAAATCCAATATCGAACGCAAGATCGTACGCAATACCGTTTCCTTTTTCCTGAGCGGTGCCGAACGGCGAAAGACTGCTGTTAATAAATCGAAGATTGGTTCCAATTCCAATATCGTCCGAAATTAACGTTCCATAACTTAATACTGCAGCAACTTCAAATCCTTTAAAGCGCCCGATCTCCGTCGGATCTTTATCGGAAGTTTGAATAAATTCACCGAGATTTAAATATGTTACACCGGCGCCGACTGAACCGCCGATTTCCGGTAAATCCATTTTATAATTAAAATAATCATAAAATAAATCCGAGAGATTAAATTGCGGTAGCCAGTTGGCGTGCGTAATACTTACTTCACTTCCCTTTTGAAACGCCAGCCCTGCAGGATTCCAGTGAATAGCGGAGGCATCGTCGGCAATACCCGTTCCCGATTCTCCCATTCCGGAAGCGCGGGAGTTTGGTGAAATTAATAAAAACGGCACTGTCGATGTTCCTGCCTGAGCAAATACCTGCTGAACTGTTGCCGCCGCAAGGAGCGATACAACTACTCCGAAAAATTTCTTCATTCGCAAAACTCCTTAAAAATAATTTATTAATGTATAAAAGTTTACCGGTTACTACAATTTTTATTGTGCTACCGCCATTTTTCCCAATGCTTCGCTGGAATATTTTCCGTCGAGCGTTTTCGCAATAACTTTATAGAAATA
>JACFMZ010000040.1 GCA_019455105.1 Bacteroidota bacterium | reverse complement strand
ATCAGTAAAAACTTCATCTGAATGAACAGCATCGACGTGTTGTGGGCAGGGGAGGATTCGAACCTCCGAAGACCTGAGTCGACAGATTTACAGTCTGTTGCGTTTGACCGCTTCGCTACCTGCCCAACGAGAGCTGGCGAGGAGACTTGAACTCCTGACCTGCTGATTACAAGTCAGCTGCTCTACCAACTGAGCTACGCCAGCAATAAAAATTATGCCAAAAACTTCGCTGGCAGAGGTCTAAAATAATCAATTTTATATCAAAAAGTCAACAATTAGTATTTAAAATATTTATCGCGGGCATTGTTAATGAAGAATTTCTTCAGCTTGCTGCTGAAACCAGCGCTCGTTTTCTTCTTTATTAAACTGTTTTTCATACGCCGCCCGCGAAGTTAACGAAACGACAATAAGATGCAGTAAATTTTTTGTATAGGTATCGGTGCCGGTAATATTATGAAATGTATAAGCCGGTAAAGTCCGTTCGAGATATGCTGAATTATCTTTCCGCAGTTCAGCCGTAAGTCCGTACGGAATACGGTAGTAGCCGCGCAGGTACGGCGGCTCAATTTCTGATGTTACAAAACAGCGCACCGAATCTATATTCGTATCCACAAAACTCTTCATCATTTCAGCGTACGCTCCTTCAATCACCGCATATTCATAAGGTTCGTCATGCTCAAATTTATTCAGCTCGCGGAGAAAGAGAGTAATTTCATTTTTTGATTTTTCATACAGTGCAGGATAATTTCTGTTCAGCTGTTTAAAATACCACGACCGTCGAAGCAGTTCTTTATCAATAAGTATAATATCGGGCCGAAAATTTTTTATGTACTGAAAATAATACGATGCAGAAATTAAATAATCCCACTGATAAGAAATAAGAATCGAATTGGGCGGAAGTTCTGCTAAAACATTTTTTGTATAATCTTCTACAAGATATTCTCCGCTCCGATCGGCGCCTTTCCAATGTTCCGCCGCCGTGAGAACAGAAAAACCAAGGATCACAATTGAAAAAATATTAAACGCATAATTCGGTAATTTTTCGGTAAGCGAAACAATGCCGAACGCTGTAAACATCATCCACGCCGCGTAAGATAATAAAAAGTACGAATCAATATCATGGATATCATAATTTATTGAATAGGATACAGTTGTGAGAAGCAAAAGTAAAATCCAGAAAAATATTTTTCGATTGTGGATCAAAAGAAAAACAATTCCGAACAGTGAAATGAGAAGCGGCAGATAAAAAAATTCCTGTGGAAGTTTATGGAGATACTGCGAAAGCTGCCTTCCTGCGGCTTCTGTTGAAGAAAACATCCAGACCCTAAATTGTTTTCCCGAAACATGCCAGAAAAGTTTTTCCGCCGTTTCCGGATTTCCCCAATTTAAAATCGGATTGTGCGCCGAACGAATCGGCAGATATATATAAAGCGAGAGCGAAATAAAGAATGCCGGCGTTACAAAAATAATTTTTTTAAACGAGCTTTTTGTCAACCCGTTTGCTTTTATAAAAAGATACAGTGAAGCCGGTGCAATTAATATAGAAGTGAGATGATTCGTAAACGCCAGCCCCCACAAGCTTGAAAACAGTAGCCAGTCGCGAAATTTGTTGGAACGATACGCGCGTAATAACCAGAGCAGCGTAAGCATGATAAGAAAAATATGAAGCGAATAAACTTCAATGCCCGTTG
Source organism: Bacteroidota bacterium (assembly GCA_019455105.1). GTDB lineage: Bacteria > Bacteroidota > Ignavibacteria > UBA10030 > UBA8401 > JACFMZ01. The sequence goes on along the minus strand of JACFMZ010000040.1, from coordinate 23,325 downwards.
CCTGCGACCACACCGTTTGTGAAAATGCCAATGATACTGTTGAAAAGACCGAAGCAAGAATTTTTATCTTCTGCGGATATTCAAAAAGGAGTTCACAAAGCAAATGATAAAACAGTACCATACCGCACGCGACAAAAAATGCCGCCATAATATTCAGGCGGATAATTTCTTCCGAAGAAACCGGAAGCATTGAAAAGATTCTTCCGACTAAGGTAAAAAGCGGATAGCCCGTCGGGTGAGCAATACCGAGCGTGCAGGCAGCCGCAGCCAATTCTCCGGCATCAATAAATCCGACGGCAGGAGAAAGAGTAAAGAGATAGACAAGAAAAGAAATTACTCCGATGGAGAGACCGATGGAGAGTTCAATTTTTTTCTGTCTGCTGTTCATGCCGTGTACCGTTTTGACGCCATGTATTTATTTTTCGATGCGATCATCATTCGATGGTAATGCGCCGAAGAAAAAATATTTAAATTTTAAAAATTATGAATTGCGTAAAAAAGATAAGGATAATTCTGGAAGGTTTTCAAATATTTCTCTTTATAAAAAACAAACGGGATGTTATGAACAATTTCTTGCTGTGATTTTCAACGGCAATATTCTGTTCTCATTCTTTCGAATATTTTCAATCGAATTTTCTACTTTACAATTTTCAAACGGAACTTCCCTCCTTCTTTCAGCCAGCAGTAAAAAAGAAGAAGAACCGGCAGCGTGCTGACAATAACAAACGGAATCGCATTTACGCCGGCGGCAATACCAAAAAAAACAACGGAACAAAGCACCAGAAGAAAGCTGCCGATGTATTCCCATTTAAAGAGTATGAGATACCCGAGAAGAAGTAACAAATGGACTCCCTGCATCAGCCACACATGAGTCGGCGGCGCGCCGGAAGATTCCATAAACCACGAAAGATGATCAATAAAAAACGAACCCCATAAAATAAACAGCATTCCGCTTAATACGCGGGCAGTGAGCCGGACATATTTTAAATGATGTGTATGCATAGATGTCTCCGTAATTATGAAACAGGCAATGCAGCGAAAGCGCAACGGGATTAATGGTTACGAAGCGGACCCAGTGCATCGGCTTCAACGGTTAACACACGGCGCTTCGGAAAATTTTTTATATCCTTTAACTGAAACTGCACATCAAACACAATCTGAGAAGTTTTCGCCGTTCCGTTTTGTGTTTCCGGAATCCAGCGGACTTTGTAAATTGCCGATTTTACTGATTCGCTGAAAATTCCGTAGCCGGCAAATTCAACATTGGTAACATTTCCGTTTGCATCAACATCCACTTTAACGCGGGCAATATCTTCCACGCCGGCGCGGCGGGCTATTTCCGGATATGCCATTAAACTGCGAAGCGAATCCCAGCTTACGGCAGGATGGGCTTCAACAACGGTAGAACTTTGTGCAACGGTCAATGCGGAACAACAGAAAAATGCGGCAAAAAATAGTTTCATGGCAGCTCCTTGGTATGTGGTTATATGAAAGTTCTCAACAATTCTTACTATTGTCAAGTGGTAACTTTTCATCTTTTTTTTTCGCTAACCTTCCGGTATATTTCAAAAAAATTTAGGAGAATTCTATGTCACACCAAACGTTGCTGGTAACAAAAGAAGCGGGATTTGCGCTTATTCAAATTAACAGGCCGCAGCAGTTGAATGCATTAAATTCCGAAGTGCTGCGCGAATTATATGAAACTCTTTTTGAAATTGACCATGACCCGGAACTGCGATGTTCTATTATAACAGGAAATGAAAAAGCATTTGCCGCCGGCGCCGATATTAAAGAGATGGCGGAAAAAAATGCCGAGCGTATGTATAATGATAATCAATTTGAACCGTTCTACAAACTGCGGACAATCCGCAAGCCGATGATTGCCGCCGTAAACGGATTTGCGCTCGGCGGCGGCTGCGAATTAGTAATGACGTGCGATATTATTATTGCCGGCGATACGGCAAAATTCGGTCAGCCGGAAATTAATCTCGGCGTTATTCCCGGCATGGGAGGAACACAGCGATTAACGCGAGCCGTCGGAAAATATAGAGCAATGGAATTACTGTTAACCGGCGAAATGTTCTCCGCTGAAGATGCGTTAACATGGGGATTAATAAATAAAATTGTTCCGCCGGAATTTGTTGTGGAAGAAGCTAAAGCGCTGGCAAAAAAGATTGCCGGCAAACCTTCTGTTGCGGCACAATTTGCAAAAGAATGCATCAACAAAGCGGATGAAGCGGCGTTAAGCGATGCGTTGCTGTTTGAACGGCGGAAATTTGCCGATCTTTTTGATACCGAAGATCAAAAAGAAGGGATGACAGCGTTTATTGAAAAACGAAAAGCGGCGTGGAAAAATAAATAATAGATTCTTTCCTGCTGAAATAAGAAACAAGGTACACTGAATTAGAGTCACTCTGAGCAAGCGCTTTTTGCGAGTCGAAGTCCCAACACGAAGTGTTCCTGCCAAAGGCATCCCTTTCCGAAGGAACACTTCGTGTCGGGATTCGGAAAGGGATGCCTTTGGCACTCGCTCGCTTCGCTTACTCACTCAGCATGACTTTACACTTCGCTCTCATCTGCGGTTCGTAGAGAAGATGTAAGGAATCTCAAACGTGAATAATAAACAACTTGCAGATTCCTCACTTGCCCCTTTGGGGCTTCGTTCGGAATGACATATGATTCAAACTATTTCTCTTGTCATTCCGAACCTCCGAAGGAGGTGAGGAATCTCAAACTTGAACATTCTTCACTCTTTAGATTCCTCATCTACACAAAACGCAGATTTCGGAATGACAAACATTCTCACCCTTTCCCAAATTGTTCTTCGAGTCGCTCTTCCTTCGGCAAGTGACAACGGTAATCATGCTTCGATCCCGACACGAAGTGTTCCTTCGGAAAGGGATGCCTTTGGCACTCGTTCGCTCAGCATGACTTGTTCGCTTCACTCATTCTCTCAGTCCCAAGGGGATACCTTCGGCCCATGACTGGTTAGTTCTCAGAGTCACTCTGAGCAAGCGTTTTTTGCGCGTCGAAGAGTGGCTCATGCTTCGACTCATTCCGATAAAAAACATCGGAACTCGCTCAGCATGACTTATTCGCTTCACTCTCTCGCTCAGTCCCAAAAGGATGCCTTTGGCAAGTGGCAAAAAATAAGAATTTGAATGACATGTCATTCCGAGTCCAATAGGACGAGGAATCTCAAACATGAATAAAAAATCACCGACAGATTCCTCATCCCTTCTCTACGAGCCGTAGGCGGGATTCGGAATGACAAATACACTCTTACACTCTCCCAATTGTTTCAAGCCGCAATGGAATTGAAAAATTAATTTCTCTTTATAATGTAGGAACTTGGCCGGTAATTTTGTATCTTTATGCCGTTGCAAAAAGCAGCACCGCATCTGAACTCTCTTCACGTGAACGGAAGCGGCAACAAAGACCCGCTTCTGCCGAGGGCATCCTTTAAGGATCTGAAGACTATTCGAGCATTCTACCGAGCACTCACACAGCAATCAGCAGCGAGTCATTTTCATCACAGAAGACTAGTGCTTTTCAGTACAGAATTTTATTGAAATCAATCTCCTTTCGATTTCAATAAAAATAAAAATTTTGATTTCACAATGTTTTCTTAATACACAGGAGCCCAATGGCTTTTCAATCATTTGGTCTTGACGACCGGCTCGTGCAGGGAATTCTTGCTACGGGTTATACCACGCCGACGGAAATTCAATCACGCGCAATTCCGGCTGCCTTACAAGGAAAAGATATTATCGGTTCGGCGCAGACCGGAACAGGAAAAACTGCGGCATTTGTTCTTCCCATTTTACATTCCCTTGCCGTGCAGGAAAAAAAACCGCACAACATTTATGCGCTCATCCTAACTCCCACGCGGGAACTTGCCCAGCAAATTGAAGATGCTATTCGGCAGTACGGCCGCTTTTTACAAGTCCGCACTCTTTCCGTGTACGGCGGAACCAGCATTCAAAACCAATTAAAAAAATTACGCGGCGGCATTGATATTGTTATCGCTACGCCGGGCAGACTGCTGGATCATTTGAAAAGAAAAAGCATTACGCTTTCCGAAGTGCAGACGCTTGTTCTGGATGAAGCCGACAGAATGTTCGACATGGGATTTATTGACGACGTGAAAACAATTATTAAAGCAACACCCGAAACGCGGCAGACAATGTTATTCTCCGCAACAATTTCCAAAGAAATTAAAAATCTCGTCCGCGATGTGCAGAAGAATCCTGAAATGATAGAAATCGGCGAACGGCGCTCGCCGGCAAAATCGGTAACGCAGTATTTTTACCACGCTTCCGAAGTTCAGAAATTTCCTCTTCTTCTTCACATATTACAGAATAAAAAACTTGAGAGCGTATTAATTTTTTCCAGAACAAAGCAGGGAGCCGACCAGCTTTCGCACAAACTGACGAAAGCTTCAATTAAAGCCGTCTCTATTCATTCGGATAGAACACAGGCGCAGCGCCAGCGCGCGCTTGCGGGATTTAAGCAGGGAAAATATCCGGTGCTGGTGGCTACGGATGTTGCCGCACGGGGAATTGATGTGGACGGAATTTCTCACGTTATTAATTTCGATATTCCGTTTTATGCCGAAGATTATATTCACCGCATCGGCAGAACGGGACGCGCCAGCGCGACCGGCGATGCCATTACATTTGTTTCCCGCAGCGAAATCCGTTTTGTAAAAAAAATAGAGCAGTACACCAAAAAACGTTTTGAGCTTCTGCGCTATCCTAATTTTGATTACCAGCAGGAGATCGAAGAACTTCCGGTGCGCGAAGAACGAAGAGACCGCCGGAAAAACCGCACCGATCGGCAGCCGCGGCAAGAGCGCCCGCGTTCATTTCAGCGAAGCAAGTCCCGTTCGAATGAACAGAGAGAAAAACGAAATTTCCGCGAAGAGCGCAGCGGCGGATTTCCGCGACGAAAAGAAGAACGCTCTTCTTCCCGCTCTTTCCGACAAAAAGAAAAGCCGTTCTTTCGCAGAGAAAAACCGCAGCGCGAAAAAAAGGTGCACGGTTTCGATTCCTTTATTAAAAAGCATGAACGAAAAACCGCTCCGCAGCAGACCTTTTCTACGCTGAATGAACCGAACGGCGACTGGAGAAAATTGATGGAAGAGTTACGCGAAGGAGCCAAGGAAAAGCACCGGACGGTAAAGAGAATGGTGAAAAGAAAAAAACATCAATAAAAAATATTTCACGAAGCAGCCCGCGCTGCTTCTTTTGTTTTAAAGAGAAATTTTCTACACTGGTACAGCATTGCGTTCGCAGCAAAAAGTTTTTTTGAATAAAAATTTTATTTGAAAATTTACCACGGAGGTTTTATGGAGTACACAACAATTCTCTCTTCTCTTGCCGACAACATTCTTACCATTACGCTGAACCGCCCCGAACTTTTTAACGCCGTTAATGAAACCATGAGAAAAGAACTTCTTGATGCGTTTCGACAAGCCGAAAAAGATTCCGCCGTGCGCTGTATTGTTGTTCGCGGCGCCGGAGAAAAAGCATTCTGTTCCGGGCAGGATTTGAAAGAATACCGCGAAACAAAAACTTCCATGAAAGATTTGCTGGAAAAAGGATATAACCCGATTGTGAAACAAATGCGCGCAATGGAAAAACCGATTATTGCTATGATTAACGGCGTTGCCGCCGGAGCCGGTTTTAGTCTTGCACTGGCGTGCGATATGCGGATCATGTCCGAGAAGGCAAAACTCATTCAAGCCTTTGTCCGTATCGGGCTGGTTGCCGATTCCGGCGGACATTGGCTGCTTCCCCGTATTGTGGGTACCGCCCGCGCGTTTGAATACGCGGCAACCGGACGCGATATTGATGCTGCTGAAGCCGAGCGGACAGGACTTGTTAATAGAATTACCAAACAAGAAGAGTTAGAAAAAATTACGTACGAACTTGCCGGACAATTAGCCCACGGACCAACCAAAGCAATCGGGATGATAAAAAAAACCATGAACAAAGGAATGACTTCTTCGTTTGAGGAGCTTCTTGCCTACGAAGCCTACATGCAGGAAATTGCTTCTCACACCAACGACCATAAAGAGGGAGTTGCCGCGTTTTTAGAAAAACGTCCGGCAAAGTTTGAAGGGAGATAATTTTTTTCCTGCAAAGAATATTCCTTTGCGGCAGAGGCACGAAGTCACACCTAGCGAGTGAGCGAAGCGCCTTAGTCATGCTGAGCAAGCGCTCTTTGCGAGTGCCAAAGGCATCCCTTTCCGAAGGAACACTTCGTGTCGGGATCGAAGCATGAGCGCCTCGTCACTTGCCGAAGGCATCCCTTTCCGAATCCCAAGGGGATGAGGAATCTAATTGTCATTCCGAATCCCGCCTACGGCTCGTAGAGAAGGGATGAGGAATCTGCCGGTGATTTTTTATTCATGTTTGAGATTCCTCGCTCCTTCGGAACTCGGAATGACATATCATTCAAATTCTTAGTTATTTTAAAAAACACTTTGCGGCTTTTTACATTTGTGCCTTTGCGTGAAAAATATTTCCGGCTCTTTGCATGAAATAAAAAAAAACCCCTGCTGAATGATCTCACGCAGGGGACTTTTTATTACCGCTCTTAATCAACAACCGCTCTTACTTCACCAACAGCATTTTCATTGTTTTGGTAAACTGAGCGGTTTGTAATGTGTAAAAATAAATTCCGCTCGGCAGTTTTGCTGCATCAAACTGAGCCGTATGTTCGCCCGCGCTCTGCATGCCGTTTACCAGCAGCGCCACTTCTTCTCCCAAAATATTATAGACGCGAAGCGTTACGTTGCCGCTGACCGGCAATTGATAGCTAATCTGCGTTGTCGGGTTAAACGGATTGGGATAATTCTGTATCAGCGCATATTCCTGCGGAATGGATTGAACAACGGCATTAACACTATTGCTGTAATGAAACCCGCCGTCCCTATCTATCTGTTTTAGGCGGTACTGCACCGCTCCGCGCGCGCCGGCATCAACGTACGAATACGATTTCGGCGTGCTGATTGTTCCGGCTCCTTCTGCAAAACCGATTTTTTTCCACGCGCCGCTCTTTCCTTCTCTCACATCGCTTCGCTCAATTTCAAATCCGGCGTTTTGTGTTTCGGTTGCAGTTTTCCAGAGAAGTTCTACATTCTTCCCTTTCACCATTGCCGTAAAAGAAGTAAGCTCGACCGGGAGAGGGGCTTCAGTCCAGCCGTCTGATACTCTTATTCCATCAATAACAACTTGAGGTGAAGAAGAACTTCCTTGCCTTAAACTAATTGCATCAATAACATCTGTACCGGCAGTAGTGCTATTAGTTACCTCAGGTGTTCCTGCAATAGATTCATTGGCGGGTACTCCGGAATTTAATATCCAAAGTTTTACTTCATCATTACCACTTTTATTTATAGTATATTTTATTACTAATAAATAAACCGTATTTTTCACAAAGTTAGTTGTTCCATAAGTTGCAGTACTAGTATTTGAAATCCCAAAATTTACATCATCATTTACAATTCTTGCAAATACTCTTGCTGCAAACGCTGTAAAATTAGTTTCACTTACACGATCACCCATAGTAAAAAAATAGTCCCCTGATTTATTTGAAGTAGCATCATTAACATTAACTAAAAATGAACAATAAATCGTTGCACCGTCCGCTGTTTGTTCCGTAGAGAGTGCGAGATTAACATCTTCACCGCCCGCATTACCAATAAGCGCAGCATTACCAATTCCGGAATTTGCGTACCCGGCATACGTTAAACCTGTTGTTGTAGATATTGGGTATGTTCCTCCGCCGCTATGCGCTGACCAACCATTATCGGTAAGTTTTCCTGAAAAACTAAAATCTTCTTCTAACAACGAAGTTGCCGGCGGTGCATCGTCTGTCTTTAATGAAGTTGTCGGAATGGTTCCGTCTGTTTTATAATTAATATTAGATGATGAATTGGTATATGGATAAATTTTAAAGTAATACATTGTGCTTGCATCTAATGCACCAATAGAAGCAGCTTCTGTTCCTTGTGCAACATTTTTTACCAACGCACCGTCACTTTCAGCCATTCCGTCAACAGGGTCGGCAATAGCGGAAAAACTTGTTGTGCTTCCTTTAATTAAATATCCGTCCGGAACAACTCCGCCTGAAGCATCAGTCCACGAAAGATTTATTGCTGAATAAGAAGGAGAACCTGCCGCAGAAGAAAATGATGTTGCATGGTTTGCAGGTTCGGTTTTATACACGGTTCCGTTTGCCGTAACATTCTGCGTTGACGCTCCGCCGCCGGAATTTGAAATTGTTTCTCCGCTATAATTACCCGCACTTAAACCGGCTTTTAAACGGACATAAATTGCTGTTGCGCCTAATGTTGCCGATGAATAAGGAACGGATACACTCGAAGAAAATGTGATATCATCATCCGAGACTTCATAATTGGTAGAACCGTTTACCGTAATATTCCCCGGCGCTCCGGTTAAATTGGTACCGCTTAAATTATAACTTTGAGATGTTGAAGGACCGGAACCTTCTACGTAGGAAAAGGAAGAAAGTGAAAGTGGCGTTGCACTCAATGTTGGTGAACCGCTAGATGTAACATTTCCAACTAAAGTAAAATCATCAAGTCGAAAAGACCCTGTACCTGATGCACCAGATAGAGATAGTATAACGGTAATAGTTCCCGTAAGCCCTGATATTGCATTTGTTGGAGTTAAAGATCCTGTATTAGCACCGGTTGTTGGTACAATTCCAGAACCCACAGATGTACCGTTAATTGTCATCGCCCAATTTTGTGCACCAGTATTACTACGCTGTCTCCAAAAACTAAATGAAGTTACTTCCAATTGGTAATTTACAGCCACGTCAAATGTTAATGTATAAGTTGGTGTTCCACTTGAATTTGCCAGGGAAAGTGCTTTACCTGCAGATCCTCCATAATCTATAAATGCTGTAGCTGATGTGGTCCAAGATGAATTTGATAAATTTGCATCTAATGTACCTGGTGCAACTGTATAAGGTTTTCCTGAAATAGCAATTATACCAAAATCATGCTGATACAAAGTTGTCTGTCCCATCATCACGCCGGCAAACAAGACCGAAAGAGCAAAAAGAGAAGCAAAATATTTCATCATGTTGACTCCAAAAAAAGTTAAGAAAGAAGAAATTTCATACGTAATAAAGCGTATTTTTGGTTTGTTATCAAGAAAAAATCGCCTAACGGTAAAAACTTTTTAGCAAAGCACAAAGTCACACTGAGCGAGTGAGCGCAGCGAACGAGTGCCAAAGGCATCCCTTTCCGAAGGAACACTTCGTGTCGGGATCGAAGCATGATAACTACCGAGCCACTCTTCGACGCACAAAAAACATTCGCTCAGAGAGACTCTAGAAGTAAATCAGTCATGCTGAGCGAGTTCCGATGTTTTTTTATCGGAACGAGTCGAAGCACTGGCGTCACGCTCACTCTTCGACTCACTCCGTTCGCTCAGAGTGACTCAGAATAAACTTTTTATTATTTTAAAAGAAATTATTAAACCGCCTGCTCTTTATGCACACACCGCCGCAGCTTTCACACATACAATGTTCGCAGAGCGATTTGCTTCTCCGGTCGCGGGGTTTTAATCTTACCGAAGAGTATGCCGAAATTATCTCCCGCATCAATGCCGGCAGCCGCACCGTGCTGGAACTTGCCACCGGCACCGGAAGAATGTCCGCCGTGCTTTCACTCTTTTTTCCGGCGGTTATTACGGGAGATATTTCGCTGTGCGATCATCATCGGGCGGTTCAGCGCGTTCCGCCGGAATGCCGGAAGCGCATCAGCTACCTTCAGCTGAATATGGAGCTGCTTCCCTTTGCCGATGATTCAATTCCGTTTCTTATCTGCCTCAACACGCTTCACGAAACCGAACATCCTGCGCCGTGCCTGCGGGAGATGATACGTGTTGTTTCACCAGAAGGAATTCTTGCCGTTGGGGATTTTAATCGCACCGGTTTTGATGAAATGCAGAAAATTCACGAACAGGTATATCACAACAATCACTCCGAAGGAACAATTTCCGGAGAAGAAATAAGCACTGCTCTTGCTGAAGCATTTTCTTCCGTTACGGAAATTTCCACTCCGCTGAACCGAACATTTATTGCGCGGAACAAAACTGTTAGATAAGAGTGACTGCAAAGTTTAAGTGTAGAAAATAAAATTCTAGTCATGTGCCGAAGGCATCCCTTTGGGATCGAAGTGTGAGCGACTTGAAGAACAATTTGGGAGAGTGTAAAAGCGTATTTGTCATTCGGAGCGTAGCCCAAAGGGGCAAGCGAGGAATCTAATGCTGGAAAGACAATAAGTTTTGAGATTCCTCACACCTTCGGTGTTTCGGAATGATAAATTAATTTTACAGAGAAAGAGATTCCTCGTCCTTTCAGGACTCGGAATGATATATCATTCAAATTCTTATTTTTTGTCACTTGCCGTAGGCAGAGTGACTTTATTATGTTGTGCCAAGTTATTTTAAAAAATTCCTTTGCGGCTTTTTAAATTTGCGTCTGCCGAAGGCATCCCCTTGGGACTCGTAGAGAAGGGATGAGGAATCTAAATGTCATTCCGATATCCCGAAGGGATGAGGAATCTCAACATTTATTGTCCTTCACGTTTGAGATTCCTCGTTCTATTGGACTCGGAATGACATATCATTCAAATTCTTAATTATTTTTAAAATTACTTTGCGTCTTTTTAATTTTGCGGCTTTGCGTGCAAAAATTCTTTGCCTCATTGCGTTAAAAATTCTTCGGGCTTCACACAACATTCTTGCATCACTCTCATTTTCTTTTCATATTAAATGCCATGAGGCGCTTTTATTACAATCTCCACAAGCTGACGGAAAAAGATAATCTCAAAGCAAAATGGCTGCTGCTGGCGGTTTCTGTCTTTCTTACCGCGCTGATGTTTCCGAAAGGCATATCCGTTGAATCGGCATATCCCGTGGGAATTATCTGGACGGAAAACGATTTGTATGCGCCGTTCGCCTTCCCCATTTATAAAGACGAACAGGAATACCAGCACGAGCGGGAAGCCGCCGCCGTAAAAGTGTTTCAGGTTTTTGAAGAAGAACCGGAAGTTGCGCAGCGCTCGCTCGATTCCCTGCAGCGTTTTTTTTCCACCTTAAAAATTATTCTAGACAGAAAAACATCCGATTCGCTCCGCATCAGTAATGCGCTGGCGGCATTTCCCATCCGGTTTACCGAAGGCGAATGGCGCATGCTGTGGCGCCTGCACGATAATGAACGGCAGAATTCCGCCGCTTCATACTCGCTGGAAAAGCTCCGCCGCGATGTGCTGCTGGTGGTGAACGGCTTATATCTTCAGGGAATTGTGGATGTTCGAAAAATTCAATCCAGTCCGGAAACACAGATTGCCAAGCGAAAAAAAACCATTGAGCAGATTGTTCCGTTAAAAAAATTATTAGACCGCGGCGAGCTGGGAAAAATTGTGCAGCAGACGTTCATCACCGGTTACCGCGGCGAGAATGATACAGTCTCCGTTGCCACAAAAATTGCTCTCTCTTTTCTTTCGCCGAATATAATTTTTCAGAAAGACCAAACAGAAAAAGAAATTCAATTTGCCGTTGATGCGGTGCCGAGAACAATCGGCGCGGTGCAGGAAGGGGAACGGATTATCGGCAAGAACGAGCGGGTAACCGCCGAAATAAAATTAAAGCTCGATTCGCTGCGAAAAGCAAAACTGCAGCTCGGCGCAACCACTAATCTCTACACCTCGTTTCTCGGAAAACTACTTCACGTCTTCGCCGTACTGTGGCTGTTTGTGATGTACCTCTTTCTGTTCCGAAAAAAAATCTTTCATGATAACGCGCTGCTGCTCCTCATTATGTCGTTATTTTTATCCGTGCTTCTCTTCGCGTACATAACGGTGGAAATTCCGTTTGTGCTTCCGCTGCGGTTTTTAATTTTTATTCCGGCAGTTTCCATGCTGCTCACCATTATTTTTGATTCGCGCGTTGCATTTTACAGCACGGTCTGCCTGGCGTTACTCGTCGGCGGAATTCGCGGCAACGATTACAGCATTGCAGTCTCTTCGGTGCTTGCCGGCTCGTTTGCGGTGTACACCGTGCGCGATATTAAAAAGCGAACGCAGATTTTCCGCTCTCTTATTTACATTTTTTTAGGATACGCGCTGATAATTATTGCGCTCAGCTTAGAACGGTTCGATTCGCTGGAAACAATTGTTGATCAGCTCTTACTAGCGCTGCTGAACGCCGTCATTTCTCCTATTCTTACGTACGGCTTGTTAATCTTTTTGGAAAAAGGTTTTTCCATTACCACAGATTTAACGCTGCTGGAACTTGCCGATCTCAATCATCCGTTAATGAAAGAACTTTCGCACAAAGCGCCCGGCACGTTTCATCACAGCGTTTCGGTCGCCACTATTGCCGAAGCGGCGGCGGAAGCTGTCGGCGCCAACCCGATTCTTGCGCGCGTCGGCGCCTATTTTCATGATATCGGAAAAATTGCCAACGCGCCGTTCTTTGTAGAAAATCAGCTCGGCGCGGAAAATAAACACCGTGCCATCAGTCCGCGAAAGAGCGCGCGCATTATTGCCTCGCACGTGCAGGACGGCGTTGACCTGGCGCGGAAAAATAAACTGCCGGAAGCAGTCATCAATTTTATTCCGATGCATCACGGCACTATTCACATCGGCACCTTTTACGAAAAAGCGCTCCGGCAGAAAAAAAAGAGCGCCGCGGCAATTGATGAAAAAGATTTCCGCTACGCCGGACCGAAACCAAATTCCAAAGAGACCGGCATTGTAATGCTGGCGGACGGCGTGGAAGCTTCAACGCGTGCCATTGAAGACCCGACGGTAGAAAATATTGAAGCCAACATTGAATCGCTGATTAAGCTCCGCTTTATTGAAGGAGAACTGGATGATTCGAACTTAACCATGCGCGATTTGAATAAAATAAAAGAGAGCTTCTTAAAAATTCTCATCGGCGTTCACCACTCGCGCATAAAATATTCCGACGGTCAGCCACCGGCGGAAGAAAAAAAAGTTCTCGAAGCGCCGGTTACCAAAAAACGCTCCCGCCTTCATTCCCCCGCAAGCGATAAGCGGCTGCGAAAAACCATTGATAGTATTGATCTTCCGTGATGCTGCACACCGAACCGTTCTTCCGTTTTCTTTTATTGGAAAAAAGTCTCGCCGTCAACACGCTTGAAGCGTACCGAAGAGATATTGAGCGGTATAAAAAATTTCTTGAATCGCTCGGCATACAATATTTTTCCGCCGTTACGGATGAACACGCCGCCGCCTATGTGCATGAACTCCGTTCACTCGGTCTGGCGCCCCGCAGCGTCGCGCGGAATATTTCCGCGCTGAAAGGACTTCATAAATTTCTTCTCGGCGAAAAACTTTCCGCTGCCGACCCGACGCAGAATCTTGAACTGCCGAAACTCGGCAGGCACCTTCCCGACGTGCTCAGCATTGAAGAGATGAATGAAATTTTAGAAGCGGCAAATCCGATGAAAGAATTTGCAAAGAAATCGGTCTGGCGCGACCGCGCCGTGCTGGAAACACTCTACGCTACCGGCATGCGCGTTTCCGAATTAACCGGATTGAAACAATCCAATATTTACGCTGACCAGCAATTGGTGCGCGTCTTCGGAAAAGGTTCAAAGGAACGCCTTATTCCCATCGGCGCTTATGCGCTGCAATGGATTGATAATTATAAACAACATCTTCGGAATGAGCTTGCCGCAAAAAGTAAAAAAACAAACGACGCCGTCTTTTTAAATATGCGCGGCACGCCGATCAGCCGCGTTTCCGTCTGGCAGATCGTCACGGATTACACGCGCGCTGCCGGAATAAAAAAAGAAATTCATCCGCACATTTTCCGCCACTCATTCGCCACGCATCTGCTGGAAGGAGGCGCAGACCTGCGCGCCGTGCAGGAGATGCTCGGCCATGCGGATATTTCCACCACACAGATTTACACGCACGTCGATCGGGAACTGCTGAAAGCCGAACATCATAAATATCATCCGCGGGAACAACAGTGAAACAGAAAGCCGAACGAAACCGCTCGCTTGAACTGACGCCGAAAGAAATTTCTTTCTTTGAAAAAAAACTTCTCCGTCTTTCTTCGCCGGTAAAGAAGAATGAACTGCTCAACAGAACAATCTGCCAGTCCGTAGAATCGGCGGCGTCGTTTCTTCCTTCGCGGTGCGTGGATTTGCTTTTTCTTGATCCACCGTACAATTTAAATAAAACATTCCGCGCAACAACCTTCCGCGCCCGTTCAGCCGGCGAATATGCGGAATGGATGGATTCATGGCTTTCAAAAATTCTCCACACGCTGAAACCGACGGCGTCCATTTATCTCTGCGGAGACTGGCGCTCTTCTTCCGCTGTTCAATCTGTGGCGGAAAAATATTTTCTTCTTCAAAACCGTATTACATGGGAGCGGGAAAAAGGACGCGGCGCAAAAGCGAACTGGAAAAATGCTTCGGAAGATATTTGGTTCTGCACTGTGTCGCAAAAATATTATTTCAATATTGAAGCGGTAAAAATAAAACGCAGAGTGCTGGCGCCGTATACAAAAGAAGGAAAACCCAAAGACTGGCTGAAAACGCAGGAAGGAAATTTCCGGCTGACACATCCTTCCAATCTGTGGAACGACATTACCATTCCTTTTTGGTCCATGCCGGAAAATACCGAACACCCCACGCAAAAACCGGAAAAATTACTGGCAAAGTTAATACTGGCAAGCACAAAAAAAGGAGATGTTGTGTTTGACCCGTTTCTCGGTTCGGGAACAACTTCCGTAACGGCAAAAAAACTACAGCGAAATTATTTCGGTATTGAAATTGATAAAAAATTTGCGTGTATTGCAGAGAAGCGTTTGCTGCTGGCGGAGAAGGAAACAACCATCCAAGGATTCCGCGACGGTATTTTTTGGGAACGAAATTCACAATAGCTTCAATCAATCATTATCCGAACGGTAATGTTGATTTTGCCGCATGTGTGTTAGCTCGGGGTCATTCATCAATTATTGCACAAAGAAAATTGTCTGTTGTTGAATGAAATATCTTCAACAGATTGGTTGTTATTTAATAAAGAAAATTTTTTAACGATAATACTTTTCACTTAACCGGATAAATCATATTTTTTATGAGAAGAATTTTAGCTCTTGCTGAAGGACGCTTCAGCCCGCTCCGCTCAAAAACGGCAAATGGTGCAATTAGTTATCTGCCGAACGAAGTTGTCGCGGTTATCGACAGTACAAAAATAGGAACCACCGCTCAGGAAATTCTCGGCTACGGCGGCGCCATTCCTGTGGTCGGTTCCATTGAAGAGGGAATGAAATTTCAGCCGACCGATTTATTAATCGGCATTGCACCGACCGGCGGACGGCTTCCGCAGGAATGGCGCGAATGGATTACCACCGCACTTCAAAAAAAATTACATATCATCAGCGGACTGCATACCTTTTTATCGGATGATGAGGAATTTTCACGATTGGCAAAAGCCAACGGCGTAACGCTGACCGACTTACGCAAAGTGCCTCTGGAATATGAAGTTGTTTCCGAAGGAAATTACCGCACGCGAAAAGCCAAAACCATTCTCACCGTCGGCGCCGACTGCAACATCGGAAAAATGACCACCATGCTGGAAGTGTATAAAGAGTTTAAAAAACGCGGATTGAAAAGTGATTTCATCGGCACCGGGCAGACAGGCATCATGATTTCCGGAAAAGGAATTGCCGTTGATACCATCATCAGCGATTACATTGCCGGCTCCATTGAAAAATGTATCGACGCTTCGGCGCGCGAAGGATACGATTATATTTTTGTGGAAGGACAAGGAGCGCTTACCCACATGGGCTACAGCGGTGTTACCTGCGGATTAATTCACGGAACAATGCCGAATGCCATGCTTATGTGCGTACAGCCCACGCGCCAGGTGGATAATTACAATCTGCCTCTGCCGGACTTGAAAAAAATTATCGCCTTACATGAAGAGCTTGTTTCATTTTTCCAGCCTGCAAAAGTTGTCGGTATCGGCATTAACTCAATCGGCTTAACGGACGAGCAGAGCATGGATGAAGCAAAAAAATTAGAAGATCGTACAGGGCTTCCGGCAATTGATGCGTTCCGTTTCGGCGGAAAAAAATTAGCCGACGCCTTGGAGAAATATTTTGCTTAATGAATGATGTTTAATATTAAAAATCCTGCTTAATCTTTCTATTAAGCGGGATTTTTTTTATTATTACACAACACCAGTCATTGCGAAAGAAACACATTCTGCCGCAAACTCTGACGCAGAATTTTTCCGCTGAGCATTATCCATACCGGCGGCAGTTTCTTTTGGCAGTGATTTTTTTTGAATTGAACCGCAGAAAATACTTATATGATTGTTATGAAATTCGGCGGCACTTCTGTTGAAGATGCCAAAGCAATAAAAACATTAACAGAGATTGTTAAAAAAGAAATTCCCCGCAAACCCATTGTGGTGGTTTCCGCCTGTTCGGGAATCACCAATCAGCTTTTACGCACGGCACAGCTTGCCGGCGCCGGCAGCAAAGAAGAAGCGCTTCAGATGATTGCACAGATCGAAAGCCGCCATAAAAAAATTATTAAAGAACTGTTTGATGCGGAGATGACGAAATTTTTAAATAAACACATTACGGCACAGACGGAAGAACTTGTCCGTTTAGCCGGCGGTGTTGCGGTGCTGGGCGAACTGACTCCCCGCTCGCTGGATACGTTTGCGGCGTACGGCGAACGATTTTCTTCGTTTATTATTCACCATTATTTTGAATCGCAGAAAATAAAATCATTTTGGGTGGATGCACGTTCGTTTATGAGCACAGACGATCAATTCACCAAAGCCAATGTGCAGTTTCCCGTAACGGAACAAAAGCTCCGCGAAATCGTTCAGCCGAAAATTCACAACGGCTATGTGGTAATGACGCAGGGATTTATCGGTTCCACGCAGAACGGCATTACCACTACTATCGGACGGGGCGGCTCGGATTATTCCGCCGCCATTATCGGATCGCTGCTGAATGCCGAAGAGATACAAATTTGGACGGATGTTGACGGAATTCTTTCTGCCGATCCGACCATTGTAAAGGATGCCAAGAAAATAAAAATTATGTCGTTCAACGAAGCCTCGGAGCTGGCGTATTTCGGCGCGCGGGTGCTTCATCCCGAAACAATTCTGCCGGCAGTGAAAAAAAATATTCCGGTGCGGGTTCTCAATTCAAAAAATCCGAACTCTTCCGGTACCATGATTGTGTCAAAACCGAAAATTGATAAAAAGTGTATCGTAAAATCCATTGCGTATAAAGAAGGAATTACGCTCATCAATATTGTTTCCACGCGTATGTTTCTGGCGCACGGTTTTCTGGAAAATATTTTTGATGTTTTTCACAAGTACCAAACCATTGTCCATACCATTACCACTTCCATGGTCAGCGTAACGGTAACAATAGATAACGTAAAATATTTAGCGCAGATTGTTCGAGATTTGAAACAATTTTCCACCGTTACGGTGGCAGAAAAAAAAGCCATTGTGTGCATTGTGGGAGATAATCTGCGGAACAGTCCCGGGCTTGCCGTAAAAATGCTCTCACCGATTTCCGATATTAATATCAATATGATTTCTCAAGGCGCGTCGGAAATTAATTTAAGCTTTGTTCTGGATGAAGAATATGTTGATGATGTTGTAGCGCGGCTGCATAAAGAATTATTTTCTCACGCCGGAGATTTTCCGGAAATTTTTGAATAAACTTTAAAATATAATCCATTGTCATTCCGCCTGCGGCTGTGTAGAGAACGCAGTTCCGAAGGGACACGTGAAGTAACTCAAAAACAACAAAACGTTGTTGTGAGATTTCTCATCCCAACAAAAAACGCCGGAATTCGAAATGACAATAAAATTTAAGGACCAGAATGAAATATTTTCACTACAGAGAAAATCATCTCTATTGCGAAGAAACGCTTGTTCAGGAACTTGCCGAAGAATTCGGCACGCCGATTTACATTTACAGCAAAAATCAACTGCTGGAAAATTATCGAGCCATTAACAATGCGCTCGCCGGCGTTGACCATGTTACCTGTTATGCGCTGAAGGCAAATTCCAACCACGAGCTGTTAAAATTGTTAGTTGCCGAAGGCTCGGGCGCCGATGCCGTTTCTGCCGGCGAAATTTATCTTGCGCTCAGGGCAGGATTCGATCCGCAAAAAATTACCTTTGCCGGAGTCGGCAAGCGCGATGATGAAATTGAATTTGCACTGAAGAAAAATATTTATTCGTTCAACGTGGAATCAATGCAGGAACTGGAGGTCATTAACCAGATTGCGGGGAGAATGAAAAGACGGGCGCGCGTGGCTCTTCGCATTAATCCTGATATTGATGCGGCGACTCATCCGTACATTTCCACCGGATTAAAATCCAATAAATTCGGAATTGATATTGCCGTTGCTCCTCAATCCTTCGCGTATGCCGCTTCGCTTCCCAATATTATTATGGACGGAATTCACACGCATATCGGTTCGCAGATTTTAAAAATTGAGCCGTTCGTGCAAACGGCAACAACTGTTGCAAATCTTGTGAAAGAACTTCGCGCAAACGGCGTGAACATTCATCACATTGATTTCGGAGGTGGATTCGGCGTGCAGTATAAAAATGCGGTTACGCATCCGCTTCTTCCGGTAGAACAAACCACGGAAGCCGACGAAGCTCCCTCGCTTGAAACATTTATTTCTTCCGTTCTTCCGATTTTAAAAGAGACCGGCTGCCGATTATTTTTTGAACCGGGGCGTTCCATTGTTGCGAACACGGGAATTTTAGTTTCCAAAGTGTTGTATAGAAAAGATAACGGCGTGAAAAAATTCGTCATTATCGACGGTGCGATGACCGATTTGCTTCGTCCGAGTTTGTATCAAGCGTATCATCAAATTGTTCCGCTGACGCTGAATGAAAAGGAAAAAGAAATTGTTGATGTCGTTGGTCCTGTGTGCGAATCGGGAGATTTTTTGGCGAAAGAGCGAACAGTGCAAAATGTTCAGCGCGGAGAATATCTTGCGGCGTTAACTGCCGGCGCGTACGGGATGGTTCTTACTTCGCATTACAATGCGCGTCCGAAAATTGCGGAAGTGCTGGTGAACGGAGAAAAAGTTCGTGTTATTAGAGAACGGGAAACAATTGAAGAGTTGAAATAGAGTTGACAGTGTTCATCATTCAGCCGTCAGTAAAAGCAAGGAAGTGAGAAATCAAAAGCTTGAAAAATAATAAATGTTGAGCTCCCTCATTCCATTAAGATTCGGAATAACTAAGGAAAAAAGTGTGAATTATTTGTCATTCCGAGTGTAACCCCGAAGGGGCGAACGATGAATCTCATTCTCGAACGTTCATCACTCTTGAGATTCCTCACACCTTCGGTGTTTCGGAATGACATTGTTGTTAGATTGTTCAGTATAATATTTTTGCATAAAATAAAAATATGGAAAAACCAATGAAACAATACAATGTCATCGTTGCCGGCGCCCCAGGAATAGCCAGCAGAAAAATGATTCAAGTTCTATCTATTCCTATCGTTCATAGTAGAAAATAATTTTCAAAAAAAAATGCCCGCTTAAGCGGGTATTTTTTTATTGCTACCGGTTTGTTTTATACGGTTTAATTTTATATTTTTATACGTATAAACTGGAGCTGGTTATGGATACAAAATTAACGATAAAACTAAACAAACAGGTTATTGAGAGAGCAAAGGATTATGCTTCATCTCAACAAAAAAGTTTATCCCGCTTAATTGAATCGTATCTTACATCGTTGGTAACACATCATAAAGATTCTGATAATAAGAAAATTCAAATCTCTCCCTTTGTAAAAAGTATGTCATCAGGGAAAAGTATTCCGGCAGATTTGGATTACAAAAAGGAATATGCAAGGTATCTAACGAAAAAACATAAATGAAAGCAAAATTATTTCTTGATACGAATGTAATGTTGGATTTGCTTGGAGAGCGTAAACCCTTTTACGATTCCGCTGCACAAATTGCTACTCTTGCCGACAAAGGAAAAATTCGTTTGGTTGCCTCCGCTCTGTCGTATGCAACAGTAGGATATTTTTTGTCAAAATATGAAAATACAAATGTTGCAAAAGATAAACTGCGGAAATTTAAAATTCTTTCCAAAATTAGCGACGTAAGCGGAGAAATAATTGAGAAAGGATTAAATTCCGATTTTACGGATTTTGAAGATGCGCTTCAGTATTTTTGCGCACTCTCATCGGACTGCAATATCTTAATCACGCGTAACGGAAAAGATTTTAAGGGTTCAAGTATTCCGGTAATGACGGCGGATGAATACATAAAAAGTATAATTTAAGATAGCTTTCGGCTGTCAGCTGTCAGTTCTTGGCAGGCATTGTGCAGAATTTTAGACAATTACAAGTTTGGCAGAAAGCTCATTCTTTAACGAAGGAAATTTATTCAGCAACATCAAAAATTTCCGAAAGAAGAATTATATGGAACACCTCCACAATTACGAAAGGCAGTTTCATCAATTCCAACAAATATTGCGAAAGGATGTGGAAGAGAAAGTAATGCTGATTTCAAACGATTTTTACAAATTGTTTTCGGCTCTGCCGGTAAGACCGAATACTTATTAATTTTATCCTAAGATTTACACTATTTAGATACAAATCAACTTGAAACATTTCTTAAAAATATTATTGAAGTTAAGAAAATGCTTTCATCGTTAATTCAAAAAAATAAAAAGCACCTTTAAGATCTGAGTGCTGAAAACTGAATACTTATCTATGAAACAATATAATGTCATCGTTGCCGGCGCCACAGGAATGGTCGGCAGAAAAATGGTTCAAGTTCTTGAAGAACGAAAATTTCCTGTGGGAAAATTAATTCCAATGGCGTCCGCTCGCTCGGCAGGAAAAAGCGTTACCTTCAACGGAAAAGAATGGACCATTCAGGAATTGAACGAAGGAAATATAAAAAACAGCGGCGCAGAGATTGCGCTTTTTTCCGCCGGCGGTTCGGTCAGTAAAGAATTTGCACCCATTTGCGCGAAATACGGAATCACCGTTATTGATAACAGCAGCGCCTGGAGAATGGAGCCGAATATTCCGCTGGTGGTACCGGAAGTCAACCGAGAAAAAATTTTTTCGGGAAGCAAAATTATCGCGAATCCGAACTGCTCCACCATTCAAATGGTTGTTGTTTTAAAACCGCTTCACGATAAATATAAAATTAAGCGCGTCGTAGTTTCCACGTATCAATCCGTTACCGGCGCGGGACAAAAAGGCTACGACCAATTGATGAAAGAGTGGAACAAAGAAAAAATTGAATCGCCGAAATTTCCGTATCAAATTTCGTTCAATGCGCTTCCGCATATTGATGATTTTACCGAAAGCGGTTATACCAAAGAAGAATTAAAAATGGTGAACGAAACAAAAAAAATTATGGGAGATGATTCCATCGCTGTTTCCCCCACCTGCGTCCGCATTCCTTCAATCGGCGGACACAGCGAATCGGTAAATCTTGAATTTGAAAAACCATTTGAGATACAAGATGTTGTTGAACTTCTTTCCCATGCGCCCGGTATTGTGCTGGAAGATAATCCGAAAGAAAAAAAATATCCGATGCCGATTTTTGCGCACGATAAAGACGAAACATTTGTCGGACGCATTCGCCGCGACGACTCGGTGAACAACGGATTGAATCTGTGGATTGTTTCCGATAATATTCGCAAAGGCGCAGCGACAAATGCCGTGCAGATTGCCGAGGAATTGATTAAAGGAAAATAATCGAATAAATTCTTTGTAATCAATTCATTTTCTTTAATAACAGTAGAGGAATTTTCCGAGAAGTGTATTTGATTGTTTATTCTTGGTAATAATAAATTACTTTCTTGTCGTGCAAAACTGCATCCCCAAAGCTCAAAGGTTAATATTTCGCAAGTAACGAACCAGCCGCCAGGACACGCGCTTGAGTCTTCATTCCATTGCAAGCAATCAACGGTATAACCTATTTCTGTATAAGAATCCAATAATGTTGTTGCGTGTCCTTCGCAGCCAGGTAAAATAATAATAGAAGTCGTGACGGTACAATTTCCCCATACGGGCAGCGAAAAAATAAAAGATGCTGCAAAAAAATATTGTAACCTTTTTTTAATGATATTCATAACCCGCCTTATTTTGACATGTTATAATATTTTAATATTGAGTTTGATACTTTTGCATAAATTGTATTTGCAAAATTATTTACAATTTTGTCATAAAGTTCACGTGCTTCATTTTTTTTTCTCTCACGGCTATATATATCAGCAAGCAAGAATAACGCTCTTGCGCGTAACGTTCTATCCAAATTTTGTATTTCTGATATTTGTTTTAATGATGTTTCGAAGTATGCCAAATTGTTTTCGGTGTTATTTTTATATTTCGTTTCAATCTTTGTTAGTTCTAAACGCCAATAGAGCGGGGACTTATTATCTTTTAGCATAGTGTTTTTATATTTTTCAGCCTTATCAAAATCGCCTTTTTCTGTATAAACCAACGCTAAATTAAACTCAACCCAAGGTTTAACAAGCAATCCACGATCACAATTTTCACAATTGTTTAATGTATATTGAGCGGGTGGTTCAATCAGGTATTGAGGATTATTAAGAATGCTTTGTAATATTTCAATTGATTTATCAAGATTTTTTTCAATAGAATGATAATAATTATACAAAGAGAATAAAGATTGTGCTTGTATTGGATTGCTATCGGGATAGTCTTTAAGAATCTGTGTTATTTTTTGGGGAAAACTGGTAACAATAGAATCATAATATTTGTATTTAAGAGAATCTTTTTTAGATAGTTCTTTTCTTGATAACGTTGAAGCAAATTGAGTAATTCTACTTTCTGCCGCAATTTGTTCAAAAACCGAGCGATTTTCTTTTTTATATAATTCAAACATTTCAATTGCTTTTTCAAAATTTTGTTGTTGAGCGTATATTCCCGCCATTACTTCCCGCGCATCATCTTTATAGGTGCTCTTAGGAAATTCCTTTATGAAACCATCTAACTGAGCAAGAGCAAGATCGTTATTATTCAAGTAAGAATTATTTTTTGCTCTAAAATATTTTGCCGATTCGTTCCAAACGCCCTTCGGGTTTCTTGCTACATATGTATCAAAATCTTTAATCGCCTCGTTATAGTGCATTGTTTCATATTGTGCGCGCCCTGGTAACGTCCGTATATTTGTGTAAAAAAATAGGAGGTGCCGCTCCGGTTGATTACATTTGTAGTGTGAACAAACAAAA
>JACFMZ010000039.1 GCA_019455105.1 Bacteroidota bacterium | reverse complement strand
TCGGCGCGTGGGTGTGGGCAAATGGAAATGAAAAGATAACAATGAGAACAGTAATTCGAGGCGGTGCAACAGGAATCTGTCAGGGACCGGCTTTCCCTGTTAACCACTACGGCTGGAAATTAATCGGCGTGCGCTTAAATGAAAATCTTTTTTCACCGTATCTCACCTCCGGAAAAATTGTTGATACGGGAAATAAATTCAACGGCTTTCATGTAGAGGGAAATAATTCCGACCTTGACGGAAAGACTGTTGTGCTCTATATCGATAAAATGGTTACTTCCGCGCTTACGGTACCAACCGGATTTTTAGATTACGGTGCAAAAGTTGATTCGCTAAGTAAAGATGTTACCTTAAATTGGGGCGTGAATTCCGAAATAAGTATCAGCAGATATGAAATTGAACGAAGCACCGACGGAACAACCTATTCGCTCATCGGCAGTGTTACTGCGGCAGGAAACAGCGATACAACAAAACGGTATTCGTTTACCAACCCGTCGCAAAATCTTCAATCAGTAAAATACAGAATCGTGCAAATTACCAATGATGGTGCAAAAGAATATTCTCCGGTAATTACTGTTCTTCTTACCGGCATTGGAAATGCTATTGTTACGCCGTTTACTTATTCATTAGAACAAAATTTTCCGAATCCGTTCAATCCGACAACAACAATTTCTTTCTCGCTGGCAATAACGGAAAAAGCAACATTAAAAATTTTCGATATTCTCGGACGCGAAGTGACAACATTAGTTAATAACGAATTAGGCGCCGGAGCGCATATTATTGAATGGAACTCATCAAACGTATCGAGCGGCGTTTATTTTTACCGTTTGGAAACATCAAATTATGTCAATACGAAAAAAATGGTGGTGATGAAGTGAGAAGAAACCCAAAAGGCATAGCGGTATTATTTAAGGCTATTTTTTAAAATACAACCATCGGCATGATTTATTTTTCATCTGTTATTCAGCAATAAGATAAAGAGGCTTTTTATTTTTATGTCAATTTTTAACTTTTCATTTATTCTTTAACGGCATAAACGGAGTCAATAAGAGTTCCATCAACCCATTGAATAACTGCCGTGACCTTATTTTTATCTAACTTCGGAGGAGCCGGTTTCCCTCCGCATATTTCAAAGACTTCTTTTTGGATATCTTCAATCTTTCGCAGAGGAAGCGAACTGGTTGATAATTTTTTTAATAAATCTTTTCGAAGCGGGTTAACGGCAATTCCCCGCTCTGTGATTATAACATCAATCATTTCACCGGGACCGCACAGCGTGGTTACCGAATCAACAATAATGGGAACGCGGTCACGAAACGACGGTATTGCCAGGATAACACATTTTCCGAAGAGGCAGTCCTGCCATCCGCCTATTCCATGAAGCAAATATCCGTCCGAATGTGTAACAACATTGGCATTAAAATTAAGATCGACTTCTGTGGCACCGAGCACCACCACATCAAGCATTGAAGCAAAATTTCCTTTCCCATGAAAATTATAACTCGTAAAGGGAGAGGTGTTGATATGGTGAGGATTTCTTTTTAAGGAACAAACTCCTTCACGGTCAAATGCCTGACCGTCGAGAATGTAATCCGTTAATCCTTCTTCAAGCATTTCCGTAAGATATTGTGTACTGCCGCCGCGAATAAACCGTGCTTTTACTCCTTTGGATTTCATTTTTTCTTTTAATAATAAAAGAAATGCAAGATTAATTCCTCCGGCGCCGGCTTGAAAAGAAAATCCATCTTTCATAATTTCTGCTTCTTCAACAAATTGTGCAATATACTCAGCAATAAGAATTCTATCCGGGCTTTTGGTGACCTGTGTTGTTCCAGAAACAATTTTCTCCGGATCACCAAGCGATTCGACTTGTACGACATAGTCAACATTGTTTCCCTGAATATGCCACGGAACGCAGGGAAACTCAACCAGTGTATCTGTTACTATTATTACGTTATCGGCGTATTCAGAATCTCCAAGGGCAAATCCCAGCGGACCGCAGGCGGATTTTCCGCTTACGCCATTGGCGTTGCCAAACGCATCGGCAGATGGCGCCGCTATTACGGCAATGTCAATATGAACTTCACCATCTTGAATTGCACGATAGCGTCCCCCGTGAGAGCGCAGTACCCCCATCCCCTTCATCTTTCCTTCAGAAGCATATTGCCCTAACGGTCCGTTCATACTTCCTTCAATATGATGAATGGTTCCGTCTTCCAAATATTTTTGCAAATACGAATGACATGAAAAAGAAGCGCTCGGAAACCAGCGGATGTTTTTTATTCCAAGTTCTTTAATGGTATCAAATAAAATATTGGTCAGTCCGTCCCCGTTACGCAGATGATGATGAGTTGATATAGTCATTCCATTTTTCAGACCGCATTTTTTGAGTGCTTCTTTTAAATTTGGCAGAAGTTTATTACCATCCGACGGATAATCAATACAGCTTCTGACTTTCGGCGATGCCATCGTTCTATCAGGGCGGAATTTGTTTACTCCCTTAAAAGGAGGCATGGAAATACCGTTCACAATTGTCGGCACAATTCGGCCGGCGGCATTTTTAACAAATTTTATGTTGGGTTGCTTTGCCATAATTCATTTTACCGTGTATTAGTATTTGCCAACATTAATATTTTTTCTGCTCTTTTTACTACCGGCGGATCTATCATTTTTGAGCCGAGCGCAACTACGCCGTTTCCGCTGGCTTTTGCCGTGTAATAAGCTTCAATAATTCTTCGTGCATAGTCAATTTCCGCCGGCGACGGTAAAAATGCATTATGAATAATTTTTATCTGACGCGGATGAATGCATCCTTTTCCTTCAAACCCGATTGCCTTTGCTTCGCTAACGCTTTGCCTTAACCCCTCTTCATCATTCACATCCGAAAAAACAGAATCAAGAGCCTGCACTCCTGCTGCTTTTGCAGCATTAATAATCGCGCTACGGGCAAATAAGCTTTCATTTCCCTTTTTCGTTCGTTCAACTCCGATATCTGCCGTATAATCTTCTAAACCGATTGCCAATGCACAGATATTTTTACTTGCCGTTGCAATTTCAAATGCCCGCTCAACGCCGAGTGCGCTTTCAATAATCGGCAACAGAAAGATTTGATGCTGTCTATTGTGACGCTTTAAGCATTTTTCAATTTCATCTTCAACCGATTGAATGTGCAAGGCGGATTCACATTTTGGGATTAAAATTGTTTCAACGTTTGTCGAAACGATCTCCTGTAGATCTTTTTTTCCTAACGGAAAGGGATTGATTCTCACCATTCTTTCCGATGTTCCAAAATCAACAGTCCGAAGCGCATTTCGAACCAGAATCCGGGCAGCATCTTTTTCCGACGGCGCAACACTGTCTTCAAGATCCAAAATTACGGCATCCGGTTTATGGAGTGCGGCATTTAAAAAATAATGAGGTTCATTGCCCGGCAGATATAATCGTGTCCGTCGCAGTCGATCAATAATATTTACTCGCGCTGTTATTTTATTATCAGTATAATATGCTTTTTCTTGCTCCGGGAAAGCGCGCTTTACTGCTGTCTCAACTCGAGCAGCAAGAACAAAAGGAACTGCGCCGCGGTCATCTATCTTTACGATTGCGTTGATAATTCCGTAAGAATGAACAACATCAGCAACCAGCGTGCGTATAGAATGACCGTACAAAGAGGCCACTTTACTGTGAAGTTCAATTTTAATTCCATCTTTTTTTGTTACGGTAAACTGAACAAAACAATCGGAACGAATGCCTTCACCCGTACGTCCGGCGGAAATCGATATGGCTTTTTGAATTTTCATACAACAACTTATGGTAATTTGAATATGTTTTACAACGTTGGAACAATCATAAAAATTTTGATTTCTTAAATCAAATCAGCTAACTGACTTGCTACTTTAAAGAGGTCCATCCCTTTTGTAAACGGAAGGCACACGCCGGTTGTTACACGTACTTTTTTAACCCATGATTGCGGAACAGCGGACATACCGTTCATTGCTCCGCTAATTGCTCCGACAATTGCCGCAATGGTATCGGCATCTCTTCCAAAATTTCCGCTGTATATAATTCCCCGTTTAAAGTCGCCGTTTGTCAATTTTAAAATTGCCAATGCGGAAGGGACAGCTTCCGGCGCAACAGATTTATATTCAGTCCATAAAGCATCATGAAGGGGCTTCCATGCCTCTTCCAATGTTTTCCTTTCTTGAATAATATTCCAGGTTTTTGCCAGCGCAAATCTCATCCAGGAATCTTTCGGAGATATTTTTACAGCCGCATCGTAGATTTCATCTACTGAAGCATCGACCATTGCTAACGATACGGCAACAGCCACTACTTGAGCGCTCCAGAGACCGTCTCGCGAGTGACTAATGCGTGCATCAATATCTGCCAAAGCTGCTGCCCGGACAGGGTCGCCCGCACACGCGATACCGATAGGCGTAACGCGCATTGCAGCGCCATCGCTCATATAATGAGAATTATATATTCCCGAGTAAGGAGGAAGAACGCCGCGCCGTATATTTGCAGCTGCCTCTCTTTCGCTGGCGCCGCCTCGTTTTAACTCCGCAAGAGGAAGAACATGTTTTCTCCAACTCTCAAGTACGTGAGCATCCGTTAGCTTTCCTTTTGCTTTTATTAGCGTGTGTGCCGTTAATAAAGCAAATTCCGTATCATCTGTTCCCGGCGCCGGTTTTTCGGAAAAGTCCGTCGTTATTCCATATTGCAAATGGTAATCGGGTGAACGAGCAATATCACCGAAAGAATCGCCGATAGCATGACCAACAAGAGAAGCTCGGGCGCGATCTTCAATATTTTTTTTATTTTTTGTCAGATTTTTTTTTACTGGCATAGAGTTACTTTTTAGCAATTATTGGTAAGCTTTGTAAATGAATTTTATGGTTTTCTAAATTTCCTAATGGTAGAATTTTAATATTTTGCCGCTGCGGCAGTTCTTTTTGCAAGGTCACTTAATAAAGAATTGTCAAATCCCTTTATACTTGATCGTATTCTATTATTTAGCGGTTCAATCCATTTTGAAGGAAGATTTTTTGCACCCGAAAGAGTTCCCATTATTGAACCGACGGTTGCTCCATTACTGTCCGTATCCCAGCCGCCCATAACAACATTGCAAACAGCTTTCTCAAATTCTCCGTTTGAAGAAAGTAACGCTGCCACCACAAGCGCTGCGTTATTAATGGTATGAACCCAATGATAGCCGCCGAATTCTTTATAAAGCTCATCAACGGTTTCATCCCAAGATAATTTCTGAATAGGCATTGAGAGCACAAAACGAATTGCCGCTGCAAAACGCGAATGGGGAGGTATCATCTGGAGGACATTCGTAATACTTGTTCTTAAATCGGACTGGATAAAACATTCCGCTAACAGAGACGCAAAAAATATCTCACCGTATATTCCGTTTCGAACGTGGCTCAATCTCGCATCACGCCAGGCAAACTGTGCTGCACGCGCCGGCTGCCCCGGAGAACTCCATCCCCACACATCGGCTCGAATCTGTGCGCCGATCCATTCGCGATAAGGATTTTTTTCTATTGCCGTTTCGGGAGGCGTAATTCCGTTAAGAGCGTTAATATATGCTATCCGTTCAGCGGTAAATGTTTCCAGAACCGGAACTTTTGACATCCATGTTTGAAGAATATCTTCCGTGGTAAAATTTTCTCCAAACTGCTCCAGCACAGACAAATTCAACATCGGATAATTCATATCATCGTCTTCCGTCATGCACACAATATTTTCTTTTAAGCTTTCTTTCCCGCTGTGTCTATTCCACGGATATTTCTGGAGCAGAGAATCCGGTATTCCAAGCCCGGTTATATAATCTTTAATTGGCCACGTTCCGTTTGAAGAAAGCAATTCAATAATTCCTGAGCGTGGAATTTTTTCTACCGGCTTACCGAGCAAACATCCGGCGCTTCTTCCAAGCCAGCCTCCGAGAATTTTTTCTTCAACAAAAGAGGAAGAAAGCAACGGAGCTGATTTAAATTCTTTGGTCCACTGTTGAACAATATCGTCCCATTCGGAAGGCTCATTTTTTTTATTTACTTTATCAGAAGATAGTTTTCCGATTTTTTGATAAAACAGAGCTGCCCTTTCCTGAAATTGCTTTTTATTTTGAACAGACAACAAAATTGTTTTCCATTCATCACTAAGCAATGTAATGGCATTTCCTTCTTCTTCCAATTGTCGTAATTCGTATGGTATCCGGTCTTGTATTTCAATCCACGAGATTTTCATCGTTACTTATCCTTTTCCGCAGTCAAGGATATTCGTTCGACAAGTTCTAAATAATTTTTTTCTGCATACGAAGGAATGCCGATGCCCTTCATTAATTGAACGGAAGTAACCCAGTGTTCAGAGAGAAATTCAGTTTTCTGCATTGCGCCGACAACAGCACCGACAATTACCGGAAGCGTTTCGCCGCTTTTTGCAAAAGCCGCAGCCGTTGTAACGGCAGTTTCAAAATTATTATGATGAGCTTTAGCGATCACAAGCACCAGCGCTAACGTTTCAGGTGCTATATTTCCGTAACTGTATTCTCTATTCACAATTTTATTGTGCAGAACAGGAAGAATTGAGAATATTGAATTACTACTCAATGCTGAAATTTTTATTGCATCATCAACTATTCGCCGTATCCATGAATTGTTTGGCAGCTGCATAATAGCAGCTTCATAAGCCTGTTGAAATTCTTGTTCTGAACACAGTAAACTTAATAATACAGCCGTTGCCTGTGCCGCCCAGACTCCATCTTCACTGTTTGTCACCGAAGCATCCAGCGCCGCTAATCGCGCTGCTTCCTTTGGATTTCCGCCGCAGATAATGCCGATTGGTACTGCCCGCACCATTGCGCCATCATCAAAATAATGCGGATTTTGCTTTCCGCTTTGAGGAGGAAGAATTCCATTCCGTATATTTTGTAACGCAGCCTGCGTACTTATCGCACCCCGAATGGTTTCTTTCGATTCTGCAAGATTCTTCCATTCATGCCGTATTGTTTCCTCGTACGATGAATTTTTCTTTAACAAATTTTCAGCGGTAAATGCCGCCCATTCTGTTTTATCTGTCGGTGAAATATCAAAATGCTGTACGGGTTGATTTAATGAAAAGGGCATCGGCATAACAATAACATGATTGTCTTCCGATGAGATTTCAATTTCCCGGCGGATTCTTCTTGTCCACTTCGGCAGAAGAAAACTTCGGTGAAAGATAGAAGTCCAGCTTATTGCATCGCCGACAGCTAAACCGAGCATGGCATTCCGTGAACGCTGTTTTGTGGCGCTCATGATTTTTTACTCCACGACTGCGCTAATAATGCAAGTTCATCGGCGGTATCAAGTATTTTCATTCCTTTAACAGCGCTAATACATCTGCCACCGGAAAGAAGAACGTGACTTTTCCATTCATTTGGAATGGCATCGATACCGTGCAGTGCACCGCAAATTGCTCCGGTAACGGCAGCAATGGTATCTGTATCTCTTCCAATATTTACCGCACCCAGTATTGAATCTTTAATATGACCGCGCGCTGCTGAAAGAATGCCAAAAGCAAGTCCGACAGCTTCCGGTGCAATATCTGTCCAAAAATAATAGGTGCAGGCAATTGATGCATATAATGGTTTCAGTGAACTCCATATATCGGTTGAATCAAATCCGATTTTTACTGCGCGTTGAATTGAACTGAACGTCCAGGAATCTTTCGGAATGACATTCATTCCTGCCTGAATAATTTCTTCAAGGGATACGCCGAGCATAGCCATGGAAATTGCCGCCGCAACAGCCTGTCCGCCGTAAATTCCTTCTCCGGAATTTGTTACCACGCCGTCCTCTTTTGCAAGGTGCGCTGCAAATTGCGGATTTCCTGCGGAGGCAATTCCGTACGGGGCAACCCGCATTGCAACTCCATCGCTCCAGCTATGCACATGTTGTCCTGTTGCAGGAGGCTGAAATTTATTCAATAAATTATGAATCGCAATCATTTCGCTAAAACCGGCCCCTTTATATGTATTCTCTGCTTTAATAATATCTTTGCGGTACGCCTCAGCAATGGTTGATGAAGTTAATTTCTCTTTATGCTGCAATAATAACTTTGCATTAAAGAGGGCATATTCTGTATCATCACTTCCACTTTGTTCAGCAGAAATAAAATCTAACACTCTTCCCCAGTTTAAAACAATTTCCTCTTGAGTTTTTCCTTCCGTGGGACCTCCCAGCGCATCACCGACCGCAAGACCAATAAACGAACCGCGTGCTCTCTCCTGTAATGTCATTACCACGTTTCTCCGTATTTTTTATAACGTAATAAAATATTTTTGCTTTCATGGTCTATGCGCTGTGCGGCTTCATCCACAGTAATTCGTCCGGCAAATAATTCCTGCAATACGGGATTTGCTACACGGGATTTCCATTCATTATAACCGGGCATACCAAGCCAGGGACCTACACCGAGAGTTGAAACCGCAGAACAGGTAACATCCCATCCTTTGGCTGAGTCCTGAAACTCAGGCATTTCAAGACACGATTTTCTTGCGGGAATCATCCAATCATTTAATGCCAGACGGGCTGTATTTTTAGAATTTAACATGAAATCAATAAACAACATCGCTTCTTTTGCGCGTGTTGATTTTTTAGGAATACTTAATGTTTGTGTACTTGCACCATACGTTTGTGTTTTTGCTTTTAAGGGAGGCATAACTCCCCAACGAAATTTTTTTGAAGCGCTCTCCACTACCTGCTGGCGTCCCCACGATCCGATTCCCACCAACATTGCATAGCGGCCGGCACAAAATCCCGGAATCATTCCAGCTCCGCTTTCTCCAATACTTGCAGGAGAAACGGATTTCTCTTTATAAATCATATCCACAATTATCTGTAAGAGTTTTTTTTCTTCGTCTCCTACTTTTACAACAAATTGATTTCCTTCTTTTTTAAAAAACGAACCTCCGAAACTCATTGACGTATTCATAATAATATTCGCCGAATTACGAAGCCCGAATCCAGCGCCGTACTGATCAATAATTCCATCTCCTGTTGTGTCTTTTGTTAGTTTCCGTGCCGCTTTTCGTAAATCGTCCCAGGTCCATGGATGTTCGCGCGTCGGCGGCGTTATCTGTTCTTTTTCAAAAAGAGATTTATTATAAAGAACAACTAGTGATTCTATAAGAAACGGGATACCGCTCACCTCGGCGTTTGGTCTGGTTACCGTAGCCCAGGCAACATCAAGAATGTCGCTTTTCATATCGGGCGAAATATACGGAGAAAGATCAGTAAGATATCCGCGCATCGCATAGTCAGTAATGATAGATGATTCATAATGGAAAATATCGGGAACATCTCCTGTTTCAAAAGTCGTTATTAAATAATCATGTGCAGAATTCCA
Source organism: Bacteroidota bacterium (assembly GCA_019455105.1). Taxonomy (GTDB): domain Bacteria; phylum Bacteroidota; class Ignavibacteria; order UBA10030; family UBA8401; genus JACFMZ01. Next base: position 15,635 of record JACFMZ010000039.1, on the reverse strand, counting down.
TGTACCTTGAACGTATTCAATTTTTAAATCAGAATGAGTATTATTCCATTCATCAACAATTGATTTATTTACAGCAATAGTTCCTTCCTGCCAAGCTAAGCTAAAAAACTTTAAGGGAGTTTCTTTTTGCTCCCCTTTTCCCGGTATAAGAAAATAACCGACTGCCAAAAACAGTCCGACGATAAGCGCGATGAAAAGAATACGTTTCATTATCCCTTTAAAGCCCCGGAGACTAATCCTGTTGTAAACCATTTACGCATAAACAAAAATAGTACTGTTGAAGGAATTGTGGCTAATATGCTTGCGGCAGCCAACGGTCCGGTTCGCGCTTGACCTTCCATACCGGTATATCGCGCTAATTCAACTTGAAGAGTTACTAACGACGGACTTTTCATTAGAACGAATGCAAAGAAAAACTCATTCCAGGAAGATATAAATGCAAACAACGCCGATGCACCGATTGCCGGAAGTAAAAGCGGCAATAATATTTTGTAAATAACCTGCAGCCGGCTTGCACCATCAATAACAGCCGCTTCTTCTAATTCTAACGGTATGCTTTTTACATATCCATGCATCATCCACAGAACAAATGGTATTGACCAGACAATATAAATTATCGTAAGTCCCGTCAGCGAATCGGTTAAACCGAGATGGCGCAATAAAATATACAACGGTATCATTACCAGAATCACCGGAAAGATTTGTGAAGCAAGAATCCAGCCTAAGATAACGTTGTTTACTGTTGATTTGTAACGAACCATTGCATAGGCAGCGGGAACAGAGAGCACAATAACAATAATTGTTGAAAGGACACCGACGATAAGACTATTCCACATACTTCGAAAAATCTGCTGACCATTGATAACAGAGAGGTAATGTTCAAAAGAAATTTTTTTAGGCAAAATTGCCGCCAATCCGGAATAAATTTCTTGCGTAGATTTTAAAGAACTCGCCAACACCCAAAATAACGGAAATAATAAAAAAAGAAGATAACCGATAATTAAACCGTGAATGAGAATGTTCGTTATCAATTTCAATTTTATCATAATTCTTTTCTTTCACGAAGCTGAAATCGAAGATACGCAAAAAGCATAACGGTAAGAATAATAACCATAACATTTCCAATTGCTGCAGCATAGCCGATATATCCGTAGCGAAATCCTTCTTCGTAAGCCGCCAGCATCGGAAGCCGTGTTAATCCCCCCGGACCTCCTTGTGTTAACACCCAGATAATACCAAACGTATTAAAGTTCCACATAAAGGTCAGCGAAATAATTGCCGCCAAAACAGGTTTTAGAACCGGAAGGGTAATATGCCAAAATCGATTCCACAGACCCGCACCATCAATCATTGACGCTTCATATAAATCATTGGGTATAGTTTGAAGCCCTGCTAATAAAAATATTGCTGCCTTTGAAACTTCTCCCCAGACTCCCGCGACAATAACGGCAGGAATAACATATTCGAAACTAGACAACCAATTTATCGGCGAAGAAATTATTCCCGCGCTTTGTAATAGAATATTTACGGCGCCGGTATTCGGCTCATACATCTGCCGCCAAAGAATTCCACGAATAATGGGGGGTGTTGCCCACGGAATCAGCGCAAGCACGGTGTATAATGATGCAAACCGAATTTTTGCATTGAGAAGAAGCGCAAGTCCCAGTCCTAACCCTACCTGCAGCGCCGTAACAATACACGTCCATATCATTCCAACCTTAAATGAATTCCAAAAATATTCATCCTGAAATAATTGAATATAATTATCGATACCGTTAAACGAAATTGAATCGCCTAATCGGTAATCGGTGAAACCGAGATAAATACCCCACAGTAACGGAAGAACAGAAAAAATTGAAACCAGCAGAATAACCGGAAACAATAATTGAATTTGCCCCGCTTCCTTCCTGGAATAAAGAGAATAAATTATTTTATTTTCTGTTTTCACTAAGCGTATAATTATTTGGTAATCAGAGCGGTACAGCTTTTCAGCAGTTTATTTTCATATTCGTGAAATAATTTTCCTTCACGATTTCGTGCCGATACTATGATTAAATCATTTTTAGGGTCAAGGCGGAATATCGTGCCCGATGCCGCGCCGTGACCGAAGGTCTCTTCACTTAATCCGTAGCCGCCCATCAAAGTGGTTCCTGCTCCCCATTTTTTATTTGTTTGGGAAAGAGGCAGAGGAAGCATTTTTGAAAATGTTGACGGCGAGAAAAATCGATACCCGTTGTAAATGCCTTTATTTAAAAGCATTTGTCCAAACTTTGCAAGATCAAGGACGGAACAATATAATCCGCCGTACGTATTATCGCTATATGCACTCGACATGCCGAGCGGCTGAAAAATATATTCCTGGAATAAATATGGAACAGCTCGCCCTGTAATTCTTTCAATTATTTTTCCTGCTACCGCATATCCCGCACGATGATATGAAAATGTTTCGCCCACATGCAGCGATGGAAATATTTCGGCAATCTGGTTTTCAAGTGAAACATTCCAATCGGATGCCCAATCACCGGAATTCTGCAAACCGCTGGTATGATTAAGAAGAGTTCGAATCGTAAGTTTATCAGCATTGGCACCAGAAAGCTCCGGAAGATACGTACTGACCGGGGCATCAAGATTAATAATTCCCTGCTCAACAAACTGCATTACCAGCGAACCAGTGAGGAGCTTTGTAATAGAAGCCATCCATCGGAGTGAATTTTTTGTTAACGGCGTTCCGTTTTCATCCGTTCCAAATGCTTCATAGAAAATAATCTTTCCTTTATGAACTATTAACGTAACATTCGGCACCCCGCCCTTCTCATTCCACTCGCTGCATACCGTTCTTACGTTTTCTATTTTCGCCGAATCATAGCGCGATGCCTCAGTGCGTAAGTCACTTAAAACGGTTGATACAGATGTCGGAGAATATAAAGGTTTTTTTAATGGATTTTTTATCTCCGACTTTCCGCTAAGCTTTCCCTTCAAAGTAATCCACCATTGGCGGTCTTTGATACGCGGTGTTTCATACCACAATGACGTTGAATCTATTTGTGAAAGTCCAGCTAAAAATATCGCTGCATCCGGATCTTTCGCGGGAAAATATTTTAAACTGCCGAAAGAGAAATGTTCTTCATTGTGCGAATACATAGTCCATGCAAAGTTTGAAATATTATAGCCGGCGAGATTATTTATTGTGATTGGTACGTTTACGCTGTAATCATCAAATTCTGTTTTTGCACAGAACAATGTAATGTAACGCTTTATAACAAACCCTGAAGGAGTTACCGCCTCTATCACCGCACCGTAGCGCCCCGGTTTTTCCGCCGCCGCTACTTTCTGAAACGCTTCGTTAAAGTAAGAAACAGTCAGCGCCATTTTCCCGAACAACGCTTCAACGTTCAATGCATTCTTCCAGTGAGTGTGTGGAAAACGGCCGGGAGGGAATACATAGTTTTCACATTCAATTTGTTCATTCATGAATGCAGCCAGCTGCTGGGCGTCCGGTTTACCCGTAACATTTTTTTGGCTGACAGCGCTGAGCGTTAGTATGAATATGAGAGATATAAATTTTATTTTTTTCACAATTGCACAACGTGTATTATTTAATAAGCATCATTTTTTTAACAGAAACCAGTGTACCGGCTTGCAGGCGATAGAAATATATTCCCGCGGTAATTTTTGATGCATCAAAGGTTATTTCATAGGTTCCCGCCGTTTGATTGGCATTAACAAGTGTTTGTATTTCCCTTCCCAGAAAATCATAAACTTTTAAAGTTACGGATACCTTATCACCGTTTTTATTCCCAAAAATTCCATAACGAATTATTGTTGTCGGATTAAATGGATTGGGAAAGTTTTGTTCTAACAAAAATTTATTGGGAACATTTTCATCCGCATTATTCTTTGGAGCTGAAACAATCACCTTTTTTTTTCTCAACATCCAATCGTACACATCCGGGTTATTATAGGTAACGCCCCACGTTGAGTTGTCATGCCATCCGTCGGGATAAATTTGAAATCGAACACTTCCGCCGTCGGATTTAAATTGATCGACAAGCTCCTGCGCTTTCGACAGTGGAATAACATTATCCTTTGCCCCATGAAACGCCCACACAGGAATATCTTTCGCCGGTGCCGGCGACCATCCATCACCTCGGAATGCAACAGGAACCAGCGCGGCAAATCGTGACGGTAAGTTAATAGCAAAATACCATGAACCTATTCCTCCCATGCTTAAACCGGTGATATACAGACGGCTCGAATCCACAGGGAACTTGGCAAGAATATCATCAAGAAAATTCTTCATCGCCGTGACATTATCTGCATTTGTGTAATACCATTCTGTAGTTATCGGACACTGCGGCATAATAAAAATAAATGGAAACTGTTCATCACCTTCAAGATTTCTTGGAAAGCCGTTCAGCTTTAAGAGATTTAAGTTATTGCCTCTTTCACTGATACCGTGTAGAAAAAGAATTGCGGGATATTTTCCGTTTATTACCTGCGATGTGTTGGAGGGAACAAGAACTAAAGCATTATACCCTCGTACGTCTTTCACTTCCACAAAAGAAGGTGCTGCAACGGGAAGGAATAATGGCGTATTCGTCTTTTGCGCTAATCCTGATTGTGAAAAGAACAAAATAATTATTAAAGCAACCAAGAAACAATTTTCATTTAGATATTTCATAAGTATTTCAAATAATCTCTCAACAGAATATTTACCGTAATTATAACGGCTTTTTATCAGGATACATAAAAAATAAATTAATTTAAAATATCCTTCTTATGATATAAACAAAACCCTTGAAAGGGTTAGGAAGAAACTATTTTTCAAGATATCTTCTTACAACAAAAAATTACCTTTCAAGGGCTATCAAAAAACCTCTCTGCTTTTACTTTTGCAGCGTAAGTTTCTTTACTTGAGTAAAGTTATGCAGAGCACTTTTCTTACTTGATACAGCATTGAGACGATAGATATACACTCCGCTCGATAAACCGGAAGCATTCCATTGATAATTATAATATCCTGCCGATAATTCTGAATTGATGAGCGTTGCGACCTCTCTGCCAAGCAGATCGTATATCTTTAATGATACCCGGCTGACTTCCGGTAATCCGAAGTTAATGGTTGTCGTGGGATTAAACGGATTCGGATAATTTTGAGCAAGTGAATAATTTGACGGAAGTGATGATTGTTCCATCGCTACATTGGTAAGAGACGGAGTAGCATTGACTTCATTACTGAATCCGCTTTCCATTCCGTATATATTAACAGCCGTAATACGGAAATAATATTTTGTTTCATTTGTTAATCCTGTTATAATTTTCACAGTGTCAATTTTCCCGCCGGTTGTTGAATCTACCTGTGTCGTCGGATTTGCAGAATTCCCGGCATAAATTCTGTATCGAACAAAATCACCTTCCGTGTTCATTTTCCATCGTACTGTAACTTGACCTGCGCCGCGAGTAATATCAAGAATTTGAGGAGCAGCCGGTGCTGTAACGGTAATGTTCGGGCCATCAAACCGAAGAACGCGGTGATTATAAGCATCCGGAATCCACACGGTACTGGTAACATTATCTACAAAAACCGATAAAGGATAATTTAAACTGTTAATAGTCGGTGGAGCTGCAGCATTATCAGAATTATAATCTACTTGTCCATACACCATATCCGCATTTGCGCCGTTTATTTTTGTTGCAGCACTATCATACACCATAATACGAGTATTCCCCTCGTCGGCAACATATAATCTTCCTGCGGCATCTACAAACACTCCACGCGGTTCGCCCAATCCGGATTGGGTTTTTAAGAATGTTGAAGAAGTGAAGGTCGATTGGCCTAACACGCCGTCTGCAGAAGCTCCGTTCGATTTCGCCGCGGCATTATCGAATCGCAGTACTCGGCTGTTTCCCCTGTCTGCAACCCATAACCGCCCTGAAAAATCAATGAATACTCCCCACGGTGCGCTCATTGATTCTGCTGTTGTTCCGCTTGAAGTTGAAGAAAAGTCAGATTGTCCTAATACACCGTTTGGAGATGCCCCATTTGCTTTTGTGGCGGCATTATCAAACCGAAGCACACGGTTATTTCCTCTATCCGCAACCCATAACCGTCCGTTAACATCAACAGACACACTCGCCGGTGCATTCATCTTTCCGCCGGTTGCGCCTGAGGTAATGGTTGCAAAGTCGGGCTGTCCTAAAACTCCATCCGGAGCTGACCCGCTTGCCTTCATTGAAGCATTATCAAATCGAAGTACTCGATTATTATCCCGGTCTGCAACCCATAATCTTCCTTCAGCATCAACAGCAACACCATTCGGTGCATTCATTGTGGCAGGCGTAGTTTTTACTCTTGAAATAAAATCCGCTTGACCTAATACAGCTTCAGCTTTCGCTCCGTTAGCATATTTTGAAACAGAACTGAACCGCAATACTCTGCGATTATCTCTATCCGCAACAAATAATTTTCCTGTTATCGGATCTATCGCTGCGCTCGACGGTTCTGCAAAGGTTGAGTCCGACGGCGAAGCATAATCTGTATTGGTGGTAAAATTGCTTGTTCCTAACACGCCAACGGCAGCCGGAGGTCCAATATCAAAGCGTAAAACTCTGTGATTTCCAAGATCCGGAATCCATACATTGCTGCTCATCGGGTCAACATAAACAGAAACAGCATAATACAAACTTGCCGCATTTGGCGGATTCGGGCCGGCGTCTATAAAGAAATCAACCTGGCCAATAACAAAATCTGCATTGGCTCCGTTATCTTTCATCGCCGCTTTGTTGTACACAAGAACTCTGTTATTTCCTTCATCCGCCACGTATAATCTTCCTAAAACATCCATTGAAACACCGCGCGGCTCTCCTAACCCTGATTGAGTTTTTGAAAATGTTGATGTCGTAAATGTTGTCTGCCCTAATACTCCGTCTGCATTTGCACCATTATTTTTTGTTGCTGCGCTGTCAAACCGTAATACACGACTATTCTTTCTATCACCAACCCATAAATGCCCGGTATCATCTAAAAAAACACCCCACGGCGCATTCATTGTTGATGCGGTTGTTCCAGACGTTGATGTAGTAAAGTCATTTTGACCTAACACACCATCTGCGGAAGAACCGTTTGCTTTTGCGGCAGCATTATCAAAACGAAGAACTCTATTATTTGCCCGGTCAGCAACCCATAATCGGCCATTCTTATCAACAAAGAGACTTGCCGGTGCACTCATTTTAGCGGCAGTCGTTCCTGCACTATTGGTGGTAAAATCCGGTTGGCCTAAAACAGCATCCGGAGAAGAAACGCTCTGTTTTGTGGATGCATTATCATAACGCAAAACACGATTATTGGACATATCGGCAACCCACAAACGTCCATTGTTATCAACAAAAACACTGTTCGGTTCTTTCATTGTTTCGGGCGAAACTTTCAACCGTGAACCGAAATCTGCCTGACCGAAAACAGCTTCGGCAGACGAGCCGTTAATATATTTTGCCGATGAACTAAAACGCAGGACACGGTTATTATCTCTGTCCGCAACAAACAGCTTTCCCGTGTTTTGATCAATAACAACACTTGCCGGCTCGGCGAATGTTGATTGTGTCGGTGCGGTATAATTGGTATTTGTAACAAAATTATTTGTTCCTAAAACACCAACCGCAGAAATAGTATTTGTGAGCGGCTGCTGAGCAAAAGCGTTTATACCCATCATCAATACGAAAGTAAAAATGATGAACTTGATGCTTTGATTCATAAAACCTCCTTATATGGAGATGTTAAAAAAGAGTGAATTATATTTTACCATTAACAACAAACAGCTTGCGCAGTACATCTATGCGTATTAAAAATTATTTTATCAGCATCATTTTCTTTGAAAGTGTCACACCATCTGCTTTTAACCGATAGATATAAATACCGGAGGTTAGCGAAGCTCCGTTAAACGGTACACTTATCAATCCGGCTGGCATCTGTTTATTCAAAAGAACTTCAATACGCTGTCCTAACACATTATACACTTCTAAAGTGGTATTGGCAGATTTATTTAACTCAAACGTTATTGAAGTTGTAGGGTTAAACGGATTCGGAAAGTTTTGATGCAGCGTTATAGATTCCGGAATTAATAAATTATTGTTAGATACCGAGGTAACAAGGTCATTTGAATATACCGTAAGGCCGTCAGTCTTTTCTGCTACATAAATATATTTTCCATCAGCCATTAAACCGCGCGACTGAGGGACGCCGTCATAGTAACCGTCTTCAACGGGAGACGCAGGATTGGAAATATTTATTGCCCTTACCCCCGTTCCTTCGGATGCAACATAACAATAATTACCGACTACTGAGGTAACATAACCATACCCTCCGGTTTTAATTTTAGAAAGAAGAACCGGCATATCTAAATTTGAGATATTATAAACTTTCAAACTATCACCGTCCGGCACATAAGCATAGTTTCCCGAAATAGCAAACCCTTCATTACCAGTTTTAAATGAACCCGTGGTGCCTTTCTTAACAGGAGAGTTTGGATTACTGATATCATAAAATGTTATTTGTTCATAATCAGTAATACCGGCAATATTTCCGTTGACGGCAACATTTTCTCCATAGACACTTTTTCCCGTGTAGGCAACAATAGAAGCGGTTGAAGGATTTGAAATATCAATAACTCCCATCCCGCTGTCGCTGATGGCGACGTAAACGTAATTTTCGCCGATGGCTATTCCACGAGCATTAAGCGTTTTAATAGTTTTCACTTTAACAGGCGAACCCGGTGCTGAAACATCCACAACAAAAACTCCGGAATCGCGTGCCGCCACAAACGCATAATTTCCGCCTACCACCACTCCGCGAGAATCTCCGCCGAGCGCTGCAGTAGAAAGCAGCGAAACGTTTAACGGATTTGAAACATCAAGAATTCTTAAACCGGCGGTCCCATAAGCTACATACGCTTTCCCATCTGAATAGTACGGCGAATAGGCAGATCCTGTTGGCGCAGGAATAGCCGCAAGAAAAGCGGAGGTTGTCGGAGCTGACGGAGTAGATACATTAATGGCGCTGATTCCCGGTGCAGGATTTCGGTTTGCTACAAAGATATGCCCGGTCGGTGTCCCAGCCATAGTAATTGCACCATAGCTCACGAAAGCAGCTCTACCGGTTGTTGATATTTTTGATGTAAAGACTGGTGATGCCGGATTAGCAACATTATAAATTTTTAAACCCGAATCACCAACCGCCACATAGGCATAATTACCATCGAAAACAATTCCGCCGGTTCGATATCCCGATGGAATATCAACAACATTTACCGGACTGGAAGGATTCGTAACATTAACCACCGATAAACTTGCATCATAGTTACAAATGTATGCATACCCGGCGCGAACATTAAGATATTGATGATATCCGCCATATCCATTTATTCTTCCAACATAAATTGGAGCCGAGGGAGTGGAAATATCCACAATATGACTGCGCGAACCTGCGGCAATGTATGCGTATTGTCCGGAAATCACAACGCTTTCACAGTACGCTAAACTATCTATCGATGAAACAAGTGTCGGCGCCGAGGGAGTGGAAATACTATAGACTTTAAAACCGCTACCTCCCGCGGCGACATAGGCATATGAACCGCTGGTAGCAACTCCTTCACAGGTTGCACCTGCCCCAACATCTATTGTTGAAACAAGAAGCGGTTTTGTGGGATCTTGAACATTGATAATCCACACTTTGCTTCCGCCGGTTGCGACTACATACTGCGTAGAGTTGATGGAAGTCCGAACTAATGCTTCAATTACATCGGATAATTGCACGCTGGCAATCTTCACTGGGTTTGCCGGATTCGAAAAACTAGCAATTTGCACTTTGCTGCCAAGACCGTAAAACACCAATGAACCGGCTGCAAAAACGGCTTTTGATTCCCCCTCTCCTCTGCCGTAGTTACCAAGAAGAGTCATATTCTTAATACTTTGTGCAGAAATCCCTTGAAGTAAAAAGACCACTCCAATAAAGGCTGCTAAAAATAGTTTAGTTATTTTCATGTGAACCTCCATGTTAATGATGAGAAATTAAAAGTTATTTTATTGATTCAATTTCCGATGTTGAATATTGAGAAATAAACTTTTCTATCTCGGCACGATGTGGAGCAGAATGTTGCGCCCCCAACCGTGTTATCGAAATAGCCGCAGCAGCAATGGCATGCTGTACTGCATTTTCAATAACCATTCCTTCAGAAAGAAATGCCGCAAGCGAACCGTTAAAAACATCTCCGGCACCCGTAGAATCAATAGTCTGCACTTTATATGCCGGAATTAATTCCATGCTATGTGTTGAGCCGAAAAATACTCCTTGTGAACCAAGGGTGATTAAAACATAGGTAATGCCAAACTCAAAAAACTTTTTACAAATTCTTTGTAAACTTGCTTCATCAACAACTTTAATTCCGGTAATCATCTCGGCTTCTATTTTATTCGGCGTAATAATATCAACAGAACTCAAAATAGTTTTATTTAAAGCTTGCGCCGGTGCCGGATTCAAGATGACCGTTATTCCATGTTCACGGGCGAACTGCATTGCCTTCGCAATCGGCTCAAGCGGAGATTCTAATTGAACAAGAAGAACCTTGCTTGACTGGATTTCAGTTTTTCCATTCTCAATATCCGTAACATGCAATTGTGCATTGGCGCCTGAAGCAACGACAATGCTATTTTCACCCCGTTCATCAACAAGAATAAACGCCACGCCGGTCGGGGAGTTCGCATCGCGAACAACATAGTGTGTATTAATTAATTCTTCCGTTAACCGCTGTAAGCCGTCATCGCCGTGCACATCGGCTCCAATTCTGGAAATAAAACTCACTTTACCTCCGGCACGCGAAGCGGCAACCGCTTGATTCGCACCTTTCCCTCCGCTCCCTTGCGAAAATTTTCCCCCTATTACTGTTTCGCCTATAGCAGGAATTCTTTTCGATTGTATGATAAAATCAGTGTTATAGCTTCCAATTACTGTAACTTTATTATTCATAGAAAGTATGCATCGTCTAATTCAAAAAAAATATGTGCATTGATTGGGCAGAAAATGTTTTCCTATAAAGAAAATCCGAATGAAAACATGTGCACTTGCATCAACTCGCTAAAATCAACATAGGCATAATCAATGGTAGCATTCATTCCGCCCCAAGAATAATTTATTCCTGCTCCGAAAGTAAATCGTTGAACATCATAATTAAATTTATAGCCGGCGCGGAAGAAAAATGTATTTTCAAAACCATAATTAAATCCAATATGAAATTTTTCCCTGCCGTCATTAGGATGGTCACCTTCTAGAACAGCCGTAAGTAAATGCGGACTGTCTTCACCGTCCAAAAAATCCATTGCTATTCCGGCGCGAAAATCCAACGGCATACGCACATTATCGGATTCAGTTTGATATTGTTCGCTCCAGCCGCTGAATCTTGAATCGGGTCCGAAATTTCTCGCCGTAATGGCAACACGTAAACTCCGAAATCCGGTGTAATACATTGTGCCGAAATCAAGCGACCAATTATTCATTGAAAACCCTGCAATTTTTTCCTGCATCCATCGAAGGTTTCCGCCAATTGAAAGTTTGTCGGTAATTTTTCTTGCATAAGAAATTCCGGTCACATAATCATGCGCGGAAAAGGTGTTGCCGGTTATTGTCGGCGTCGTTCCGCTGGCTCCGCCAGGCATATTTACTGTTTCAGGAATATCACCATAGTCAAGCATGGCAAAACTCAATCCAACAACGCCAAGATTTTCAAAGTTGGCGGCAAGAGAGACGGATTGGTGGCTGATATCGGCAATCCATTGTAATGCATTCATTTGAATATTAATTTTCCCAATATCTGTCAGTGTTGCCGGATTGCCGAACACGCTGCCGGCGTCACCAAACGAAATAGCGGTAAAAGCGCCACCCATCGCGGCTTGCCGAGCATCGCCGTTGATTTTTAGAAATTGCCATCCGGATTGACCGGATCGTTCAATATCAACCGGCGCAATTCCCGACTGTGCCTGTAAAAGCGAAGCACCAAGAACAATGGAACTCAAAATATTGATTAGATAATTTTTTTTATACCGCATGCTTGTAGTCTCCATTACTTCACTATTGCAAGTTTTCCAATAAACGATTCACCGCTGTGTCCGTCAACAAGCGATTCAACACGATAGAGATAAACACCGGGTGAAATACCCAGCGCCCATTTATTGAGTTGATAATCTAATCGCAAAATACTACCCCATGCTTCAGATCCGCTTCCATCATCATGATATAATTCCTGTACAAGATCTCCGGCCAGCGTATAAATTTTTATTTTACATTTTGCCGGAATTCCAATAAATTCCATCCGGTAACGTTCTCCAGTCCCGGTTAATCCGCTGTGCTGCAAAAAAGGATTCGGAACAACAAACACATTTTTCGGGAACTGGCTGTTTGGCGCCCGCAATGGGTAAACAGGAAACCGGTTATTATTTACTTTTCCGGATTCATTTCCATTATTATCGTAACTTGTTACGCAATAATAATTGCCGACACCGAACGGTACATCTTTATCTACGTATCGAACTTTACCATTAATTACGTTAGAATCTTTTTTAATGTCCGCGATCTCTTTCCACGGTCCGATAGTAAAATACGTTGAACGATAGACTTTATAGCCGGCAAAATCATTTTGACCGGAAATTGGATCTTTGTAGGTCGAAGGAATTGGCGGCCATTCAATAATTATTTCTCCGGGAATAGTTGAAATTTTTAGACTATTTTCACCGTCAGTCGGTGTTGGCGGCGGAAAAACAACTGGCTTATAATTATTTGCATACAATTGCCGTGCGGCACGAACATGCGCCAACATCGAATCCCGCGACGCAGTTGCCATTAAATCAATATTGGCAACGCCCCCTTCTACAATTTTTGCTCTATCCATTTCACCAATTACTTCGGCAAAAACAATTTTAGCAGAACCAAAGGGAGATAAAGAAAGGGGTCCCACACTAACAAGAAATTCAGGACGGCGCTCATACTTATTTCCGCCTTCACCACCAAGAGCGCGCGCAGAATCCCAGGACATATGCGGCTGCTGATGTGTCATCACTTCCTTCACCCGCGCTGCCGACGATGCGCCTTGGATAAACATTTGATCAACAGTACTGGCTCCTTCCGTTACGCCCTGCCCTGTATGTTCAAGTATGTTTTGAAAAACATGAGCGTTACTTGAATCGAGAACCGCCACGGTAAAATATCCCGGCGCATCAAGTTCATGTTCACGAATTCCCTGCTGATAAATATCTCTCGCATCGCCGATATCACCACGCAACGGACCGACTCCAAAATTATACACTATTGGAACTTCATCCTGAAAACGAAAACTCCAGCCGTCGTAAAAATAAAAGAGTTTTTCACCGGGATCCCATCCATATTTTTCATCTCCCCGGCTTCCCGAACGTTGAGTAATTCGTATGCCGTAACGTAACCCGAAATACATAGAGTCCACAGAAGAAAGCTCGTTATTGGTAATGGTAACTTCATGAATAATGAAATCATTAATTCCGGGAAAGCTCCAAACCATACTTCTTCGAGAAACATCTACATTAAGTCCGTTAACATGATGACCGCCGGTAACAATTTCTTCTCCCGCAACACCGATATCCTGCAGATTATAATTTTTTATCAATGTTGCTTCCTCTATCGGAAAAATATCTTGCAACGAAGGAAAAAAGCGGGAATTGATTGTGTAAGAATATGCCGTATTATCACGAACGCCATAAATGGCGTACCCGGCTGCTTCCGTATAATTTAATGCATCATTCACATTGGTACCCTTTGAGTAACCGGGATAGTCAAGCGTATGAAACCCGTTTTGGGTTTCCGTGGGATCACCATATTGAAGAGAATTCCATATTGTTGACCACAATTTTCCGCGTTTCAAGGTTTGTTTTCCCCAGACAACCTGCGACTGTGTTAGCGATGTACTCAATAAGACCAACACTAACAGAACAAGTATTTTCGTTGTTACAGTATTTTGTAATTTCACGTGCTTCCTTTATTAAAAATTTATTTTAATTTGAAAATATATTTTTCTCGGAGGAACTTCATACGAATACCATTCCCAAACATTCGGTTGAGAAAAATCAACTGTTTTGGGAAGCCGCTCGTTATCCGGCAGGGAAGGATTTTGCATATACCGCGTTAGCTCATCTCCATAGAGAAGTCGTAAGAATTTTAAATTAAAAACATTCTTCACATCAACGCTAAATTCTGTTCTCACACCAAATATTTCAAAACCTTTTGAAAGGTTCAGATCAATATTATAATAATTAAACCACCGCATATTGTTCGGCTCGGTCGACATATCACCCGGCGGATGATAAGTATATTGATCTCCTGTTCTCCACCAAAAATTTGAATAAGCTGAAAAATCACTGAACGGATAAATTCCGAAAATTTCCGGGCCTTCATCTTTTTTGAATATAAAACTTACCCAGCCTTTTACACGTTGATAACTTCCCCACGGCCCGCGTCCCTGACGCAATCCTTTTGGAACATTAATATTTGTTGAACCCGGCTCATACAAACGGCTAAATCCCACTTCACCGTTAAATGACCAATAGACTTCGTGCCCTAATCCGAAATTAAAGAAACTATCAAATCGGGAATCGAGTTTTGTTTCAATTCCACGAACATCGGAATAGCCTGAGTTACTAATCATTAAAGCTTTCGTTGCAGTATACGTAGCGGCATACACTCCGGTAATAACATCAGCTTCGTGTGAAGCATCTTTATAATATCCGGTAACATCAAGTTTCATAATCTCTGCAATATTGTAATCCAAACCGAGCTCGTATTGAATTGTTCTTTCATATCCTAAACTCGGGTTGCCGTAATACCCCTGCCATTCATCCATATAGGTTGTCTGCTTTGCATACGGATTTAGAACACTGTCTCTGATTAACGTATAATTCACGAAAGGAAAGCCGAACATCTTTGTCCAAGAAGGACGCTGATAAAAATGTCCGTACACAAAATGAAGCACTGAATTCTCGCTCAACGGATGAGAGATTCCAATACGCGGTGCAATGGCCACTTGTAGTTTTGTCCGTTCTCTTTCTGGCGTTCCAGGTATTCCTAACGGCGCGCCGAGATCATGACCCGGCGTGGCAAGTTCAAACGCAAGAGGATCATACATATTTTTCGGTGCATTTCTATTTTGATTAAAGAAATCTGCACGAACACCAAGGTTTACTATCAGCCCGGGTGTTTCAATTTTATCTTGCAGATAAACATTACCTTCGTAAGGCTTGCCGTTAAACACATTCATTTCATTGGTTCGGTTTCTCCCGGATTCTGCCGCATAATTTTCATAATTAAAATCGTTTAACTTTAAAAGAAAACCGGTCTTAATATTGTGCGCCTGAGTTATTTGATTTGTATAATCTGCTTTAAGTTGATATGACTGCGAAAAACTTTTTGTCCAGGTATGATAATATGCCTGCAGTGTATAACGCGGTACCATAGAAATAACATCAGGCAGCCACAGAGTATCAGGAATACGATTTGCCCTGTCAGATCGATCCATTTTATCTTTCAGATAGCTTGCAGTTATCTCGTAAAAGGATTGTGTATTCAGCAC